>NZ_JAKKRU010000041.1:0-537 GCF_025653925.1 Shewanella sp. SM68
TTAGCTCAAATGCTTGTTACTAGCTCGCCAACGCTTTTCGCAAGTTACTTAGCTCAAATGCTTGTTACTAGCTCGCCAACGCTTTTCGCAAGTTACTACGTCCTTCATCGCCTCTGACTGCCAAGGCATCCACCGTATACGCTTAGTCGCTTAACCATACAACCCAAATGAGTTTCACTCATCTGCGYCGCATTGCGACCAGCTTGGTTTTACTTGTCTCACTTCTGACCAAAGAAGTGGACGCGCCTTAGACGTAAACTATGCCACTAAGCATAATTTACTATTGAATATTCAAGACACTTAATAAAGTGTTTGAGAACTCATGTTCAATGCTTTCGCATTAAACGTTTTGTAATTAATYACATGACAGACTCATGCAATTAAATACTATCAGCTTTCCAAATTGTTAAAGAGCGGGCTTAAAAAAGCCAAAGATAATTTTTTAGTTTATCTTTGGCATCTCTATCCATAGTGCATATGCCTTATTACTTTKCAATAAAGTCAGAATAAGGTGTAAATGGTGGAGCTATGCGGGAT
>NZ_JAKKRU010000042.1:0-504 GCF_025653925.1 Shewanella sp. SM68
GGCCGGCGATCACGTAGGCGGTGCCCAGGGTGAACGGACCGGTTTGTCCGGCGACGCTGAAGCTCTGAATGCTGAGCGGGCCATCGACACTGGTGGTGCCGGTGAGCAAGGAGCCATTGGTGACGCCACTGTCTTCAGCCACGGTCAGGGTTTCATCGGCATCGGTGAAGCCATCGGTGACAGGGGTCACACCGATGTTCAAGGTCGAGGTGTCCGTGCTGACGCCGTCGGTGACGGTGTAGGTGACAACCGGGWAGTTGCCGTTCCAGTTGGCGGCGGGCTCAAAGCTGTAGGTGCCGTTGGCATTGACCGTCAGGGTGCCTTGGCCGGCGATCACGTAGGCGGTGCCCAGGGTGAACGGACCGGTTTGTCCGGCGACGCTGAAGCTCTGAATGCTGAGCGGGCCATCGACACTGGTGGTGCCGGTGAGCAAGGAGCCATTGGTGACGCCACTGTCTTCAGCCACGGTCAGGGTTTCATCGGCATCGGTGAAGCCATCGGTGA
>NZ_JAKKRU010000006.1:0-278387 GCF_025653925.1 Shewanella sp. SM68
TCCAATCGCGGAAGGCCCGAAGGTCCCCTCCTTTCCCCCGTAGGGCGTATGCGGTATTAGCAGTCGTTTCCAACTGTTATCCCCCTCGACTGGGCAGATCCCTAGGCATTACTCACCCGTCCGCCGCTCGCCACCTCAGRAGTAAACTCCCTTGTGCTGCCGCTCGACTTGCATGTGTTAGGCCTGCCGCCAGCGTTCAATCTGAGCCATGATCAAACTCTTCAATTAAAGTTTTGTTGCTTCCGTCTTGCGACTTCAGCGGCTCAATGAATTCTGATTTTTTGTTTCTCGCACTCCCTATAAAAGAAGGGCTGAAACAAACTGTACATATTACTATGAACACTCATTGTTACATTGATTTAAATTTTTGACTGCCAACCCGAAGGCTAAGCAGTTTCGATTAACTCAACACCTGTGAGTGTCCACACAGATTTCTTGTTTTATCTTGTTAAAGAGCAACTCAATATTCGTAAGAGAACTTGAGTACCAGACTGAGCGCCGAACGCTTCCAGTTGGCTAGGGCTGCGTATTCTACGCATTTCCCGTTTCGCGTCAAGGAGTTTTTGCAACTTCTTGCTACTGTTGAATTAAGTGCTTAAAAGCTAATCAATTCAACCTAACTCGTCAGCTGGCTTTCGCAGTCTGCCGTGTCAGTGGATGCGCATTATAGGCAGCAGGAGATTTTGCGCAACCCCTATTTTAAGGAAATTTGCAGTTAATTCTAATTATCTAATCTAGCCACAAGATACCCACTACTTACCCCCAAAGTTATCCACAAAATAGCGTTTTATCTGTAATTTGGCCCAATTGATTACCAGCGTACAGTATCAAGACAAAGGGATCATGAGCATGAATGCTATCAGATTTAAATGAGAATAACGGCTGCTCGAACCGGAATATCTCACCTCCACTTTTATATGGAGTCGTTTATGGGAGAATGACGGGGAACAACAGAAGAAAATGACACTCTGAGTGTATTTGGCGATGAAGATACTTTACCTATATATAGTAGTTGCCTCCCATCAACACACCATAGAAAGTCGAAACAACGTAATCAGCAATATAAAGAGGGTCTCTTTGATACTTATTCGTTAGTAACTGGCTACATTAGATATCAGCATGTAGTAGCAGTAATAAGTAGTTCAGAGACCATTCAACTCTATTCACCTTAATCCATTACCGAGTTGAGTGGATTAGCTCGCACTCCATAGCAGTTGTCCGCAGTCGGTAAGATCATAGCCACCAAGTAGTGCCGCCATTTGCCTCGAGTGACCACTCGCCAACATAGTAAAAAGTTGTTGAAGCTGACGACGGAAGTAAATGCTTTGCGGCATAACGAAATCGAAAGACTCTTTAATCAGTGGCACGAAACTTAAACCACTTTCCAAAGCCACAGATTGACAACCAAAACCAATATCGGCATCACCCCTAGCGATATAACCCGCCAACTCGCGTTCACTATAGGCAGTTAGCACGACATTAAGTTGATCTAAGCGAGCACCTTGCTTTAACAACCAATGCTCTAAGTGCTGTTGGCTACCTGCGCCCCCCTGACGACTCACCCAACGCCAAGGCAAGTTCACGACTTTATCTTCTTCTTGGCATCTGTGGTGCATATCGGCACGCATGATCAACCCTTGCTGACGGGAGTAACCATGCACCATGATCCATTGTTGATGGTTGTTATAACCTTTAAGTAAAGCTGGGTGGCGAATATTTCTATCCTCCATGCTACCCCAGTGTAAGGTGCACACATCGGCATAACCTTTAGCAAGCAACTCTAACCCTAAGCGTGAACCTGTTGCGCTGTAGCTTATCAACTCACGGCTACCAACTTGCGCCATCAAACGCGCCACCAGCATAGATAATAGTGGATCGTCACTACCAGTGATCAATAAACGGTCGGTCAGCATGCCACTGTGGCAAGAATCCATTACCCAACGGTCGATTAACACTTTCGGAAATAGCCATTTACCGGTGATTTTAGTGGCGGGGAGAATTCTGTCATTAGCCATGGCGTAGACTTTTTTCTCATTAAGATCTAAATACTCAGCCACTTGCTTCGCGCTCATGTAGACCAATTCACTGGCAGACGTCATCTTGTTTCCTTGTCTTATTCTTCGTTACTGCATGTAAGTCTTAGCATTACTGTCTTAGCTAACTTGGGGCTAAGGAGCCGTATTGGCATCAAACTGCAGATTTTCACTACCGTGGTACACCAAAAAGTGACGGCCTTTAGCGCGGGCAATAATAGTAATACCCAACTGCTGCGCTAGTGCTAAGCCCATCTGAGTCACGCCACTGCGTGATAGCAAAATAGGGATCCCCATTTTGGCGACTTTAATCACCATTTCCGAAGTTAAGCGGCCAGTGGTATAAAATATCTTATTATCGCCGCGATCCTGAGTCAGCCACATATCCCCAGCCAAAGTATCTACGGCATTATGACGGCCAACATCCTCGACGAAAGCCATAATTTTATCGTCTTCGCACAAGCCACAACCGTGTACAGCACCCGCATTTTTATAGGTTTCATTATATTCGTTGATATTTTTCAATAAGCTATAAAGGGTGCTTTGCTTAAGACTTGGCGTTGGTAAATTGATGCCGTCTAAATCTTGCATAAAACTGCCATAAACCGTGCCTTGACCACAGCCTGATGTCACCGTTTTTTCGGAGAGTTTCTCATCCAGATCGGCGGTTTGTTCACGGGTAACCACGGCTGCAGAACTCACATCCCAATCGACAATAACCGAGTCCAATAGACTGACATCCGAAATAAAGCCTTGGTTCTTAAGATAACCTAACGCCAGTGACTCAGGTTTCGCCCCTAGGGTCATAAGTGTCACTATTGGTCGCCAGTTCAAATACACGGTAAGCGGACGTTCGCAGGCGACAAATTTATCCAACACTTCCCCGGCTTCATTCACTGCTTTTACAGCAATGGTTAGCGGTACTTCCACTTGAGTTCTCACAAAAGAACACTGATGCTGAGTTTTTTGAGAAGGATTGGCTGCCGCTATTTCGCTATCTGTGCTCATGTTGTTATCAGGAATAGTGATATTTTCAGAGATCATAATGTTACCGCTTAACGAGTCATAGCCAGAGCATAGCAATATTTATACCTAGACATAAAAATTGGGGTTAAATGCGTGATCTGCCGCAATGCTGATTTTTCATTAGCCCTTTTATGTCCCAAACAAAATCCTGTACTGGACAAAATGTCCAATTTATAGGGTGTTTTTGATGATCTAGCTCAAACTAATCCACTATGTTTACTGGCACCAATATTGCAGTGACCTTTTATCGCAATTTGTTGGTAAAACCGAACCGTTCACTCTACGGTTTGTCCATCAACACGGCTGAGACGGAGAGACAATGCAACATACAACTAGTGTTTGGCCTATGTACGTTTCACTCAAGAAAGTAGAGAAGCAAGTTGGCCGCTGGACCTCAGTACAATGGGAAATTGATCACCTACTTCCCGCCACCCATCAAGCCCCAGACGATGCAACCTTAGTGCTACTCGAACTGCACAAAGACGAACGCGCCAGCTATCGCCTCAATCTCGATTTAGATAACGCCATGCTGTATTTAGTATGTGATGAAACGGCCGATGGCACTTGGATACCGGCGGCATTATCGGCGGATCAGAATGTCGCGGCGGGTTGTCTTGAGGGCAATACCCCTGTCCTCAACTTATTGATGCCAAAAGCTATCGCTTGTTGGATTGAAGCCTTTATCACCCAATATGGTGAAGTCGAAATTGCCGCTCATCGCCGTAAACATGTCGATGGCCGTAATAATCAAGGCCCGAGTCACGATCCATTACGGAGGGACTAATGGCTGAATCCATACAAAAAACAGGCGGGCTACTGAGTCGCTGGAACCAACGGCGCGAACAAGTTGCAGCAGAGGAAGCGCGAGCTGACGGGGAAATCACACCTCTGGAGACCATCGTAGCCGAGCCCACTATGGCAGTTGAGCAGCTTCAACCCACAGAGTCAGCCTTTGAACCTAATACTGCAGAGTATGACGATCCTAATCGCATCCTCACTGCAGCGGATTTACCCAATCCCGACGAAATTGAAATAGGCGGCAGCTTTGCAAGTTTTATGGGCGCCAATGTTGACCCTGCGGCTAAATCTGCAGCGCTACGTGCACTGTGGAAACAACCGCATTTCAACGAGATAGATGGGCTTTTGGAATATGCACTCGATTACAGTAATCAACCGAAACTCAGTGCAGAAGTCTCAGCTGAATTGATGCAAAAAGTCTTCCGTTACATAGCCGAAGACAGCGAGACCTCGGATGAAGAATCAGCTGTTTTAGCCAAACAAACTGAAGAAAGCAATCCATCCACGAGTCTTGATGTAAGCGAAACAACAACTCATGAGACTAATGAAGTCGAAGTCGAATGGGCAGCTGAGCCGATAACGGACAATTTGGATGGGGAGACTGATGACCTACCCCAAAATGCACCAGAGCCCTTAGCTCAGGCACATACCCGAGTTGTTTAACGTCAGTTTAGCTAATTTTAATGTCCGTAACTTTGGTATGTGAATTGCTGTACTAAGATATAAAAAAGCTTAGATAAAAGCAGAAAAGGCAATGACTTACTTATTACCAGCCGCCTAAATCTGCCCAGATACAGTAAAACAAGAAACAGCCAAAGTACTGTTCAGGAACGCAATGTGAGCACTTATTTGATGACCAATCAAACCCAAGAAGCGTTAAAACAAGCGCGACAACAGGTATTAACGCAAACTCAGATGTTGCAGAATCTGATCCCGCCAACTGTCAGCTATACCACCGAAGGCAATGTTCTTATTATTGGCCCAGAAGATCTGGCTCGCCTTGCCGCGGACAAATTGTCCACTATGGCCCATAGGGTGATTTTAGCCAACGAAGCCATTACCAGCCAAGATGAAGCGCACCTAGAACGTGTCATGGCGGCGGCAACTGATGTCGAAAGCTATTACAACAAACTCATTGGTGTAAAAGGCTTTTTAGGCCAATTTCAAGTCAGTGTTGAACATCAAGATGGTGCTGCCGAACTCAGTTTAGTGTCAATCCGTAAACCCCATTTCGATATCGTGCTCGATTTGAGCAGCGCAGCTTGTTTGAACTTAGAAATGCTGCCACCCGGCTATTTTTACGTAGGCCAAGACGCTGAAAAACTCGAAGATGCCCTTGCGCAAATTCCCGATCTCATCGGCCAATTTGATAAGCCGCGCTACGTCAAAATTAACCCAGATATCTGTGCCCACGACCGCAATGGCATCAATGGTTGTAATCGTTGCCTCAACTTCTGCCCAGCAGATGCGATCAGCAGTGTCGCAAAGAAAATTGAAATCGATCCATATCTTTGCCATGGCGCAGGCAGTTGTACCAGCGCTTGCCCAACGGGTGCCATCAGTTACGATTTACCTACGCCACAAGCTTTGCATTCATACCTGAACAAAGTCGTTAGCCGTTTCCGCGAACAAGCCCAAACCGCACCGGTGATTTTGTTCCACGATAATGCTGTCGGCGCCAACTTTATTAGCGACGATTTAGCAGGCGACATCATCCCCGTTGCCCTCGAAGAAATTACCGTTGCTAGCGTAGATCATTGGTTGTCAGTACTCGCTTGGGGCGCGCGCCAAGTGCTGCTCCTCAACACAGACGCAACAGCGCCAACCCTAACGCAAATGCTTAAAGGCGAACTGTCGTTAGCCAATAGCATTTTAGATGAAATGGGCCAGCCACAACGCATTAGCCTCATCGACCCGAGCATGCTTGCCGATTTAGATTCGATGCTCGATATCAGCTTAGATTGGCCCGTGATCGTGCCCGCTGTATTTGCGTCGACCACAAAACGCAATACGCTATTTGAAGCGATCGACCACCTCAATAGCCAAGCGGGTGAAATCGATACTTGCCTCAGCCTCAGCAATATTCCCTTTGGCAAAGTCAGTGTGAATGTCGAAAAGTGCACTATGTGTATGTCCTGCGTGGCAATTTGTCCCACGATGGCATTACAAGATGGTGGCGACAAACCTGCACTACACTTCATCGAGCAAAACTGCGTGCAATGCGGTTTATGTGAGGCAGCGTGTCCTGAAAAAGTGATAAGCCTTACGCCACAAATTAACTTTGATAAAGCTGCCCGTCAGCAACAACACACCCTGAAAGAAGAAGCCCCCTTCGAATGTATTCGCTGCGGCTCTCCTTTTGCGACCCAATCTATGGTGCATCGGATGCTGGATATGGTCGGCGCGCACAGCGCATTTTCTGCCAATATTGAACGCTTGAAAATGTGTGGCGACTGCCGGGTAAAAGACATGTTTGAAGACATTCTTCAAGATCCTGAAAAGCAACTGCGATAAGAGATCCGCTATGACCGAATCAGTAAGACAAGTTTCAGAAAACGATCAGTTGAGAGCCGATATCTATCAACTGTTAGCCGCCCTATTGCGCCGTCAGCCAAGCCCTGAACTGCTACACTTTTTGGCTAATCTTGAAATTGATGCCAATGAAGACAACGAGATGACTAAAGCTTGGTTATCACTCCAACTCGCCGCACAGCAGTTCAACAGCGCACAACTAGAAGACGAGTATTTTGCCCTGTTCCTCGGTGTAGGTTGCGGTGAGATCCTGCCCTACGGCAGCTGGTTTATGACGGGCTCATTGATGGATAAACCACTGGCATTGCTACGCCAAGACTTAATGCAACTAGGGTTTGAACGCGAAGACAACGTCAAGGAACCCGAAGATCACGTTGCAGCCCTGTGTGAAGTGATGGGAACCCTGATTTTAGAAGCGCCAAGTTATCGCCAATTGGCTTTTTACCAACGCCATATCGGCAGCTGGATTGGCCGTTTTTGCGACAATTTAGCCAAAGCGCCAAGTGCGGCGTTTTACGCCACGGTTGCACAGCTAGCAAAAGCTTTTTTTGCAATGGAAGCCAGTGCTTTTGAGCAATTAAGCTTAGATATTCCAGTCAATTGCCCAGGCAGCGCAGACTTACAGCCAGCCACCAGCGATTTAGCAAAACCAGTAGAGTTAATGAACTAAGACTAAACTGAGTGATAGCGCGGCATGTGCGTGCTAAATGTAAATGTTAGAGATGAGTTCAAACTGCGAAGGTGAGATTAATGTTTACCTTAGCAACAATAACGGAAGCTTAGGCTTCCACAATAACCGAGGTGGTAGCCGTTTGTACCACCTTATCCAGTAACACAAGGAGACACTATGAAGAAGCCAGCTTCCGACATGGGCCGTCGTCAATTGCTTAAAGCATTGGCACTCGGCAGTGCGGCAGGCGCAGTGGTCACTGTGAGTAGTCAAGCGTTAGCTTCGACAAAAACGGCAGCAACCACAGAGCCTAAAAGTGAGAACTACCGCGAAACCGACCATATTCGTAGCTATTATGCGTCGCTTTAAAACTAAAATAGAGGAGAGTGTGTGATGCGATTAACCCGCAAAACAGACCAGGTTGTCGAAACTAAAGCGCCAGCACTGGGTCTCAATCGTCGTCAATTCTTAAAATCGGCAAGTCTTGCCACAGGAGGGATCGCTGCGGCGTCCATGCTGGGCACAGGCATGATGCGTAAAGCACAGGCCCAAGAAGATATTGGCCACAATGTTCCCACCGAAGTAAAACGTACCATCTGTTCTCACTGTGCCGTAGGTTGTGGTGTGTATGCAGAAGTACAAAATGGTGTATGGACGGGTCAAGAACCCGCATTCGATCACCCGTTCAACGCTGGCGGTCACTGCGCGAAAGGGGCTGCACTGCGTGAACATGGTCACGGCGAAAAACGCCTGAAATACCCCATGAAGTTAGAAGGCGGAAAATGGAAAAAGATCTCTTGGGATCAAGCGATTAATGAAGTCGGCGATAAAATGGCTTCAATTCGTCAAGAGTCAGGTCCAGATTCAGTCTACTTTATGGGTAGCGCTAAGTTCTCTAACGAACAAGCTTATTTATATCGCAAATTTGCGGCACTGTGGGGCACGAACAACGTCGACCATTCTGCCCGTATTTGTCACTCTACCACGGTAGCCGGTGTTGCTAACACTTGGGGCTACGGTGCGCAAACCAACTCAATCAACGATATTCGCAACTCTAAGTGCATCATGTTTATTGGGGCAAACCCCAGTGAAGCGCATCCTGTTGCCATGCAGCATATTTTGATTGGTAAAGAACGTGGTGCTAAAATCATCGTTGTTGATCCACGTTTCACCCGTACTGCAGCGAAATCTGACGAGTACGTGCATATCCGTCCTGGCACAGACATCCCCTTCATTTATGGCCTGTTATGGCACATATTTGAAAACGGCTGGGAAGATAAAGAGTTTATCAAACACCGTGTCTATGGCATGGATCGTATCCGCGAAGAAGTAAAAAAGTACCCCCCAGAAGAAGTTGAACTGGTTGCGGGTGTACCAAAGGCGCAGATGTACCGCGTCGCCAAAATGATGGCGGAAACCAAACCCGGCACCATTATTTGGTGTATGGGTGGTACTCAGCATCACGTGGGTAACTCGAACACCCGTTCATACTGCATGTTACAACTCGCTTTAGGCAACATGGGTGTACCTGGCGGCGGCACTAACATTTTCCGCGGCCATGATAACGTGCAAGGCGCAACCGACTTTGGTTTGTTATTTGATAACTTACCGGGTTACTACGGTTTAACGACTGGCGCTTGGGCCCATTGGAATAATGTGTGGGATCTCGACCCTAATTGGGTAGCGAGCCGTTTCGATCAAGGCGAATATCTAGGACAAAAACCGCAAACCTCTGCGGGTATTCCTTGTTCGCGCTGGCACGATGGCGTGTTAGAAGATAAAACCAAGATAGCGCAAAAAGACAATATTCGTCTGGCGTTCTTCTGGGGACAATCGGTCAACACTGAAACCCGTGGCCGTGAAGTGCGTGAAGCTTTAAATAAAATGGATACCGTCGTCGTTGTCGATCCATTCCCAACCATGGCGGGTGTTATGCACCAACGTCAAGATGGGGTTTATTTACTTCCTGCGGCAACCCAGTTTGAAACCTACGGTTCAATCTCTGCGACTAACCGCTCAGTACAATGGCGTTCTAAGGTCATAGAACCCCTGTTCGAATCCCTGCCTGATCATGTGATCATGTACAAACTCGCCAAAAAAGTGGGTATAGATAAAGAGCTATTCAAGCATATTAAAGTCAATGGTGAAGAGCCTTTGATTGAAGATATCACCCGCGAATTTAACACAGGTATGTGGACTATCGGTTATACCGGACAAAGCCCAGAGCGTTTAAAAATGCACCAAGAAAACTGGGGTACTTTTGATGCTGACAGCCTAGAAGCCCCCGGCGGTCCTGCCAAAGGCGAAACCTACGGCTTACCTTGGCCATGTTGGGGCACACCAGAGATGAAACATCCTGGTACCCAGATTCTGTATAACGAAGCCAAACATGTGAAAGACGGTGGCGGTAACTTCCGTGCTCGCTATGGTGTGGAACATGAAGGCAATAATATTCTTGCCGAAGGTACTTACTCTAAAGGCAGTGAGATCCAAGATGGCTATCCTGAATTTACCGCCGATATGCTTAAGCAATTAGGTTGGTGGGATGACCTGACCGAAAACGAGAAAAAACACGCCGAAGGCAAAAACTGGAAAACTGACATTTCCGGCGGTATCCAACGTGTTGCTATCAAGCACGGCTGTATCCCTTACGGTAACGCTAAAGCTCGTTGTATTGTATGGACATTCCCAGACGATATTCCACGCCACCGCGAACCACTTTACACGCCTCGTCGTGACTTAGTCGCTAAATACCCCACCTACGAAGATCGTATGGTTGCTCGTTTACCGACACTGTATAAGTCAATTCAAGACAAGGATTTTGCTAAAGACTTCCCATTGGCACTCACATCAGGCCGCCTAGTGGAATATGAAGGTGGTGGTGAAGAATCCCGTTCTAACCCTTGGTTAGCTGAACTACAACAAGAAATGTTCATCGAAATGAACCCTGCAGATGCAGCGGATCGCGGTATTCGCGACGGTGACAATGTTTTTGTTCATGGTCCAGAAGGCGCCAAAATCACGGTTAAGGCTATGGTGACACCGCGCGTTATTGCCGGTGAATGTTTTATGCCATACCACTTTGCTGGGGTGTTTGAAGGCGAAAGCCTAGCGAAAAACTATCCAGAAGGCACTGTGCCTTACGTGATAGGCGAATCTGCAAACACCATTTTAACTTATGGCTACGACGTTGTGACTCAGATGCAAGAAACTAAGTCCAGCCTATGCCAAATCAGCAAAGCCTAACCTACTTGATGAGGAGATAAGCCATTATGGCAGTCATGAAATTTCTGTGTGACACCAAGCGCTGCATCGAGTGTAACGGTTGCGTCACTGCATGTAAGAACGAAAACGACTCCGCTCTCGAGTGGGGAATTCAACGTCGCCGCGTGGTGACGATCAACGATGGTCTACCTGGCGAAGCCTCAATTTCAGTGGCATGTATGCACTGTACTGACGCTCCCTGCATGGCCGTATGTCCGGCAGATTGTTTCTACCGTACCGAAGACGGCATAGTGCTGCACAACAAAGATACTTGTATCGGTTGTGGTTATTGCTTCTATGCTTGTCCATTTGGTGCACCGCAATTCCCGAAAAAGACTGCCTTTGGTAGTCGTGGCAAGATGGACAAGTGTACTTTCTGTGCCGGTGGCCCAGAAGAAACCTTCTCCGAAGCTGAGCGTAAAAAATACGGTGCCAACCGTATTGCTGAGGGCAAGTTACCTATGTGTGCTGAGCTTTGTTCTACTAAAGCGCTGCTCGCAGGTGATGCGGAAGTGGTATCAAACATTTACCGTCAACGTATGGCCTCTCGAGGCAATCCTAACGTGATTTGGGGTTACAACCCCAAGACAGGTGAGATTAACTAAGCAGAGCGAGGGTTAGGGAGAAATCCCTAACCTCTGGCAAGGAGTGAAAATGTTAAACAAACAGTTAAACAAATCACTGCGCAGTCTGTTTGCTCTGTTGGTGCTCGTCATGGGATTGGGATTAGGTTCAGTCATGAGCTCAAACCCAGTACACGCAAGTGATCAGCAATCGAGTCAACAACAGGCGAAAGCGCAAACCAGCGATGCCGATCTTTGGCGAGCGGTAAAAGCAGGCGATGCCGGCTACACCACTGCCAAAGGGATAGATACTGGGGTGTTGATTAACGTTGCCGGTAACCAAGGTAAAGAACTGAGAAATGAATACTTAACCCCCGTCATGGCGCTAGCCGTGGTAGGTGTGTTTGGTGCTTTCTTATTGTTTTATCTGGTGAATGGTCCATCAAAACTGAGTCATGGCTTTTCAGGCAAGATGGTTTCGCGCTGGTCAAAGGCGGATCTGTGGATCCATTGGATCATGGCGAGCAGCTGTCTGGCACTGATGTTTACCGGCCTAACCATAATGTTAGGTAAGCATGTCATACAGCCAATGTTAGGCCCCGACCTTTGGGCGCCATTGATCTATGGCAGCAAAACAATCCACGATTGGGCAGGTCCCATTTTTATCGCGGCTTGGGCTGTATGTGTGGTGAAATGGATGCCGTTACAAACCTTCAAGATGTATGATTTGAAATGGTTTTTAGTGGTAGGTGGTTATATCAACTTTGGCCCGTTCAAAGGTAAGCACCCTGACAGTGGTTTCGCTAACGCCGGTGAAAAAATGTGGTTCTGGACCCTGATGTTGTTTGGTTTATTCATCAGCGTATCTGGCATCATGTTGGTATTGCCAGGCTTGGATTTACCCCGCGAAGCCTCTATGGGCGCGCTGCTGATCCACTCTATCAGCGCCATTATCTTGATTGCCTTTACTATAGTGCATATTTGGATGGCGACCGTACTGAGCGAAGGCGGTATGGAGTGCATGAAGTCAGGCTATTGTGATGAAAACTGGGCAATCCAGCACCATAATCTCTGGTATGACGAAATCAAGGCCAACGGCAGCTTAAAGTATAAAGACTAAGTTAAACCGCAGCTTTTACATCCTCAAAACACCCCGCATCGCGGGGTGTTTTTTATTCACACTGTTCCCCTCGCATTAATACCAATCGTATTAAATATATGTTCATTCAGCGGGAGTTCAACGCGCTTTAAACAAGGCGAAGGCTTGAAGGCATAGTGGTGCTCTGTCGAAAGCCTTAAACGCAGTATAAAGCGCGTTGCCATGCCGTTAACATCAGCCGCCCTTCGGGAGCCTCACAGGCATCCCACTCCCGTGTTGCATTGACTTAAAAGGGAATAACCATTTCTGCGTCAATGCGCCTTGGATTGAGATGCCTGTGAGGCTCTGAACTGATTAGATATTTAATGTAATTGGTATAATTCAACAGTACAAAAAATTAACAACTGAAACAGCGAGATACAAAAATCCGCCAACGCCATCCTCCCCAGTAGTTCACTAAACTATGAGCGAGTTAACGCTTTAAGAGAACGGCCGCCGATTTCAGGGCTGCAAACTGTCCTAGATCAATTCCTACTCAACCCTTTCCTACTATATTGCCGTCACGCGCGATGATTGATGGTAAACAAGATGATTTCATTATCTTTTCCGCCGCTAATCTTCACTTTTTGATAACAAGATAAACCCCACAAAAAGCCGTGCGTTCTCAAAAACTAAACCCTAATTTCAGGAGTCAGCATGAAGCAGCAACCCAGCGATTTATCTCGCCGATCTTTGCTCAAAGCGCTCACCGTCGGCAGCGTAGCGGGTGCCGCCATTGCCGCAACCGGCATGAGCGTGGCACAGGCCAGCGAGAGCAGCAAGGTAACCACTAAAGAGTCAAAGGGTTACCACGAAACTGCGCATATCAGCAGCTATTACGATAGCTTGCGCAGCTAATCTAGGAGAAGTCAGCGATGAAGTTAACTCGCAAGTCCAATGTTGCCACAGTGGCAGACAAACCGGCGTTAGGCATCAGCCGTCGTCAATTTATGAAGCACGCAGGTATCGCCACAGGTGGTATTGCCGCAGCATCTCTGATGGGCACAGGCATGATGCGTCGTGTCGAAGCCAAAGAAGTGCCGCATGATGCGCCAATCGAAATCAAACGTACTATTTGTAGTGCCTGCGCCGTCGGTTGTGGCCTGTATGCCGAAGTACAAAATGGTGTGTGGACGGGCCAAGAACCCGCATTCGACCATCCATTCAACGCTGGCGGTCACTGCGCGAAAGGTGCTGCACTGCGTGAGCATGGTCATGGTGAAAAACGCCTGAAATATCCAATGAAATTGGTTGATGGCAAGTGGAAAAAAATCTCTTGGGAAGATGCTATTAACGAAGTGGGCGACCAAATGCTCAACATTCGTAAAGAATCTGGCCCAGACTCAGTGTACTTCATGGGTAGCGCTAAGTTTTCTAACGAAGGTTGTTACATGTACCGCAAGTTGGCGGCTATGTGGGGCACAAACAACGTCGACCATTCAGCTCGTATTTGTCACTCTACCACGGTAGCCGGTGTTGCTAACACTTGGGGCTACGGTGCGCAAACGAACTCTTTCAACGATATCCAGAATGCTCATGCCATCTTCCTGATCGGGGCAAACCCAGCAGAAGCGCATCCCGTTTCGATGCAACATATTCTGATCGCTAAAGAAAGAAACAACGCCAAAATCATCGTCGTTGACCCACGTTTCTCTCGCACTGCAGCGCATTCAGACTTGCATTGTGCAATTCGCCCAGGCACTGATATTCCGTTTATTTACGGTATGTTATGGCACATTTTTGAAAATGGTTGGGAAGATAAAACCTTTATCAAGCACCGCGTTTTCGAGATGGAAAGTATCCGTGCTGAAGTGAAGAAGTTCCCACCTAAAGAAGTCGAAAACATCACTGGCGTGAGCGAAGCCGAGGTTTATCAAGCGGCTAAATTAATGGCTGATAACCGTCCTGGCACTGTGATTTGGTGTATGGGTGGAACTCAACACCACGTGGGTAATGCCAACACTCGCGCTTATTGTATTCTGCAATTAGCACTGGGCAACATGGGCGTTTCAGGTGGCGGCACTAACATTTTCCGTGGCCACGATAACGTACAAGGCGCAACTGACTTAGGTTTGTTATTTGATAACTTACCCGGTTACTACGGTTTGACCTCAGCAGCATGGAGTCACTGGACCCATGTTTGGGATCTGGACATGGCATGGGTGAAAGGTCGTTTCGATCAAACAGCCTACCTTGGCAAAGATCCAATGACGACACCGGGTATACCTTGTTCTCGTTGGCATGATGGTGTGTTAGAAGATAAGAGCAAGTTAGCACAGAAAGATAATATCCGTATGGCGTTTTTCTGGGGACAATCTGTCAACACTGAAACCCGTCAACGTGAAGTGCGTGATGCCTTAGACAAGATGGATACAGTCGTCGTTGTCGATCCATTCCCAACGATGGCAGGTGTTATGCACCGTCGTAAGAATGGCGTATATCTGCTGCCTGCGGCAACTCAGTTTGAGACTCACGGTTCAGTATCTAACTCAGGCCGTTCTATCCAGTGGCGTGAGAAAGTCATCGAACCACTGTTCGAGTCTAAAACCGACATCGAAATCATGTACCGTTTAGCCCAAAAACTGGGTATTGCCGAGCAGTACACTAAACGCATCGCGATTGAAAATGGTTTACCTGTGATTGAAGAAATCACCCGTGAAATCAACCGCGGTATGTGGACTATCGGTATGACAGGTCAAAGCCCTGAGCGTATCAAGTTACACACCCAAAACTGGGGCACTTTCAGCAACAAGACGTTGGAAGCCGCAGGCGGCCCAGCTAAAGGCGAAACCTACGGTTTACCTTGGCCATGTTGGGGCACACCAGAGGCTAAACACCCTGGCACTCAGATCCTTTATAACCAAGCCAAACACGTTAAAGACGGCGGTGGTAACTTCCGCGCCCGTTACGGTGTTGAATATAAGGGTCAAAGCATTTTAGCCGATGGCACTTATTCTAAAGGCGCTGAAATTCAAGACGGTTACCCAGAATTTACTGCCGATATGCTCAAACAATTGGGTTGGTGGGATGATCTGACGGCGGAAGAAAAAGCGGAAGCCGAAGGTAAAAACTGGAAAACAGATTTGTCAGGCGGCATAGTGCGCGTGGCGATCAAGCACGGTTGTATCCCCTTTGGTAATGCTAAAGCTCGTTGTATTGTTTGGACTTTCCCTGATCAAGTCCCTGTACACCGTGAACCGTTATACACAGCACGTCGTGACTTAGTGGCGAAATACCCAACCTATGACGACATGCAAGTACACCGTCTCCCTACGCTGTATAAGTCTATCCAAGACAAAGACATGAGCGGCAAGTATCCGCTGGTACTGACATCGGGTCGTCTGGTTGAATACGAAGGTGGTGGTGAAGAATCTCGCTCCAACCCTTGGCTGGCTGAACTTCAACAGGAAATGTTCGTTGAGATAAGCCCTGCCGACGCTGCCGATCGCGGCATTCGTAACGGTGAAGACGTCTGGTTAGAAGGCGCCGAAGGTAGCCGTATTAAGGTGCAAGCCATGGTTACCCCAAGGGTAAAACCCGGCGTTACCTTTATGCCATACCACTTTGCGGGTGTGATGCACGGAGAAAGTTTAGCGCCTAATTATCCAGAGGGAACAGTGCCTTACGTTATTGGTGAATCTTGTAACACTGCGCTGACCTATGGTTATGACCCTGTGACACAAATGCAGGAAACCAAGGCATCACTCTGTCAGATTGTTAAAGCGTAAGTGCAGCTTAAGCTAGGAGAATTGCCATTATGGCTACAATGAAATTTTTGTGTGATACCAAGCGCTGCATCGAATGTAACGGTTGTGTCACTGCCTGTAAAAACGAAAACGACTCCGCTCTCGAATGGGGTATCCAACGCCGCCGCGTAGTGACAATCAACGATGGTCAACGTGGTGAAGCCTCAATCTCTGTCGCCTGTATGCATTGCTCAGATGCACCTTGTATGGCGGTTTGCCCAGCAAACTGCTTCTACAGAACCGACGATGGCATAGTGCTACACGACAAAGATGCCTGTATTGGTTGCGGTTACTGCCTGTACGCCTGTCCATTTGGCGCACCTCAGTTCCCGAAAAAAGGTGCCTTTGGTAGCCGCGGTAAGATGGATAAATGTACCTTCTGTGCCGGTGGCCCAGAAGAAAACCACTCAGATGCAGAACGCCAAAAATACGGTTCAAACCGTATTGCCGAAGGCAAACTGCCTATGTGTGCAGAACTGTGCGCGACTAAAGCCCTGTTAGCAGGTGATGCCGAAGTGGTTTCAAGCATCTTCCGTGAGCGTGTGGCTTATCGTGGTGCTAAAAACGCGGCTTGGAATTAATTCAGGTCAACAGGATCTGTCCACAGACTTAGCTTAGCGCCTATCTAGGTAGGCGCGACTAAGTGAGAGAGGATGTATGATGAACAAATGGTTCAAACACATAGGTTTAGCCATAGCACTATTATTTAGTGCTGTGTGTATAGCCAATGGTGGTGATGAACTGGCGAATCAAGTTCAACAGTCTGATGCCCAAATTTGGGCGCAACTGAAGGATGGTGCCACGGGATACACTACCTCCCAAAGTGAGTTTCATGCTCAGCCTATCAATACCTACGATTTACGAGTATTGGAGCTGCGTAGCGACTGGTTAGCGCCTGCCTTAATGGCAGCACTATTCGGTATGATCATTATCTTTGTCCTATTTATAAAGGTGAATGGCATCTCCAAGCTGCACCATGGTTTTTCAGGCAAGTTAGTGCATCGCTGGTCTAAGTTTGATGTTTCAATCCACTGGTTAGGCGCGATTCCATGCTTACTGTTGATTTTAACAGGCTTAACCTTATTAGCAGGTCGCTTCTTCTTCCAACCTTGGTTGGGCGAAGGCATCTGGGAAGCAATCGTCTATGGCGCGAAGCAAATCCATGACGTGATGGCGATTCCCTTCATGATAGGTTGGGCATTGATGACCACCCTATGGGCGAAAAACCAACTGCCAAAAATGTACGACGTAAAGTGGTTCATGGTAGTAGGCGGTTACATTAACTTTGGTCCGTTCAAAGGTAAGCACCCAGATGCAGGTTTTGCTAACGCGGGTGAGAAAATGTGGTTCTGGGCATTTGCCCTGTTTGGATTAGTGATTTCGGCCTCGGGCATGTTATTACTCTTCCCTAACCTGTTCGAGCCAAGCCGTACATTAAGCTTGATCGCCCTGGTACTGCATTCAGTGAGCGCTATCGTGATCTGTGCTTTCTCTATCGTACACATCTTCATGGCAACTGTGATGTCAGAAGGTGGTATGGAATGTATGGTGTCAGGCTACTGTGATGAAAACTGGGCAAGCCAACATCACAACCTATGGTTTGATGAAATCAAAGCCAACGGCACGCTTAAATATAAAGAATAAGACTGAAATCTAGTTGTAGGTATTCCAAAAATACTTAGCCACTAGCAAACGTAGAGCCCCCGTCAATCACTACTGGCGGGGGCTTTTATTTCAGCATGAGTCATCGGCTTTAACTATACGTCTGAATTACATTTTGAATCATTTGTAGCATTTGAGTACGAGATCACAAAGACCAATTTAAATGCTAAATCACTGTAAAAAAATTGCATATATCATAGTTATTTAATAATAAAAACAATCATCTAGATAAAAATTGAATTTAAACAACACAACACTTCGTAACCTAGCAACCAACCAGATGCAACACCAATAAAACAATTCAATTAAAAACAGTATCTTAGTAGACATTTCCATAAAATACTCTCTTGCTGGCTAGCTCACGCACACGCTAAAATTACCTATAGCGTAATTAAATTACGCATTGCTGCTTTTTATCCTAGAAGGTCACCATGTTTAAAAATGCCAAAACCAGTACATTGACGGCATTGCCATCAGTGTTTACAAGTATCTTACTGATCATCATAGGTATTTCGTGCTATCGAAGTTTTAACGAACTCGGTGAGACCAGTAAAAGCCTAGTCGACAACACTCAGCTCGCAGAAACTTTCACTACAGTACGAGAATCCTTTTTTGAGCTGCGCTTAGCCACCTTAGTCCACAACGGTAAAGCTATAGCAGATCAACAACATAAGGTTGCACAACTCGTCTCTCAACTGACCAAATTTAATACCGACTTCATGGGCACTGATGCTCAAGCTATTCACACTCTTTTACCACAAACAGAACATTATGTTCGTCTCTACCAAGAAGAACTGGCACTCGCTAAACAAACTGGAGCAGTACCTGAGCTAACCGCTGAGCGTGCTGCGCTCGGGCCTAATGTCAGTAATCAAATCAACCAATTAGTCACGCTGATCACTCAGCGAAATCATGAGTTAGGCAAACAAGCTGAAGATAAAGTCACCTCAACAGAAAGCATCCTACTGGGATTGATCTTGTTCGCGATTGTAGCGTCACTCTTCAGCGCCCTCATTATGAGTAAACAACTCGTCCACATAATCAATGAGATAAAACGGGTAATGGAACGTCTTGCCCATGGCGACCTAACTCATAAAACAAATATTAAAGGACAAAATGAGCTCTGCTCACTCGCAGAAGATCTCGACAGCGTGATAGGTAATCTACGTGAAATTATGTCTGAAATTACCCAAGCCTCGGATCATATGTCCGACCAAATTGGGCAATTGAATGTACAGTCAAATGCCAATAATCATGCACTGCAAATCCACGCCGTTGAAACCGACCAAGTCGTGACAGCCATGACTGAAATGAGCGCCACGGCCCATAATGTCGCGGGTGATGCAGCATCTGCAGCCCAGTTTACTCAACAAGCAAATGCGCAAGCGGATAAATCGAAGAAAGCCGTTGAACAAGCTGCCAACACTGTGATTGCCTTGGTCGCTAAAGTCGATGTCGCCGCTGATGCGATTAATGATATGAACGAAAATACTCGTCATATCGCCGCGATTTTGAATGTAATAGGTGAAATTGCCGATCAAACCAATCTGCTAGCGCTTAATGCAGCCATCGAAGCCGCCCGTGCAGGTGAACAAGGTCGAGGCTTTGCTGTTGTCGCCGATGAAGTTCGCTCACTGGCCGCGCGCACGCAAGCAAGTACCGCAGAAATCAACCAGATGCTGGAACAACTTTATCTTGGTGCCAATGCCGCCGTAACCGCAATGGAGCAAACTAAACACAGTTGCCAACAAGCCGCAGATACCACCAATCTGGTAACGGAAAATCTCGATACCCTGACCACTTATGTGTTCGATATTAATGGGCTCAGTAATCAAATCGCCACCGCAGCAGAAGAGCAAAGCGCTGTGACCGAAGAGATAAACCGTAATCTGGCCACCATTCGTGAAATGGTCGATGAACTGAATCAAAGCGGTAAAGCCACCCTCAATAGCGCAACCTCTTTGGCCGCGACAAAGGAACAACTCGTCGGCGTGGTCTCGCATTTTAAGCTTTAGGTTTAGGCTCCCTAAAAAAAGCTTTTAAATCTGCGGCCTAATAACAAAAATTATTGGGCTGTCAGATTTTTAGATGAGATATAAAGCGAAACACACACCTGCAATATAAATCGCAGCCAAGAAAAATAATCTATTATTAATACTATATTTTTATAAAAATTATTTACCAAAAAATGATTAAATTGATTCAGTGTCAACTGTACTAAAGCAATAATAAGAGCGTGAAGCCTATAGTTCAGGAATGAAGATACGTATTGCCCATCTCCCACAATATTGAATACCACTAAAAAACTTCGGACTCAGCTAATCAACGATTAGCTATCGTCGGCTTCCATGTAACGCCAACACACGGCAGTGCTACCGCTGCAATTCATCCGCCTGTCCATAACACAGTGGTAAACCACAAGGCTTGCTTGTAGCATAACAAGCCTCTACGTTAAACAACTTCACTAGCACTACCGCTTACAAGTACCCGCTTAACGACAAGGATGTTATGAAGATATTCACTATTGCTACTCTCCTATTACTGTTGACCGTAAGCTTTGCAGCAACTGCAGAAAAGTCCGCGCTGGAACAGCTATTTGAGCAACAACAATACAACGCTTTCTTGCAACAAGCACAGCAGCAAGCAGCAGAGAACAATGCTGAGGCGTTATTCTTACTGGGTAAAGCCTACCATCTCGGCCGTGGCGTCACGCAAGACAATGCCACCGCCAGCCAATACTATGAACAAGCCAGAGCCTTAGGTTCGGCCCGTGCCAGCCATAATCTAGGCAGCATGGCGCTGGATAATGATCGAAAAATGCAGGCCATCCCCTTGTTAGAAGAAGCGCTGGCGCGGGGTCTTAAACTACCGACCTTATATAACCTAGGACGAGCACACAGTCCGGCAGATCCCAGCTCAAGGTTCTATCTAGCGAAAGCAATCACTGCGGCGCAGCAAGCGGGGAGTTACTTTGGGCAAGCCTTTGAACTCCAGCCCGATAACCTCTATCTGGATAATGCCTCACGCGAGTGTCTGCGCGCGTACTTAATGGCGATGCAAAGTGTCGGCAGCGAAAGAGAAAGCATCAACATCCCGCAGTTACGCCAGCAAGCCATTAAAGTGGCTAGAATTGGGTATGGCAGCAGATGACGGTACGGCGTGGACAAACTACGGCGCTCTGCTGTTGAATGAAAATGACTACAGCGGTGCGAAAGCCGCATTTTTACAAGGTGCTAAGCATCAAGTTGCCATCGCTAACTATCATTTAGGCAGCATAGAAGAGCGCGGTTTGGGCGCAGAAGCCGATAAAGTGCGAGCACTGGCATACTACGAGAAAGCGGCGTTAGCCGGCATGGAACAAGCTAAAACGCCCGCATATAATCTGCTTAATGCACAACTGGAATACGAAAATGATCTCACTAAATTGGAACAGGGCATTGCCCGCTTTTATGCACTAAAACAGCAAGATCAGTATGTTCCCATCTCACTGGACTCAGTTATAAATCGGCTAGCGTGGGGTAAGTTTCTGGCACTGCAGCGACAACAGATTATTTCGCTGCCAGCAGCGGCCAAAACCCAATTAAGCTTGCAGGCCTGTGGTTTAGGATACAACCAACTGCATGGCAGCATATACAATATTGGAGAAAACTCGCACTGGCGTATGGCAGCCTATCTAACCTTAGCTGACAAAATCGCCTTACCACTAGAAGGCAGAGTCGATGAACATGGCTGCGCCAGTTTAACGATTGCCATGACTGATCAGCTGTATCACTTGTTACAACAAGGTGCCGTATTCGGATTGCGCTTTCCCAACTACACACTGCCACTGGCATTAAGCCGGCAAGAAAATATCTTGCAGCTGACACTTATGCCCGTCGAGACCCCATTACCGGTTAATTAGTCACAGCAATTTAAGCCTGTGGCCGCGCTTGCTCAGGTTACAGGCATAGTCTATTTTCGACAGCAACATCTTATTAATCTTGCGATTCCCTCGCCCAATATCCGGCCAACATGGCGCCTGATAGGTTATGCCATATCGAGAAGATGGCACTGGGGATAGCGGAAATGGGGCTAAAAAATTTAATACATAAAGCAGTGGCGAGACCGGAGTTTTGTAGGCCAACTTCGATAGAGATAGTTTTACAGACTGTGTGGTTAAAGCCTAATAAACGGCAACAGAAATAGCCTAAGGCGAGACCAAGACCATTATGTAAGAACACGGCCAGCAGAATAATCGGGCCAACTTTATCAAACTGATTGGCATTTAACGCCACGATAATCGTAATCGCCATCACAATTGCCAAGATAGAAATCAGTGGCAATGCAGGAGCGACTTTAGCCACCAGCGATTTAAAAAAATGATTGATAATCACGCCAACGCTGACAGGGATCAGCACAATTTTCACTAAACTCAGCAGCATATCGGCGAAGGGTATATCGATCATTTCCCCAATCAACAGCTTAATAATCAGTGGTGTTAACACAACGCCCGCTAAGGTTGATAGTGCCGTCATGGTTATCGATAAAGCCACGTCACCTTTCGCTAAATAACAGACCACATTAGAAGCGGTGCCGCCTGCAACACTGCCCACCAACACCATGCCTATGGTGAGTTCCCTATCTAACCCTAATAACAGGCTGATCAATAATGCGCTGAGCGGCATGACCGAAAATTGCAGCACGAGTCCTGCGAGTACCGCACGTTTCTGTTTGAAGGCATTAGCAAAATCCTGAAGATCTAAGGTGAGCCCCATAGATAGCATGATGATCACCAACAGCGGCACTATGGCGGATTTAAGCTCAGTAAACCAACTCGGTATCAGATAAGCTGTCATTGCGCCTATCAGTGCCAACAGCGGGAAGAAGCGGTTTACGTTTGCCAACATAGTGGGCCCTTTACATCAAGAGGTTATTTTTATCGCTCGGATGATGACAGCCGTCCCTTGGATAGACAAGCGCTAATCCGCCAGCAACAAAATGCCTAGAATGGTGATTTTCAATCTCAGTATTTAGACTGACACGGCAAGCTAACCCCGCAAATCTACAATAAATTCCGCTAAAAAATGCATGATAAAAATGCATTCTCAATCGCTAAAACATGATCTGCTTAACAAAAAGCCCGTGATTTCCTTGTTAGGAAACCGTAACTTATAACCAGTTCACGTTTTAACAATTACATACGAGGTAGTCTTATTGCGCTAGGTGGTCGTGAATTACCTAAAGCAATTTCGGTGTTTACGGTTAGCACTCTCAGATAGGAATCGTTATGTCATCAGTTATTCAAACGCTCAGCGGCGCTATCGCAACGCCTTATCAAGCGAATATTACCGTCCCTAACTGGATGCTCGGCTCGATGGAACGGGTCATGCAGTACTATGTCGATAAGAATCTTCGCCTCGATACGCTTTCCGCAGAAATGATGCCAGCACCGGTTGAAGGCAAAAAATATATGCTATACGCACATATTCCCTTCTGCCATACCCTGTGCTCTTACTGTACCTTCCACCGTTTTATGTTTAAGGAAGACAAGGCGCGTGCCTACTTCATCTCATTACGTAAAGAGATGGAAATGGTCAAGGCCCTCGGCTATGACTTTGAATCTATGTACATTGGTGGTGGTACCACCACGGTATTAGAAGACGAATTAGCCCGTACCATAGAACACGCTAAAACCCTATTTCCTAGCATTAAAGAAGTCTCCTGCGAGTCCGATCCGCAGCATTTAGACAGCCCAGGCTTTAAACAGCTCAAAGGCTTAGTGGATCGCATGTCTATCGGCGTGCAAAGCTTTAATGACGATATTTTAAAAATGACCGACCGACTCGATAAATTCGGCACGGGTCAGCAAACCTTCGACAAGATCATGGGTGCCAAAGAGTTGTTCCCTATTATCAACGTCGACCTGATTTTTGGTTTCCGCGGCCAAACCGATGAAGTGATCCAACACGATCTCGACATGGCATCGCGCTTAGACCCAAGACAAATTACCACCTATCCGCTGATGATCACTCATCAAACCCGTAAAAGTGTTAAAGGCAAATTAGCGGCGCCGCAAGCGGATATGGCAAACCAATATCGCCAAATATTAAACAGTCTTAATGGTCAATATAATCAATTGTCTGCATGGGCATTTGGTAAAACCGATGATGAAGGATTTGACGAATACGTTATTGATTACGACGAATACTTAGGGGTAGGTTCGGGCTCATTTAGCTTCTTAAATGACACGCTTTATGTGAATACTTTCTCGCTACGTAAGTACCAAGAACGCATCGCAGCGGGTCAAATGGGTGTCGAGCAACAAAAGAACTACAGCAAAAAAGACGTGATGCAATATCGCTTTTTGCTGGGCATGTTCTCCGGCCGTTTATCGCGTAAATATTTCCGCGAAACCTTTGGCGTCAATTTAGATACCGCCTTATTTAAAGAAATGACCTCGATGAAACTGATTGGCGCCATCAAAAACGACCCAACAGATCCAGACAATCTGATCGTCACCGATAACGGCAAGATGATGGGTCTATTGATGATGAAAGAGTTTTACGCCGGCATGGACAACGTGCGCGCCCAGTTGCGTAAACCGCTCAAACCCTGTGATATGTAACACTTATTGATGATTGTTGATTCATAAAGACTAAACAGGCCCTTCGAGGGCCTTTTTGTTAACTCGGTTTAAAGGTAATCTTGCCCAGTACTATTAATTGAGCACAATCCCAACAATAAAGGAGTATTCGTTATGGGTTTTAATGAACAAGAAAAACAAGCCTTATTAGCACTCAAAGGCGTTGGCCCGACGGTAATTAAACGCTTCGAAGAAATTGGCATCAGCTCGCTGCAACAACTCGCCCAACACGAAGTGGATGATATTGCTAACTTAGTCGCCAGCATGCTGCGCACCACTTGCTGGAAAAATAGCCCACAAGCGCGAAATGCGATAAGTGCGGCCATCGACCTCGCCCGCGCGCAATAATCGTTCCCCATTGATACTAAAACATCCAACTAGAGTTAAGAAGTACATGTCAGCACACTTAGCCATACCCCTTTTTGCTATAGTTTTACTCGTCTACGGAGAAACTGCCTCTGCCAACGATAGCAGTTTTGGCGATGCTAATGGCTCTATTACCTTGAAATATCAGCCTAATATCAGTATGGATAAAGAGTCCCTCTTCATCAGCGAGACCGAAGTCAGGGTCGATTATGTGTTTACCAACACCAGTTCGCAGGATCTTATCGTCCCCATCGCCTTCCCCATGCCACCGATGTTTTTTGGCTCCGCCGATCACAGCAGCATTGATAATTTCACCCTTAAAGTGAATGGCAAAACCCAGCCAACTCAGCACAGGCTTGTTGCCCAACTTGCCGATAAAACCGATATTTCAACCGAGCTGAAACAGCTTGGTTGGGGGATAGATGAAGTCGCTTACTTTGCCGAATATGCCGAAGTCCCCGAGGGCAAACCCGCGCTCCCCAAACAATGGTTGGATGAGGACCAACAAATCGCCTTTACCCTAAGTGATTACTTTGTGTGGGAACAAACCTTTCCCGCGGGCCAATCTGTCGCTATCAGCCATAGCTACACGCCAAGCCTCTCAACGGGCATCCCCGATACTGCCAGTAGTATTATTGATACTTACACTGAACTGGCCTGTTTAGATGAAAGCGCCAAGCAAGGCATTAGGAAGCGCAACCTTATCGTTAAACAAGACGGTGAAGATCAGGAGATTGGCGTCGAATGGAGCCATCTTAGCTATATTTTGGTCACAGCTAATAACTGGCAAGGGTCAATTAAGGACTTCAAACTCACCCTAAAAAAATCCCAGCCCACAGATCTCATTAGCTTGTGTTTTGATGGCGAGCTTAAAAAAACTGACCCACTCACCTTTGAGTTCCAGCAAAAACAGTTCACGCCAAAGCAAGATCTCAGCGTCCTGTTTATTCGTAAACCGAATTTTGAATAATCAAAAAAGAAGCCAGCTAAGTGCTGGCTTCTTTATAACTCGCTATTTTTAATTTAAAAACTATAGGTCATACCTAACCAGTAACGGCGGCCATCTTCGATATAACCGTATTCTTCTTGGGTAATTTTCTTATCGAAGGCGTTATAAATGCCCGCGCTAAATTTCAGGCTATCGTTCAACTGGTAGTTAGCCCCCAAATCCAGCAGAGTATAAGAAGGGGCGATTAAACTGCTCGATGAAGGTCCTGTCGTCGGTTGGCTCTCTTCGCCACGGTAGTTCACCCTCAACCAAGTGCTTAAATTATCAATAGGCTCGTAGTTGAAAGACGCTTGGATCAAATGCTTAGGCAATTGATTCAATGGGCTACCTTTATAAACACCTGTCTTTTGCTCCGAATCCGTATAGGTATAGTTACCTGTCAAACTCAAGTTTGAGCGAATGCGATAGTCGATACTCAGTTCAATCCCTTGGGTCACAGCTTCGTCGACGTTCACATAAGTCGTCGGATTAGAACCAAATTGATTTGGACCATCGGTACATTGAGTCGCAGGACAGGCAACGCGGGTGATCTTGTCATTAAACTCGTTATAGAACACACCCGCGCTAGCGGTAATGCTCTCGGTCAGATCAGAATACAAACCTAACTCGTAGTTAACTGAAGTTTCAGGTTGTAAATCTGGATTACCGTACATGTTGCCACCGCGGCTAACTTGTCCCCAGTCGGGCACTGTCTGGCGTAAACTCGGCGCCCTAAACCCTGTTGATACACCGCCCTTTAAGGTGGTGCTGTCGGTTAATCCCCACACGCCATAAACGCGCGGACTGACATGATTACCAAAGTTCTCATCATCATCCAAACGCAGCCCCATGGTCAGAGCAAAGTTATCGACAATGCGCCATTCATCCTCAGAAAACACCGACCATTGTTTGCGACTAATATCAGTTAAGTCACTCACTTGGTTACCTGTTTCGTCGGTGAGATCTTGATGGTTGAATGCTGCGCCAAAGGTCGCTGTATGACTTTGGCCTAACGTAGTGATAAGGCTAGATTGCGCATCCGTGTTAGTGATTTTCATCTTACGGGATTTATTATCAAACACTTCATGCTTGATATAACTATCCGAAGTACCAAAGTCCCAACGACCTGTATGTGAAAGGGAGAAAGTGCTGTTTTCATATTCTGTCGTTGAAGATTCAGGGCAACCGCGACGACCACAGGCTTCGCCCGGTGCTAACGGTGTGACGGTTTTACCTAAACTGCTGTCGAGTTCTTGGTTAGAGGTGCCAACTTCAAACATGATATCGTGATTTTCATTGGGTGTGAGCGCAAATCTCGCGGTCAAGTTAGTCGCATCGCGACCTCGGTAACCACCATAGATTTGATCTTCTTCACGCTGGGTATATTGACCATAAAGTTGCATCCCTAGCAGATCTTTGATCAAACCACCGTTGACGAAAAAGTTGCCTTGATACACATTTCCCGAGTCAGACTTTTCCTGCAAAGTGCTGTCGAGTCGCACCTCACCCTGCCACTCGTTTGGCACTTTGCGAGTGATAATGTTAATTACCCCACCAATGGCATCCGAACCATAAAGTGACGACATAGGCCCACGAACGATCTCAATTCTATCGATAGCAGCCAATGGTGGCGTCCAAGCGCCTTCAACGCCTGGGCCGTCACTGTTGGTCCGTGTCTCGCGCGAGGATTGGCGTTTACCATCCACTAAAATTAACGTGTATTGGCTACCCATGCCCCGCAGACTGATATCCTGACGGTCTGCACCGCCCGTAATCACCACGCTGGGCACTTCTAACATGGCATCGGTTAAGTCGCGGTAGAAGCGGTTATCCAGATCCTCACGGGTGATCACGCTGATAGAAGCTGGCGCATCGCGAATTTGCTGTTCAAATCCCGATGCAGTCACCACGATTCTTTCCATCATCTTTTCTTTATCTGACGCGGTATCCGCAAGGGCATTTGTTACTGGTACTGTGGGCAACAAACATAAAGCGGTGATCACTTGAGCGAGGTACTTCTTACGACTTAACAACATAACCGACAAGTCTCCATTAGAGCAAAGATTGTAAATGAGAACAATTTTCAATACGGCAATGTATCTCTATGTTACAATCAGCTCAAGTTAGACTTTAGGTATTCACTTGTAAGAGTTACTTAAAAATGAATAAAAACATGATCAAAGGGATGATCGTTTTTGCGACAATCGCAGAAAAGGGCTCAATGAGTGCCGCAGCGCAGCAATTAAATCTCAGCTCGTCGGCGGTAAGTCAGCAAGTGACCAAGCTCGAAATGGACATGGGGATCAGCCTGTTCCACCGCAATACCCGCAACCTCACGCTCACCGAAGCGGGCAGTTTGTTCTATGAGAATTGCCGCAAGGTCATAGCGATAGTCGAAAGCACAGAGCAGAAACTTAATAACTTGAAAGGTATTCCATCAGGGGAATTAAAGATTGCCGCGCCTATAGGATTTGGCGGCGGCCTGTTAAGCGAACCTTTTAATTACCTGTTGGCAGCACATCCACAGATAAGTTTGAATTTACTGCTGCAAGATGGCCCGATAGATATAGTCAACGACGGTATCGATCTGGCGATTTGCATCGGCCCCTTATCGGATTCCAACCTAATTGCCCGCCATTTAGCCGATTGGCGTATGTTACTGTGCGCCTCACCCAATTATCTGCCAATGCATAAAAACCTTAGCCACCCAACGGAGTTAGCTGAATTAAATCGGATCTATCACACTTATGCTAAAGGCGATATCTTAACCCACGCCTTCAGCCAAGAGTGTTTTGAACTGACAAGCCAGCGAATTAGCGTCAACAATATGCAGGCGTTAATTCAACTCACACTCGATGGTCTAGGATTTGCCGCCCTGCCCGAACCTGAAGTACACAAATACCTCGAAAGCGGCCAACTTGTCACCCTATTACCCGAATGGTCACTCAATACCTACAGTGTTTATAGCGTAACGTCGGCGCGAGATAAGCAGCCCGCAAAAGTGAAAGAAGCGCTCAATGCACTTAGCCAATACTTTAGTCAGACAGATTTTCACCAAGCCTATCATGTTAATCTGGGCCATCAAAAAGATAGCGTAAACGATAACGTAACCAATATCTTACCAATTAAAACTAAGAAAAAGTCACATCATCTTGATGTTGGTCACGCATCTTGAGGATACCTTACACGCATTCATTTCTGCGCTAAGCTGGGGTATTCTGCGGTGATAAACCGATAAAAAGATGTAACTCGATGAAAGATGTGGCCTTAGTGTTGGAAGGTGGTGGCCTCAGAGCCATTTATACCGCAGGTGTATTAGACGCGTTTTTACAGCAGTCACTTCACTTCAACTATGTAATTGGGGTATCTGCAGGTGCCATTTATCCCGCGTCCTATGTATCCCGCCAATTTGGTCGCAATCTCCACATTCAGCAGCAATATCTCAATGACAAACGCTATATGGGCATCCGCCATTGGCTGGCAACCGGTAATTATGTCAATACAGACTTTACCTACCGTCGCATGGCTTATGAGTTGCTGCCATTTGATTTTGATACATTTTTAAATAGTAATACCGAATTCAAGGTCGGCGCCTTTAACTGCAACACAGGAAAAACCGATTACTTTGGTATGGCCGATTTTAATGAACACGATAAATTGCTCGACGTGCTCATTGCCTCCTCTAGCCTGCCTTTTATGTCTAAACCCAGCGTGATCAACCAAAATCCTTACCTCGATGGCGGCATCGGCGAACCGATACCGTTAGCGCAATCACGCAAAGATGGTTATGCACGCCAAGTGGTGATCTTGACTCAAGATCAGCATTACCAAAAATCCGCGATGAAAATGAATTGGTTAGCCCGCAAAACCTATAAACGCTACCCCGCCGTTGCCCATGCGTTAAGTGAGCGCCACCGAGTTTATAATCAAGCATTAGTCGAGTTAAACCAAGCCGTTGCGAATAATAAAGCCTTTGTGATCCGCCCAGCGCAACCACTTAATCTATCGCGGCTCGATCGCAATATCGGTAAAGTAACCGCTGTCTATCAGCAAGGCTTAACAGATGGGCAAAATATCTTGCCCGCATTAATCACTTGGTTAGCCGCACCAAAACGGCCTAAATCTGAAGTGTAATCGAACGCAGCACTTGGCTAATAATCAACTCTCGCAGCCATTTATGGCTCAAGTCGTGTTCGAAGTGTTTGTGCCACATCAATAAATACGCACCGGGGATCAGCTTGATGGGTGATGGTAAAGACTGAAGCTCAAAAGACTTCATCACAGCCAAGGCATAGCGCGAAGGTGCGCAGAGGATTAAATCGCTCTGTTCACACAGGGTGAGAGCACTCTGAAAGTCGGTCATATTCACGGCAATATCCCGTTTACGGCCCTCGAGTTGCAACACATCATCCAGCAACCAATGCTCTAAACCGCCAAAGGCCACTTGCAGATGGCGATAACTCAAGAAGGTATCTAAATTCCATTCTTGTGTTAACGCCGGATGATCACGACGCATCAAACACACGGGATAATCCTGCACTAACTCAACATGGCATAAGTCATCGGGAATATTATTCACATGCATGGGCGAGCGCTCATCCCACTCGCGGCAACCTATGGCTAAGTCGATGTCGCAGCGCAGTAATCTGTCCATGGTATCGAGTCGCCACGTTTGGCAATTGAGACTCACACCGGGCGCTTGAGTGAGCAACATGGGCATAAAATGAGGAAAGGTCAGTGAATAGGTGGTTTCGACCAAATGCATTCTAAACTGTCGTTGGCTCAAGGCGGGTTCGAAGGTGTCCGGCCGAGTAAATTGCGCCAATTGCTGTAAGCATTGGCGCAACTCAGGCGCGAGTGACAAAGCCTTGGGTGTCGGTTTTAGGCCGTAGGCGGTACGCTCAAATAAAGGATCATCAAATACTTCCCTCAGACGTGTGAGCTGTTTACTCACCGCCGACTGGCTCAAATGCAACCGCGCAGCAGCGGCGGTCACGCTTTGCTCCTCAAGTAGAATTTCGAGTACGGGCAGTAAATTCAGATCCAAACGTTTTAGCATCTATGCCTCATTCACCCCAAAATAATGACTAGGGTTGCACTTTTTTAAATGGATTTAACCTTAAATTCTGCGGCAACTTCATCAATAACAGTGACAATAAAATCACAGCTATTCCCATCCATTGGCGCATATCTAAAGTTTCCCCCACAATCATGACCCCTAATGATACGGCAACCACAGGGTTGACTAAAGCGACCATACCCATGATTTCTGGCCCTAAGTTTCGCATAGACCATAACCAAGCCCAATAGGCAACGGCGGTGTTGGCAATCACTAACCATATCAGTGAAGGTACAAGCGTCATACTCGGTAGCTGCGGTGGCCCTGCCATAAACCAAGCCAGTGGGATCAACATCAAACCGCCTAATAATAGCTGCCACGCGGTCAGCACTAAAAAGTCACCCACATCCCACTTTTGCATCCAGCGAGAAGAAAAGGCAATTAACGTAGTGGCGCTCAACATGCACAACACGCCGATAGGATCGAGATCCGCCGAAGGGTTAAGCAGTAAAATCACCCCACCAAGACCCATTAAGCCTAATAATAACCACTTCATTGCTGGGCGTTTTTTATCAATGAGCCAAGCCAGTATTAAGAAGATGAGCGGCAGAGTGGCCCCTAAGGTTCCCGCCACCGCGCCCGGCAAACGATACGCGCCGATAAATAGCAAAGTGAAGAAGGCACCGATATTACAAAAAGCCAGCAAACCAAGCTTTGACCAAACCAAAGTTGGCAAACGAGGACGCAGCATCAACATCAGAATCCCCGCAGGCAGCGCGCGCCACACAGCCACCCAATAGGGCGACATATCATGTAAGTAGAGACTCACTAACGCATAGGTCGTCCCCCAAAATACAGGGGCGAGTAACGCAATAATAAAGGGCATAATGACTTCTTAAAAAGTATCTTGATGTTGAGATATATTACTTTGAGATAATAAAACAGGCAAGCCTTGAGATAACAATTCCACCGATTACAACCTCTATTGCATGAACTTAGCCAAATCCACCCACAACAGACACTGCGCTTGGGCGCCGTTTGCCGTATAATCGGCCGTCATTTTCTACAGGCGGGCCAGTATGTTCCATATCGCACTCTATGAGCCAGAAATCGCACCTAACACAGGTAATATCATTCGCCTTTGCGCAAACAATGGCTGCCAGCTGCATTTGATTGAGCCATTAGGTTTTGATCTAGAAGAAAAAAAGCTACGCCGCGCGGGTTTGGACTATGCCGACTTAACCAATGTGACTCGCCATAAAGACTTCGATGCTTTCCTCGAAGCCATGGCTGGCAAGCGCATTATGGCCTGTACGACTAAGGGGAGTAGCCAGCATACTGAACTGAGTTTTGCCAAAGACGATGTGCTGCTATTCGGCCCAGAAACCCGAGGTTTACCGATGGCGATTATCGAATCTATCCCCACTGAGCAGAGACTACGCATCCCCATGGCGGCCACCAGCCGTAGCTTGAATCTTTCTAATGCGGTGGCGATTATCAGCTATGAAGCGTGGCGCCAACTGGATTTTGCTGGCGCACTTTAAGCGCTATCGAAGGTAAATCGGATTGGCGACTAAGGAGATGGCGCGACTGGCGTCATCTCTATCCCGCGAAAAAGCTGATAGCGATCAACATCATCGTCTAAATATTGAATATTCTGCGTCCATTGCCATGTGTTAGCTTGAGCACCCGCCCCCTTTGCCTCGAACAGTAATTGAATTAACGCAGACCGGGCAGTCACCACGCCCTCACCCAGCAAAGAATAATCGCCATTTTGACGATATAAGCTAAAGACTTGCTGCTTCTCTTGGGACACGCCATCGTAATAAGTCAACAACACTTGCTCGCCCTGCTCCCTAAACCACCAGGTTTCACTATAGGGCGCACGCGTGCCAACACTCACAGACAATAACAGCTGCCGCTTATCATGGGAGCAAAATCCGGTGACTGTGACTTTTCGTGGCACTTCCCCCACTTTAGCGGCATCGCCCACCCATTGACCGGTAAACTGAGGGCAAAACTCACTAAAACTTACCCTAGCCGCGTGCGCAGCCAGAGGAATAACAGTACTCAGTGCAATTGTCACTCCCCATAATAGTCTTAATCGATTGATTTTATTCTGCATCTACCTAGTCCTCAGCCGAAATCTCATCCTAGATTAGCCTGTAATTCTGCCATCAACAAATCACAATTAGCCGACAACCATTCACAGATGCTTACACAAAGCGTCCCGCTATGGGTTATCACTCAGTTTGCTTTCATGCTCGGTTTCTATACTCTCGAATCTGCACCATAAATAAAATCATTATAACTATATGTATGATAAGGAGACTCACAGTGAAGAAGGCAGGAATCTTATTGCTCTGTCTGTTGATGCCATTCGGCTCAGCATTTGCGGAGCAGGGTAAACCGCTCTCGGTGGAATTGCTCTGGCAACTTAAGCGTATTGGTAGCCCAGTCGTATCGCCCTCTGGTGAGCATATTATTGCGCCAGTCACGGAATATGATCTGAAGGAAGATAAAGGTTCGACCCAGTTATGGCGTTTTGATGGCGAAGGTAAAAATAATCGTGCTATTACAGTCAAAGGGTTAAAGGTAAGTGAACCCGTGTTTTCGCCCGACGGCAAAACCTTAGCCTTTGTGAGTGAGCGAAATGAAGACGACGCAGGCCAAATCTACCTATTGCCTATGGACGGTCCGGGTGAAGCGCAGCGCTTAACCGACATACCTACTGGCGTAAATGGTATTAAATGGGTTGGCAAGCATTTGTATTTCATCAGCAATGTATTCCCAAATCAAACATGGGACGAGATGAAAACCCAACTAAAAGCCGATGAGGACAATAAGGTCTCCGCTCGTCAGTGGAACGCTTTGCCCTACGCTCAGTTTGATCACTGGTTAGATGAACGTCGCCAAGCCCATGTATTTAGGCTCCCCGCTTCGGGCGGCGAAGTCGAAGCCGTGACGCAAGCACTCGGCCATGAGTTACCACGCTCGAGCCAAAGCAGTTCAAGTTACGATATTTCGCCTAATGAACGCTTAATTGCCTTCAGTACTTATGGCTCAGACAACCGTATCGACCCTAAACTGGATATTTTCCTTGCGACGATTGGCAGTGGTAAAGCAGAGAATATCACCCCAGAAAATCAAGCCGCAGATGCTGATCCCAGCTTTAGCCCCAATGGCAAAACGTTGGCTTTTACCCGTCAGAAAATCCCCGGTTTCTATGCCGATACTTCAAGGCTGATGTTACTGGATATCGATAGCCGTAAACTTAATACGCTAACACCAGAGTGGGATCGTTCGGTCAGCCAATTTAATTGGACCCCCGACAGTAAAGGCTTTTATGCCACCATCGAAGATGCCGCCACTAACCGCATTTATCATATCGATGCCAAAAACGGTAAAGTCAAAGCCATTACAGAGGCAACTGACTTTAGCCAACCCGCCATAGGTAAAGACGGTGAACTGATTGCCACCAACGAGAGCTTTTTGCACCCAGCGCGCTTGGTCAGCATTAATCCCCGCAATGGTAAGACGGTACGCCTAGAGAATTTTAATGACGATATTCTCAAAGATGTTGATTTAGGCACTTACGAATCAGTGACCTACAAGGGATATCAAGATCAAGATATTCAAATGTGGGTTCACTATCCCCCCGGATTCGATCGCAGTAAAAAATATCCCCTCTTTATGCTGGTTCACGGCGGGCCACATAACGCCATTACCGACGGTTTCCATTACCGTTGGAACGCACAAACCTTCGCCTCTTGGGGATATGTCACTGCTTGGCCAAACTTCCATGGTTCTAGCGGCTTCGGACAAGCGTTTGCCGATGCGATTAACCCAGATTGGAAGAATAAATCCCTCGAAGATGTGCTCAAGGCAGCCGACTGGTTTAAACAACAAAGCTGGATAGACAGCGACCGCATGGTGGCGGGTGGTGCAAGTTACGGTGGTTATCTGACCTCAATTATTTTAGGTCAACCACATCCCTTTAAAGCCTTGTTGATCCACGCTGCGGTTTACGACATGTATTCACAAATGGCGTCGGATTTTGCCGTCCACAGCACTCGATTTGGCAACTACTGGGATAATCCTGAACTGTATAAAGCCATTTCTCCGCATTACTTTGCGGCTAACTTTAACACTCCGACCTTAGTCAGCCACGGTCAGCTCGACTACCGGGTACCAGTGGGGCAAGGGTTTGAACTGTTCCGCACCCTGCAAACTCGCAATGTGGAATCACGGATGATTTACTTCCCCGATGAAAATCATTGGGTTATGAAACCCAATAACTCTATCTATTGGTATAACCAAGTGAAAGATTGGATGACCCATTATGCTAAGCCGAGTGGACAATAAACGCTGCATCTAGCACCAAGAACAGAAAAGCAAAAGGTCTGCACTATGCAGACCTTTTCTTTATTGAATCAAGCCTCGCAATGATGGCTTATTGGCCAAATCCCGTGGCGTTAATATCGACGGTTTGCACTTTGCCGTACTTAGCGGCAATAGGTGCAATCTTAGCCGCATTGCCAATCAGCACAAATTGCAGATCTTTTTGCGGGAAGTAAGTTTTCACTAACCTTTGGGTTTCTTCTAAGGTCAAACCATCCACCTTAGCTTGGAACTCATTGATAAACTTATCATCGAAACCGTATAGATACATGCCAGATAAGAGCCCCGCCAGCTGCCCTGAGGTTTCAAACTGAGGCGGGAACTGACCCTTAACGTAGGCTTTAGCCGAATCTAAGGTCGCTTGGTCTACACCTTTTTCCCATAAACGTGCATAGGTTTTTAAGGCTAAATCCATCGCTTCTTGAGTGGTTTCCGTCTTAGTGAAAGTACTGATAGTAAACACACCCGAGTCGGTATAAGGACTAAAACCTGAGCGCGCGCCATAGGTTAGCCCCGCGTTCACCCGCAGCTCGTCGTTAAGCCAAGAGGTAAAACGACCACCTAAAATAGTGTTCACTACCGTTAAACCTACATAGTCTGGATTGTCACGACTAATGCCTAAACCCCCAATCACAAAAGTAGTTTCGATTGCATCGGGTTTATCCACCAGCAAGACTTTGGCCTCGGTCAACTGAGGCAAACCTTGGTTTAAATCAGGTTGTACCAGTTTTTCGCTGCCCTGCCACTGACCAAAGGTTTGCGTCAACTTGGCTTTCATCGTCGCCACATCAAAGTCACCCACGACAGTTATCGCAGTATTGGAAGGCTGATAGTAACTCTTATGGAAGGCGCGCAGCTGCGACACAGTCACTTGCTCCAGTGAGTCACTGTTACCCGAAGCCGCATTACCATAAGGATGTGCACCAAATACGAGCTTATCGAAGTAACGACCAATCACAGCTCGTGGGCTTTCTTTATCCTGCTGCAGCCCAGCAATCGCGCGCTGTTTGAGTTTATCGAACTCGGCGGCATCAAAATCAGGCGTTAACATCGCCGCGCTAAATAAGCCCAGCATCAAGTCAATGTCCTTCGCCATAAAGTCAGCACTCAGATAACTGCCTTCCTTATCCGCTTCGGCCACTAAACTTGCACCGAGAAAATCCACTTGCTGCTCGATATCCGCCTTAGATTTCCCCGCCGCACCTAACAACAAACCTTCTGCTGTCATTTGTGCCACGCCTGCGGTGGTGTCATTCACAGCACCGGCGCGTACCACGGCATTTAAGGTAATTAACGGCACTTCGCGCTGCGGCATTAAGTACACAGTTAAGCCGTTATCTAACACAAACTTATCGTAACTTGGCATCGCAAAGCTGCCAGTATCGACCCGCTTTGGTGCCGATGTCGCCGCGCAGCCCGCTAAGACTAAGCTTGTGCCTAAAGCCAATGCTGCCATTAACTTAGACGATTTCCAAAGTGATTCCATCTTAAGTGATTTCACTGCTGTCGATTTCATAGGGAAGACTCCTCAGTTGCCGCCAGCACAGCCACAGTGCGATTCGATTTACGTAAGTAGGTTTGGGCAACTCGTTGAATATCCGCAGGCGTCACCTTGTTATAGGCTTCAGGTGCATTAAATAACTTGTCGTAACTGCCAAAATACATCTCATAGGTGCCTATGGTATTAGCCTTACCATTAATGGTTTCCATAGAACGATAAAAATCCATCAACTTGATATTTTTAACTTTATCCAGCTCTTGCTGAGTAACGCCCGTTGTCGCAATCGCATCGATTTGCTCAATCAGCGCATGCTCCAGCGTCGAGGCTTTCACCTCAGGTATAGCCACACCCATCACATAGAAAAGGTTAGGATCGACCGACATCGGCATGTAGGTTTGCGCTTCTAAGGCCACTTGTTTATCAACCAATGATTGATATAAACGTGAGCTATTACCTTGGCTTAGAATCGAGCTTAATAAGTCCAGCGCATAAAAATCCGCATGAGTTGCCGCCGGAATATGGTACGCCAACATTACGTTAGGTGTGCTGACCGATGCCTTTTGCACAAAGGTGCGACGCTCACCCTTTTGCTCAGGTTCGACAGTGCGAATCGCTTTAGGCGGAGTCTGTGCCGGAATAGGCGCAAAGTACTTGTCTGCCAAGGCTTTTACTTGGGCAAGCTTTACATCGCCAGCAATCACGACCACGGCATTGTTCGGCGCATAATAGGTTTTATGGTACTGGACTAAATCTTCCAGCGACCAAGCGGCGATATCCGACTCGTGACCGATCACCGACCACGAATAAGGGTGGGCTAAAAACGCCACGCCTTTGATTTCGCCTTCGAGGGCATTCCAGTTAGAGTTTTCTAAGCCAGTGGAACGCTCCGACTGCACTACGCCACGTTCGCTATCGACCATGGCTTGGTTGATATCTAAGTTAGCGATGCGGTCAGCCTCGAGATCGAACATAGTTTCGAGCGCATTGGCGGGGAACCAATCGGTATAAACCGTCATGTCTTCAGTGGTATACGCATTGTTCGCGCCACCGGCGGCTTCCATAGTACGGTCGAACATTTTTGGGCCGTACTTTTTCGAACCGTTGAACATCATGTGTTCGAAAAAGTGCGAAATACCAGTAATGCCGGGCACTTCGTTACGTGAACCGACCTTCCAAAATAAATACATGTTGGCATTGGGAATTGAGGCATCTTCTAGCACCATGATTTTCATGCCGTTATCTAGCGTGAAACTCTTAATGTCTTCTGCCGTGGTGGCCTGTGCTTGGCTTAGGGGGTTCAAAAGTCCCATGGCCAACACCAGAGCCGATAGCGTGCGCTTCATCTTGTTCGCTCCTTGCTGTAAATATCCACATATAGAGGTAAATTGTTTAACAAATCAAGCGCAGGAAGCGTATCCCGCGCCGATTTTTTGTAAGCTCAAGTTATACCGCAGCGCTTACGGAATAATGCATTAGCCACTTATTGGGCTTTGAGCGCCGTTAACGCCACTTTGGTCATGGCCTCAACGCCCACTTTTAGCGCGCTTTCATCCACATAAAATGCCGGCGAATGATTGCTGGCCGCCGTTTCAGGGTCCGTTCCCTTTGGCGTCACCCCGAGGAAGAAAAACATCCCCGGCGTTTCTAAGGCATAGTAAGCAAAGTCTTCGGCACCTGTGATTAACCCGGGTTCAATCAGCATCTTATCGCCCACCACGCTCGCAAGCACAGGCCGCATGCTGGCGACTAATTCAGGATTATTGACCACCACAGGATAACCTTGATGGATCTCAGTAGTCGCAGTCGCCCCTAAGGTTTTCGCCGACAGCTCGGCCATTTGCGCTAAACGCACTTTGATATCGGCGCGCATGGGTTGGTCGAAGGTACGAATCGTACCAATCAGCTCGACTTCATCGGGAATAATGTTAGAGCGAATGCCACCATTTACCGCACCAAAACTCACCACAGCCGGCGCTTTAGTGATATCCACCTGACGGCTGACGATCGTTTGCACGTTAGTGATAATTTGTGCCGCAGCAACAATAGGATCGACCCCATTCCAAGGACGAGAACCGTGGGTTTGGCTGCCTTTCACTTTGATGGTAAAAGAGTCTTCACTCGCCATTGCTGGACCACTGCGCAGGCCAATCATGCCACTCGGCATACTCGAGGTGACATGCATACCAAATACTTGCTCGGGTTTGCGCTGAGCAAACAGCCCTTCTTTGAGCATCAATTCCGCGCCGCCCTCTTCACCCTCTGGCGCACCTTCTTCAGCGGGTTGGAAGATAAACATCACATCCCCCGCTAGACTGTCTTTCACTTTAACCAAGTTTTCAGCCACGCCCATCAACATGGCCACATGGGTATCGTGCCCACAGGCATGCATCACACCCACTTTTTGATCGCGATAAGTGTCAGTCGCCTTAGAGGCAAAAGGCACATCGACCACTTCAGTCACAGGCAGTGCATCCATATCCGCTCGAATCGCAATCAACGGACCAGGCTTGCCGCCCTTCAGCTTCCCGCCTTTCAAAATGGCCACCACGCCCGTATGTGCAACACCCGTTTGCACTTCTAATCCTAAGGATTTCAGATGTTTTTCAATAATCTTGCTGGTGCGAAACTCACGGTTAGACAACTCAGGGTGTTGATGCAAATCACGACGCCAGTCGATCACCTTTTGCTCCACACCCGCCGCCAACTTAGCCGCATCAGGCATAGCACTGGTCGCCGCTTGCACCGAATTAAAACCTGTGCCCATAAAGCTTAAGGCTAAGGCCGACGCGAGTAAGGTCGTGGAAAAATGAGATTTATTTACTAGGGGCTTAAATTCAAATGATGTTGATGCAGCAAGTGATACAGAGGGTAAAGTCATAGCGATAGCCTATTGTTGTTTTTATAAGCTACCTAAACTACACGGACAAGGAGGAATTGTTAATAGATTTAGTGATAAAGGTAAAAGAGACTGTGCTTCATTAGAGGCTGTCTTTAACCGTCATTCCCGCAATGTTTGTGGGCGGGAATCAAACTTTTAGATAAATCAACCTGAAAAAAGATAGGGATGGCGGATCTCAGTTAAAGAAACTCAAGGCAACGGAAAAGCTGTCCTAATGCTTGGCATCGTTAGCTTTAGTCACAAAACAACAAATTCACGATTTTCTTTAAAACCACATGGCCATCGGCCTTGGCTATACAACTCAGCCACCTCACTCCATACGCCCTTTTGTCTGAGAGCGGCCTCTCTCGCTGCCATTTTGAAGGCAAAGAGTGCGCCGCCTCTAAAGCTCTCAGTAAAATCATGAGGACCATACACAAGCAAAGGATGTGACCGGCCAATTTTTCTCAGAGATCTGAGCGCCGATTTATACACAAGCATCTCCGCGTCTTTTGTTTCCTCACATTTTTTCGGACCATTCAAAGGATCCTCTTGATCTCTGCTTGTAGGCAGCCATTCCCATCCATATGTAGAACCCAATACGCCTTCAATGGGACTTGCAGCCGAGAGCCAGTCAATAAATTCAACTTGTTTGGCTAGATATTCAGGTGTCATAGGAGGTTAACGCCGTGTTAAAGGAGTTTCAAACTGAAGCAGCAGTTTGAACTTCCAGTGAGTAAAGCGAAGGATTTTAAACGCTTTGTTACGTTTTGGCTCCTTAGCTTAGTTTACCAGCCAAAGTCTAGCCACCCATTTTAAATCAACAACATAATGCACTTTCGGTTTCTCTACCACCTGTACTGGCTAAAATTACTTGAACAAGAGCCATCATATGTGGATGTCTGGCTAAAATGCTTAGCTAAAATTGCCTTTCTGAGTAACACAGTATTGCGCGGGAATAATAGTAGTAAAATTTAGTCAGCAACTCACAGAAAATTAAGCTCTTCATCTTGAAGGGATAAAGCACTATCAATGGAGGCTAATAACACACCATAGGTGTAACCGCAGTTGCCCACAAAAATCACTTGATTACCATTGAGTACCATCACTTCTACCCCATGATCGGTTTCCCAGTTGCAGGCGTAATGATAACGAATTGCCCGAGTCTCCATTGTGCTGGTGTCATCCAATATAATGTACAACGGCTGGGTATTTGCGGCTATTTCATTGATGGTATTTAAAGAAACCTCCAAATCACCACAATAATCTTCAAAGTACTTATGCATTTTGAGCATAGCATTTAGAATTTGATGCTTCGTTTCTGGTGTCATCAGAGAAACGTCTTCGAGCATTTTTATGCGTAACTTATCGTTGCCCTGAAGCTCACCTTCAATAATCAGTTCACTCGGTTTGTTGAATAATGGATCGTACATTTTTGTTATCCTTAATCCTCAATTAATTCATATGGATATAGCGCGATTTGCGCCAAGGATTGTGCAAAAAATTGGCTTAGGTTTGGGCTGATAAAGTCCATCATATCGGGGTCATGGGTGTATGAGATCACTTGTCCCATTTTACCTAATGCCGAGGGCGAATGATCTGCAATCAAGAGTAATGTGCCACCCCCAAATTGGGCAAAGGGCAGCCAACCTTCTTGATACCATCCCGATTGGATTTTGGGATCCCGCACTTCTGGCTCTTGGTAATTAGCGTAGTGCTGGGCCCGTTTTTTCATTCGGTCACGATATGTAAGAGATGAGGCTAAAGACAAAAAATCATACCGGCAAAAGTAATCTTTTCGGGCAAAGACTGTGCTCCACTCATTGCCGCCATTGGCATATCCCCAAAGCTCCCTTAACGGAGAAACAAATTTAAAACCTAATTGTTTTTCGGCTTCATCTAAGACTGAGTTTGATAAGCCACGATCCAGTTCTAATGTTTGATTCATGTTGGCGTAAATAGCACTCAATGCTTGTAGATACGTCTTAACATCCATTGTATTTATTCCTTCATCTTGACACTTGGCCGCAGTATTAATCCATTTGCTTTATACCGCGAACATATACACTTGGCGAACTTAGTTAATCGAATTAACCACATAAATTCTATTTTCATATTGCTACGACAGATTCTGTCTCAGCCTTCTATTACTTACTAAGCCGCTATTCCAGTCATACCTTATTAACTAGATATACAGCCTAATTTTCAGCGTCAAGTGACCCTTACTCAGTTTGAACCCTCGCTCGCCCCGCAAAATATAGGTGAATGAATTAATCGAGCGTCTTGAAAACCACACGCAGAATACGAGTAAACGTTCGGTGCAACATCCACTACTCGATGATATAGACCAAGCACTGGCGGCAATTGTGAGTGTCGTCGCGAGGAACACCATAGAACTCAGTTAATATAATCAGATAGGCGTGCTAAACAAAAAATGCCCCCCACGATGCCATAGTGATTATCGGGCTAACGGCTAACCCTAATCTTGAGTCAGAGCTTGAGGTATTAGTAATAGCCACTGGCATTGCAACAAAGCCCATAGAAAATCAGGCATCTATAGCGTCACAAATTGATGATAAGTACATTTAAGCGACAACAGCATTAACTCGACTGATGAATTCCTTTATGCATCTCTTTATGCCTCCCTTTATGCAAGAAGACTACGTCCTTATCAATAATTTCGAGTCGCCAGCCATAGTGATGCGCGATCCACTCAAAGGTCGCTTCGGCGTAAAAATTGATGTGGGTGGGATCGTTTTTATAGTGCCAGTGGGCAAATGCGGTTTTATCCTGCACACGCTTGGTCATGACCGCCAGAATGCCGTTGGGTTTTAATAACCTATCGAGCTGAGTAAGCAAACCTGCGGCACCACTCACGTGTTCTATGACTTCGGTTAAGGTAATAAAGTCGTATTGGCGGGCTAACGTTTCGGGATTATTGGCGTAATAAAGGTCGTAATTATCTATCTGATAACCGCGCGCCTTTGCCATTAGACTCAATGCCTTACCTTCTCCGCAGCCAAAATCGAGCCCTTGGGCCGAAGTGCTAACACGGCTAAGTAGTGGCTCAAGTGTGCGATTTAAAAATGTTTGATAGCCGAGATCATCGGCATGATTCTCGTGCTTATCGTACTCGGCTTTTTCTGCCTCGGCCGAAAGATAAAACTCAGAAGGCACGCTCACCAGTTGGCAGGTTTGGCATTGCAGGTAGCTACGCTTCCTATCTTGATGATAAGCGAGTAATTCAACGCCATGGCATAAGGGGCAGATATTCAACAACAATTCCTAGGGATAGTAAGGTGCATAGTAATGAGAATAGTCGTAATGTTCACAAATAATGCTAGCACTGACTAGCTGAAATCGACTGTGTTGATGGCTTGATTAAGGTTTAGGGATTTTACGCTCTTTTGCGGCGGCTTCTTTTGCTTCCCGTAAATATTTTTGCTCGCGACTTTCTCTTTCGTCGAACTGTTTTTGTGCCTTAAGTTTTTGCTGCGCTTCCCAATCGTTGGTTTGGGATTGTTGCTTAATTTTATCTTCCCGCTCTGTCGTCTCTTTAGTGGCTTGACGGGCCTTTTCTAATTGAGCCTGTTCTAATCGCTGTGAGTCGATGCGTGCCTTATCGGCTTTTTGCTCTAGGGTCAATCTAGGCTTTGGCGCCTCGGCGGCATTCGCTAACGCGAGATGAAAATTAAAGATGAAGACTAGCGATATTAATATTTTAGAGATTAACACTTTAAATAAATACGCCATTTCCGGTCTCCTTTATTCGATAATTGAATGAATCAATGATAAAAGCCAATTCACGCAAGATGTGCAAAACATAGCATAAAATCTGCCTAAGCTTGAAATATGCAGCAGGTGTTCTTAAAAAATATGCTTGAATACAAGTCTTAAACTACACTTTTTAAGTTTCTATTTGAGTGAAACAACAATTAGGTTTATTTTTAACCCCATTGGAATGATGTACTATTGGGCAACTTCGTGTTCAACGAAGACCTAAAAATGGGATGTGACTATTTTGCGTCACAAGGGAGTATCCTGAATGATCAGATGGCAACACTTACTTAAGAAACTCAGTACAGATGATCCTGTACTGCAAGAAAAGCTGTCTCTCTGGCAAGCACATCCCCATAAAACCCCCTTAGCCTTAATTCAAGGCTTTAGCTTTATTAGTGCCAACCAAGCCACCCTCAGTTATTTTGAGACTGAATACGATGCTTTTGTGAATGCGACTCCCTATGATTTTTCTCCGAGGATCCAATCTTCAGGCCGCAATAGTGTTGAATTTGCGCGGGAAATGATCCTTGAAGCCATTGCTGGCAATAATGTTGAATTCAACTGGCTGCACATGAGCCAACAAGGCAATGAACTGCCGACTCGAATTAATCTCTATCGCTGTTATCTGCAACAACAGCCCGTGGTACTCGTTGAATTACAAGCTCTTAATCGCCGCAATCAAATGCGCGAAACGATTTCTGATGGTTTTGCTCATATTCCCAAAGAAATTTTGTCGACCACGCTCGAAGAAAGTGCCGAAGCTGTGTATATCACTGACACTGATAATCAAATTTTGGCTGTCAATAAAGCAATGTGCCGTATTTGCGGCTATAGCGCTGAGCAGCTCATCAGTAAAACCCCTGAATTTTTAGAGGTAAGAACCCATAATATGGGGGAAGAAACCGAATGCCAAATCGCCTTGAAACAAAGGGGATTTTGGCAGGGCGAAACGTGGAAAAGACGTTCAGATGGCAGTAACTTTCCTGCTTGGCAGAGCAGTCGTAAAATCGTCACGGAAGATGATGCTCATTATAATGTGAATATTTTCAGTGATATTAGTACTAAAAAACTATTAGAAACCCAGCTAACAACTCGAGCTATGTACGATACCTTGACTGGATTACCTAACAGGTTCCATCTCAAGCAGATCCTCAATAGTGCCCTCGAAAAACTTAAAACAGATCCCCTCGCACTGGGCGCGTTGATGTTTTTAGATCTCAATGGTTTCAAGAATATCAATGACAGCTTCGGTCACTCCATGGGCGATAGAGTATTACAACTCGTCGCAGCCAGACTCGAAGCAGGTTGTATCGAAAAGGCCGACATAGCCCGTATGGGCGGAGATGAGTTTACCTTAGTGCTGCAAGACTGTAGCTGCAAAGATGAAATCCAACTGTTTGCAGAACAGATACTCAGCTTATTTGAGAGTCCCTTTGAAATTGAAGGCCAAAAGTTCTTCCTCGGCACTAGCATAGGCATTGCGCTATTTCCTATCCACAGTAACCAAGCGGGACAGCTGATTAGTCTTGCCGATACTGCCATGTATTGCGCTAAAAAGAGCTTACCGCATCTCGTGTTTTACGATAAGGAAATGAGCCTAGCAGCCGAGTTAAAATTACAGTTAATCAATAACCTAAGGCATGCGCATAGCCTAAAACAATTCACTCTCGCTTATCAAGCCATAGTCGATTTACACACAAATCAAACTATTGCTGCCGAAGCCCTGCTCCGCTGGCAGAAGTCACCGACAGAATATTATGAAGCTGCCGACTTTGTGCCATTGCTTGAGGAAACAGGATTAATTGTCAGCATTGGCCAATGGGTATTAGAACAGGCCTGTGTACAAGCGGCCCTCTGGCGAGCACATTATCAACCCGACTTTAGAATTTCAGTCAATGTGTCACCACTGCAATTGGAACACTTAGATTTTATCGACCAAGTGATAAATGCCTTAGAAATGGCGAAGTTACCCGCTGAAGCACTGATTTTAGAAATTACCGAATCGGCATTGTTACGACAACCGGAGCAAGCACGACTCACACTCAATCGTATCAAAGCGTTAGGTGTCAGCATAGCCATCGATGATTTTGGGACTGGGTTATCGTCACTCAGTCGCTTAGGGACTTTGCCAATAGACAGCGTCAAAATTGATGCCGAGTTTGCCTTGCGCTTAAACGAAGTCTCAGGACAAAAGCTCTGCAATGCTATAGTGCAACTCGCACAAGCACTCGACATTCACTTCGTCGCAGAAGGTATTGAAACTCAACAACAAAAAGACATAATGACTGACATGGGCCAAGGTTTCGCCCAAGGATTTCTATTTGGCTACCCGAGTTCAGTCGAAAACTTCACCCAAGCCTTTCTTGCGGAAAAACGCTTAGCCTAGAACAGATTTAGGACTGCCGATGTTCGCATCGGCTCGATAATCCGACTTGTGCACCAAATTAACGCTCTCAACGTTTACAAAGGAAAACGAAAGATTCCGCTAAGGTTTTATCGAAATATTTTGATGGGTCGCGAACGAAGGGGAAAGATTTTCTTGCAGAAAACATATGATTTAAGCTCGATAGCCCTGCCAGCACGCCATTTACTAATAGTTATGAATGGAATCTACTCCCCTGCAAAACCAATGATGGCCTGGCAAAGCACTCTCATCATTATCAAAAAAACACTATATTTAAAGCTCGATAGCCATGCCAGCACGCCATTTACTAATAGTAATGAATGGAATCACTCCCCTGCAAAGCCAATGATGGCCAGGCAAAGCGCTCTCATCATTATCAATAAAAACACCATATTTAAAGCTCGATAGCCCTGCCAGCACGCCATTTACTAATAGTAATGAATGGAATCACTCCCCTGCAAAGCAATTGGCTGGCAAAGCTATCTCATCATTTGCTGCGCAAATGAATCCCAGTTATTAAACCGTATTTCACATTAAGTTAGCGTGATCTGAATAAGATTTTGACTATTTTAATTCGTACGGAGTCTCAAAAACTCAATAACTTAAAAGCACTAATTCATACCTAAAACATCTAAGACTCAATAGCCTTAACCCCATCAACTATACCTTACCACTGGATTCATTTGAGTTCTGATAACGGGCCTGCACTGTACTCGGCATCGCCTTAATCCGCAGTTCCACCATAGCATCAAATGCCATCATTAACGGCTGAACATCAAGGGTAGGATCAAGGGCGCTTAACATATAAGCGCAAGCTTCTAAGGTCGATAAACTATCGCTACGACTCGATTTACGGATCCGATAGCGCGATTCATAACCTTCAGCCAAATGCACCGCAGGATACTGGGTTAACCAAGGATTCAGCTGCAGCATTTTGAATGCCTTACGCCAAGTGCCATCGAGCAACAGCAATATACAATCAGGATTAATATGTTGCTGTTCAACACTTACACTTAACGCAGAGGGATAGACGAGATAAATAGGCTTATTACACGCCGCTAAATATTCCCGTAAACCTTTGAAGTCAGACTCGCTTTCACCCACATAAACTTGCGTTTTAGGTACAGCAAGACTCAATACCCGCACACTATTCTTCTTATGTTCGACTTCACTCGGGTGCTGTAAAACCACCAACTGAGTCATTGGAGAGATAGGCTGAACACTCGCACATAAGCAAGCATTTTGCGGATAACGACAGATAGAACAATAAAAACGCGACAAAGGCGCAGTCCTCTTAACTTTAGCCTAAAAACTAACACAGCTCACTCAAATTCAATATTCAAGACGGTTTAAGGCTCTATTTTTCAAGCTGTTTTTTTGTTGAACTTTTGTGACAACATCGTATAGTGACACCAGCAAGAACGCTAAGGTCAATAAGTTAAAACTGCTAACACTTAGCATTTATTATACTTTTCTTGCTTTCAGTACCCACAACAAGGACGATAAAATGGACAAAAGACTGATCAGTATTGCGGTTGTATTCGGATTATTGAGTACAAATACATTTGCAGCCACAGACAAAGCCTACCAACATGATGTCAATATTAACTATGGCGCCTCAAGTGAAGCATTTAGTGATGGCGGCTGGAGTGCTGACTATCGCTACTATTCTACCCCAGTTAGTCAAGATTCTGCGCCCTACGCAATAAGTGGCTTTTTAGCACAAACATCTAATATTGGTGGTAATTATAGTTTTAATGATGATTTAGACTCTTATGCTGTCAATGGAGAATATGTTTTCGCATCTAAATGGTTTGTTGGTGCAAATTACTTCAATCTAGATAATGATTTCTATAATGCTAATACTTATGGAATCAACTTAGGTTATTACTTTAACGCTACCTCGGCTGTTTATGCTAGCTACTCCAGTAGTGACGGTGATTATGATGCTGGATTTGGATCAAAAGGAAATTCTGACAATGATGCGTTCGGCATAGGAATACGCAGTTTTATTCCTTTGCAATCGATAGCAGGTATTGATTTGCAAGCAAACATCTACTACAGCCAGTCTGATAATACGCTAACTAACGGCCCTAACGGTCAATATAACAATAGCAATAACAGTACAATTGTAAACTTAACTGCTGATTGGTACATGACTCGCGCTTGGTCTATCGGCGCAAACTACAGTATTCAAGACGATAAGGACCCTTACAGTATTAATACTGCTTATCACTGGCGTATTACAGACTTAATATCCGCTCGAGCTGGTATTGCCAAGTCATTTGAACCCGATTGGGATGGCGTTGATATTTCACTTAGTCTCAACGGCCGCTTTTAAATAAAAAATGCCCGCAGCTTGTGGTTAGCAAGACTGCGGGCAAAGGGTTTACAGAATATACTCAGCAGCACTGATTTCACAAACAGCCCTGTTTACTCTTGAAGCATCGTCATCACAATCGATCATATGATGGGTCTAATCCCGCTTTATCGCTCCTGAACTCAATACTACTAATGCTCGCCAACTAACTGCTCTTGGTGCCAGTGGTCGAATCGACTCAGCGCCATCATCAACAACAAACCAATAGAAAACACGCCCATGACGAGTGCCACTGCGTAAGGTGCAGTTAAATTCGTTTGCTGTATAAGTCCAGCTAAAACGGATGCACCACTCATCTGAATAAAACCTAGCATAGCCGCGGCAGTCCCCGCTCGCTCACCAAAAGCTGACAGCGCCATACTAGTAGCAGGACCAAGTAAGAAGGCAAATCCCACACATAACAACATCATAGGTAACATGAAGTTAAAAGCTGCTGCCATCCCTGTATTTGGACCAAACTGTTGGCCCGCCACTGTCGCCACTGAAGACAGAACGAGTAAGAATAGAGCCAAAATAACCGTTGGACGATTACCCAGTTTGCGAATGACGATCGGTGCCGCAAAACAGGCCACGATATTGAACACAGCATTGAGTCCGAATAAGCCACTAAACGCCAACTCTGAAACCCCTAAATGCCCAATCAACCACACAGGCGCATAAGACACATAACTCAAAATAGCCGCCATAGCCGACATACAAGCAAAGGCATAAAACAAAAAGTGGGTGTTACCGAGTACAGGTTTGAATCTGCCCCAACGGTAAAGTGGGCCAGTAGTAACAGTGTTGGCTGGACGAGTCTCAGGTAAGCGATAACCAACAACGAGCATCATCAACATGGCATATAACGTCATGAAAACGAAGGTTGAACGCCAGCCGAATTGCATCGCTAGCAAGCCACCTAAGGTTGGTGCTAAAGCTGGGATCACGCAAATCGCTCCATTTAAGTAACTGTAAATTTTAGCGCCTTCTTTTTGTGAGTAGCAGTCGCGCACCGCACTAAACACCACGATAGAAGTTGAACAGGCGGCTAAACCTTGCAGCACACGAGCAATCTGTAACCAATGAAACTCGATGGCCGCGGCAGCGAGAAGACTACTTGCGCCGTAGAGTAAGACCCCGAAAATGGCCACAGGACGGCGGCCATAACGGTCGGCTAATGGCCCAATCAACACTTGGCCTAAGCCCATGGCGAATAAAAACAATACGAGCGTGGATTGCACATCACTGGCAGATACGGCGAATTCTGTCGCCATAGTTGGCATTGAAGGTAAATAAATATCGATGGCTAATGGGCTGAGCAGCACCATAGACATCAGGATAGGTAACAGATTGCGCCGCATAAATAATCTCAGTTGATCAGGGAAAGGTATTTCAGTGGGCGCTATTTTAATTAACTCAAGGTATGAACAGAAATGGTATAATTTCCAAAGTAAATTTCCTCTGAGGAATATCTGTGAATATCGACAACTTAGCCAGAATCGATTTGAACTTGCTGGTCATACTCAAAGTGCTGCTAGAGGAGCAGAGTGTCACTCGCGCCGCCAGCCGATTACATATAAGCCAGTCAGCCCTCAGTAAGAGCTTAAATCGACTCAGAGAAACCTTAGATGATCCCCTATTTCAGCGCACGGCGCATGGCTTAAAACCCACCGCGCACGCCCTCATTCTTGGGCAAAAACTGCCGAATATATTGCAAGACTTGTATCAACTCACTCAGCCTCCGACCTTTAATCCTGCCAGTAGCAATCGACAATTTTCTTTTGCCATGGTGGAAAGCGCCTATGAAACCTTAATCCCATATTTTATCGGCCCTATGCTGACCACGGCACCCAACGTCAAACTCGACTCCTATGTCTGGACCGAAAAATCGATGCAGGATTTGCAGCAAGGGCAAATCGACTTTGGCATTTCAGGGCGGGATTTGCATCCACTGTCAGATTTTCAAGTAGATCGCCTGCCCGAAGGGATTGCCTATCAAACATTATTTACCGATCAACAAGTCTGCTTAGTGCGAGAGGATCACCCGCTGATGGCGGCGCTCACCTCAGAACAATGGAATTTACCCCTTTACCTCGATATGGCCCATGTGCAGGTTCGTTGTGAAGGTAGTGATTGGTGGGCACTGGATTACTTTCTTGCCGATCTTGGGCATAGACGCCGGATCAGCACGACTGTACCCGACTTTTATGGTGCCGCCAGCGTTTGCGCCCACAGCAATTTAATCTTCACTCTGCCGTCGAGCTTTGCCCGTCACGCCTGCCAACTTTATCCGCTCAAACAACTGCCACTGCCTTTCGAATTTATGCCAATGGCCTATGTGTTGTTATGGCATCAAAGAAATGATGAAGATCAAGGGCATAAATGGATTAGAGAAACCATTTGTCAAAGTGTGTCTAAGTTATTCAATCCCACAGAAATGCTTTAACACGACAAAAACGGCCAGTAAAAAGCCCGACAAAGCAAAGGCTTTATCGGGCTAATATCGAGGCACGCTATTAAGAATAGCGATTACAGAATAAATGTCGCGACTTGCGCATTCAGGTCATTAGCGCGAGCTTTTAAGCCCCTCGCCTGTGCCAAATCTGCCATGGCCGATGCGGTAATCTCATCGGTCACATCTTTAATCGCAACAGTATTCTGAGTTATTTCACCCGTCACTTGAGTCTGTTCTTCCGCTGCGGTAGCAATTTGGCCTGCCATATCAGAAATCACGTTGACCGCTTGCGTAATCTCTTCAAGGGCTTTCGCCGCGGCATTTGCATCTTCTACGCTATGACCCGCTAATGCTTGGCTGCTTTCCATCAAGCTGACTGCTCGAGCGGTAGTCCGTTGTAGCGTTTCAATCGTGGTATGTACTTCCTGAGTCGAATCCTGTGTACGACGTGACAGTACTCGAACTTCATCGGCAACGACCGCAAAACCACGGCCTTGCTCGCCAGCACGAGCCGCTTCAATGGCTGCGTTAAGCGCTAACAGGTTAGTTTGCTCTGCAATCCCTTGAATTGTCGCCAGAATACTCGAGATAGACTTAGCGTGACGACTTAAATCGCCGATGACATCCGTTGCTTGAGTCACTTCATCTGCGAGTGAATTAATCGAGTTACGAGTTTTATTCACTAACTCTTTGCCCTGTAAACTGCTCGCTGCTGACTGTTGAGCCGCCGTTGCCGTGTTCTCAGCATTGGCTGCGATCTCATTAGTCGCACTCGCCATTTCAGTTACCGCAGTCGCGACCATAGCGACTTCTTGTTGCTGACGTTGTAACTCCGCAACTGAAGTTTGCGTGGTGGCAAGACTACGTTCAGCATCGGCATCTAATTCATTCGCTAATTGGCGAATATGGCTGATCAGCTGATGTTGACTGCCCACAAAGCGGTTAAAGCTGTCGGCAAGCACGCCCACTTCATCTTGAGTGTCGACTGAAATACGTTGAGTTAAATCACCATTACCATCGGCAATACGCGCCAGCGCCTGCGATACTCGACTCAGAGAACCCAGCAGGACACTTACTAGCCAAGAAATGGCTAATACACTTAAGATCAACACGAGTGCAGAAAGCCCAAACTGAGTGAGTAACAAGCTCGACAGTGGCGACTCTAGCGTTTCCTTATCAAGCACTAACACTAATTCCCAATCTGTATTAGGGATATCAACGCTCCAGACTAATTTGTCACGTCCTTCATTTTCAAAATACATAGGTAACAGAGTGCCCGCTGCACGGCTTTGTTCTGGTAAGTTGCGATTAAGCTCGTTATCGATTTCAGCTATAGGTTTCATCGTCTTAGCTTGATCTTTATAAGCGATCACTGTGCCGTCTTTGTGCATCATGATGGCATAACCGTTTGCCGGTAACTTCATGCGGTTGACCTCTTCGATAAGATTACTAATCGATAGATCTCCAGCAATAACTCCACCTGCAACAGGCTCGGCCAAAGTCACCACTAAAATATTAAAAGCAGTATCAAGATAAGGTCGAGTAAATACACTTCCACCAGTTCGCATAGCCTCTTGGTACCAAGGTCGTGTACGAGGATCATAATTTGTATAGTCAGTTGCAGGCTCTGAATCTCTCATATTGCCGTTAGACTCACCAAAATATGTCGATTCAAACCCTCCCGATTGCTTAGCCTGTTTCATTGCTTGCACAATGTCATTATTGCGCTGCCCAGCAAGACCTTTAACAATTTTCTGACGACTTGCAAGCCACTCACTAATCAGTAACGCTTGCTGGTCTCCAAGACGTTGAGCCTGTTCTAAATTCACGTCTAATAGTACTTTCTTCTGACTTGTATAACTTTGCCAAGATAACAGTAAAATTACCGATGAGAGAGCGAGAATTACGGAAAAAAGGATTTTTTGTCTTAATGAATATGATTTCATAATATATTTCACGAATAAAAACTGGATAATTATGCTGACCAAAAATAATAACTATTCCTAGTAGCGCTTAGTTTACTTAGATACGTAAAAATAACGGCGAATACACTTATTTTTACCGCAAGAATAAACAAACTCACAACAAATCCAAGATAGATCAACGTATGCATCTGAGCACCGGCCTCTTATTTAATAGGACGCCTAATTTATGCATATTTAAATATGCACTATAAATCTCATGTAATTTAAAATTACTCTTATCTTAATGCTAATAGTTACGAATTAAATTCAACTTAAATAGAAATGAGTTATAAAAGCATTTAGATGAAAAAGTAATAAAAGTGCCATTTTTATTACATGGCACTTTTATATCAAGATCAAATCATTCGCTATTTTAAACTTAGGCTACAGAATAAATGTCGCGACTTGTGCATTCAGGTCATTAGCACGAGCTTTTAAGCCCCTCGCCTGTGCCAAATCTGCCATGGCCGATGCGGTAATCTCATCGGTCACATCTTTAATCGCAACCGTATTCTGGGTTATTTCACCCGTCACTTGAGTCTGTTCTTCCGCTGCGGTAGCAATTTGGCCTGCCATATCTGAAATCACGTTGACCGCTTGCGTAATCTCTTCAAGGGCTTTCGCCGCCGCATTGGCATCCTCTACGCTATGACCCGCTAATGCTTGGCTGCTTTCCATCAAGCTGACTGCTCGAGCGGTAGTCCGTTGTAGCGTTTCAATCGTGGTATGTACTTCCTGAGTCGAATCCTGTGTACGACGTGACAGTACTCGAACTTCATCGGCAACGACCGCAAAACCACGGCCTTGCTCGCCAGCACGAGCCGCTTCAATGGCTGCGTTAAGCGCCAACAGATTAGTTTGCTCAGCAATCCCTTGAATTGTCGCCAGAATACTCGAGATAGACTTAGCGTGACGACTTAAATCGCCGATGACATCCGTTGCTTGAGTCACTTCATCTGCGAGTGAATTAATCGAGTTACGAGTTTTATTCACTAACTCTTTACCCTGTAAACTGCTCGCTGCAGACTGTTGAGCCGCTGTTGCCGTGTTCTCAGCATTGGCTGCAATCTCATTAGTCGCACTCGCCATTTCAGTTACCGCAGTCGCGACCATAGCGACTTCTTGCTGTTGACGTTGTAACTCCGCAACTGAAGTTTGCGTGGTGGTAAGACTACGTTCAGCATCGGCATCTAATTCATTCGCTAATTGGCGAATATGGCTGATCAGCTGATGTTGACTGCCCACAAAGCGGTTAAAGCTGTCGGCAAGCACGCCCACTTCATCTTGAGTGTCGACTGAAATACGTTGAGTTAAATCACCATTACCATCGGCAATACGCGCAAGGGCTTGCGATACTCGACTCAGAGGACCCAGTAACATGCCAACTAACCAAGAAATGGCTAACACACTCAGCAACAGTACGAGTGCAGAGAGACCCAGTTGAGTGAGTAACAGGCTCGAGAGTGGTGACTCTAGCGTTTCCTTATCAAGCACTAACACTAATTCCCAATCTGTATTAGGGATATCAACGCTCCAGACTAATTTGTCACGTCCTTCATTTTCAAAATACATAGGCAACAGAGTACCCGCTGCACGGCTCTGTTCTGGTAAGTTGCGATTAAGTTCATTGTCGATTTCACCTATAGGTTTCATCGTCTTAGCTTGATCTTTATAAGCGATCACTGTGCCGTCTTTGTGCATCATGATGGCATAACCGTTTGCCGGTAACTTCATCCGATTAACACCGTCAACTAGGCTTGCGATAGATAAGTCACCACCCACAACACCTTGTGCGGTAGGCTGCGCCATAGTCACAACCAGAATGTTATAGGCAACATCCACGTAAGGTTTTGTCAAAATAAGACCGCGCTCACTGATGGCTTGTTGATACCAAGGGCGGCTGCGAGGATCATAGCCCGTACGATCAATACTCGGATCAGAATCCAACATTTGCCCTGCTTGAGAGCCAAAATAGGTCAGCTGAAAACGGCCCGATGCCTGTGCTTGTTGAAGTGTATTGAGGCTGTCACCTTCAACTTTGTTCGCCAGGGCTCCCATAATATCTTGGCGGCCAGCCAACCATTCTTGGATCCGCTCAGCCTGCTGTTCACCTAAGCGCTGCACTTGTTCTAGGCTGTTTTGTAACAGCTGGGATTTTTGGCTGGAATAACTTTGCCATGACAACAAACCAATCACGAGTGAAAGGGCTGCCACGACAGAGAACAGAATTTTTTGCTTGAGCGAATATGAGTTCATGTTGGCGTCTAATTAATTAACAAAGCAGTGAAACAAGAGGGTGTTTGAGCGGGTCGAACGAACATTTACAACCAATATAATAAGGCGGCTAACTGAGTTAAAACTGCAGTTAAATTTGAGCTGAATTTTCTCATATTCTGTACAGTTAGCAAAGAAATTGCTCAGATTTACATCAAAAAGATTTTAGCAAACACATATAATTAACCAACCGTTATTCGAGCAACAACATATAGAAAGGCATGCGATCACATATCAAAGTAATGCGCAACACCAAAATGGCCTCCGGAGTAAAATAAAGTAAATTAATCAAGATTAACGTGACCTATACGCACTCGCTATTGCACACTAAATGTCCACTGCCTATCGAGGAGTTCTTATGATTTTTCAACAGTTCCAACAGAGCCCACTGCAGACCCGAATTTCTGGCCCACGGGCTTGGTTAGCGATGGCAATTAGCATTAGCCTAATTTGTTTATCACTATTTTTATTGCCCTTCGTGCTCTTATTTGGCGCGATTGCGCTCGGTTGTTTAGTCCTATTTAGCCGCTTTTATATGGCACGTCAGTTGGCTAAGTTTAATCAGGCTCAGGCAAGCGCAACGCAGCATGCCCACGCGACAGAGGAGCCGCAGAGTCAGGTTTATGGATCTGACACTATTGTTAGGGAATCTAATGCGGCACGCCATCAAGGGCGCACTTTTGAGCATAAAGAGGATGAACACTAGTTCAATCGAAGCAAAACTGTGCTTAAGCGAGTAAGGTCTGCGCGCGTTTAAGGCTATGAATTTCAGCGGGATCTTGGGTTACCTCAAGCACATTTTCAATCTGTAATACCAGTGAACGCCACAGAGGCTCGATAATATCCGCCTCTTTTTTATTGGCATTTTGCCGTGCCAGCTTAAGCAAAGCAGCAGACCCAACGACATCAATTCGCCCTAAGATACCGTCGGCCAGTGCCATACTCAGCTCAATCATCGCAGGCACACTGTGGCTATATTTGATCACTTGGCGCAAATAATCCTCAGCTTGAGTCAAATCACTGCCAAAAGCATTGTCATCATTGAGCATATGCTGCGCCCGCGTGAGCATAGCATCGAGTTGTCCTTGCTCGGCAGCTTCGGCCATCCAATGCTCACTGGCAATCATATCTCGAGTATAACCATCTCCATTGGCAAGCATTAATGCTAAATGATACTGAGCATGGGGATAACCTGCTTGCGCGGCTTTGCTTATAAAATGATAGGCTTGAGTTAAGTTCTTTTGCTGGTAATGCAACACACCTAGATTCGCCATCGCTTCGGTTTGCTCGCCATCTGCAGCACCTTGTAAGTATTGCTGTGCTAACTTGCTATCGGGTTGAAACGACTCACTGCCTACAAGATAAAAATATCCCAATAACGCCATCGCATTGACCACACCTGCTGCTGCTGCAGTGGCAATGATCTGTTCACCTTTAGCCACTTCTGGCGCGCCTTGATAACCGTGGATCAGTGCTACGCCATGCTCATGTAAGGCTTCCATGTGCTTAGGTGCCGCAAGGGAAAACCAATAGGCCGCTCGGGCAAAACTGTCAGCTGCGCTAATGTGAGAAATGGGATTTAGAGGTGAAACTGTGGATAAATCTTGGCTTGATATAGCTTCGGCTTCTGCCGCAAGTTCTTGCTCTTTGAGCAGTTCTTGTTCTTTCAGTATCAAAGCCTTGGTCTTAAACGATATCCCCACCAAATACTGCGCTTGCGGGTCATCTTCCATCACAGCTCGGTAACATAAGTCCCTCACAGTCATTGCGTCAGTCGCTTCATAACAGTAGTCAGGGGCAACTCGACCTTTAACCTTAGGATACAAGTGCTCGACTAAAGTCAGGACATCTTTAATGGATTTTTGCGCTAGCGCGAGTAATTGTTCTTGGGTGAGATGGTATTTCTCAGGATGAGCGCCGCGGTTACCGTCGGCACGCAATCGATGCAGGGCACGAGTGGTCTTCACATCAATCACGCGCCGCTGATTTAGCTGTTCGATCCTATCGTATAAATTCGGACTGGAAAACGCGATTTGCTTATCTTGCCCCAGTAACTCTGTAAGTTTATGGGTAAAACTGCGAATGTGCAGTAGCGACTGTGTCGGCACATCCTGCACATAGCTTTTCGCCTTGAGGTAATCATCACTCAAGGAGACCGAAAAATCGTGGATAAACTCACTATCCTTAATGACTGTTTTCGTCCCCATGAGTGATTCCCTGCAGGCTGAATTGATGTTGCACTATTCGACGCTTGGTTTTTTCGACACCATATATAAGCGGAACAAAGCGACGTTAACGAATAATCCAATAAAAGACATAAAAGTATCCGCTAACATTTGCACAGGTAATCCGCCCATGGATGCTAACCCAGAAAGCTGGCTACCTATGACGGAGAGTGGTAAATATAACATCAATAATGCAATGGTTTTCAGTACGATAGGGCCACTAAAACTAAAACTACCCTTAATCGCTTCTAGCGGTGTTAAGCGCTCAACCACAACCATAAAGTTCACATAGGCTAAACGCGCAAAGAGATAGAAGCTAATTACCAATCCTACCAGCCACACAGGACCGAAGGCGGCAAACAGCATCACTGGTGCTAAAATCGCTAGACCAGAAAACACCCCAGCCAATAATAATGGTGGAACAAAAGGTAAACTCGCCTTCAACACCACTCCCGCTGAAGGACTATGCCCTTGTGAGCGCAGTTCTAAAAACAGAGTCAAAGCGGCAATTAATACCGAAAATGTAAGTAGTAACAGCATCATGGCGATCATATGCGGCGCGCCAAACTGTGGGTTTTCTAGATCAACTTTACTCATCTCTATACCAAGCCATAACTGGATCCCCACTTGGATCAAAAGTAATGGGATCGTCAGCATAGCGAGTTGCGCCAGATGATTACGGAAGAAGTTATAGGCTTCTGACAAAATTGCGGATAGTGACATGCGACTTTCCAAATAATTGAAATGAATTAACACTTAGAATTGCCGCTAAGGATACCGAAAATCCCTTGGCAATGCACAGTAGAAATCACCAGTGTGAACCGTAAATCACAGAAAACTACTGCAACAAAAGTGACAAACCCGCTAAACTGTCCAGCGAACTCGTGCGCAAACCCTCAAAGGACGCTTCCATATGAAACACACTCTAACCTTTTCTATCCTCCTCAGCACTTGTATTTTAGCGGCGCCCGCCAGTGCAGGCTGGTTAGATAACTTGGCAGGAACTCAAACCAAAACTGAAAAAGCGACCACTACAGCAGCGGCAACTCAGTCGAATGATTTAGTTGGCAGCGTCATGTCACAATTGGGTTTAAACCAAACTCAAGCCGAAGGTGGCTTAGGCAGTTTATTAGGCTTAGCGCAATCAAGCCTAGAAACAACCGACTACTCAAAACTGGCAGCCAGCATTCCTAATGCCGATAGCTTGCTAGCCGCTGCGCCTAAATTGGACTCAAAATCGGGTGTTTCTGGCTTATTATCCAAAGCGGGTGATTTAGGTTCATCACTGCAAGGCAGTGCTATGGTATTAGACTCCTTTGAAAAATTGGGTATTTCTAAAGATCTAGCAATGCCAATGATCAACATAGCTAAGTCTTACTTAGATACCAATGGCACTGAAGGCACCTCAGACTTACTGGTGAAAGGTCTGAACTCGCTACTGTAATTCAGTCTTACCTCACCCTAAGCAATACAAGGTTTAGGGTGAACTTTCACTTCCCAATCGACTCTACTTTATATTCCCTCCAGCATGAGAACCGCCAAATATGATTGCGAAATTAAGACGATTTTTTGAAGCTCATACTCAAGCAGTCTCCCCTGAAGACAAGGCACATCAACTTAAACTGGCCGCAGCGAGTATGTTACTTGAAGTCGTGTTTGCCGATGAGACCTTAACGGCAGAGGAAGAAGCCTTATTACCTAAGCTGCTAACCGATACCTTATCAATGTCAGAAGTAGACGCTAAGATACTGATTGATGAGGCTAAAAGCGTACAAGGCAGCGCGACCTCACTCTTTGAATTCACCTCAGCCATTAACGCTGAATTTAGCCTAGCGCAAAAGCAGCAATTGTTGCTCGCAATGTGGCAACTGGCCTACGCCGATGGCCAGCTATCCCAATATGAAGACCAGATCATTCGACGCACCGCCGATTTGTTGCACCTCAAACACAGCGAGTTGATCCAAATGCGTAATCTTGCCATAGCTGCAACCCAACAAACTGGCTAACCACATACACTATTCAGTCAAAGTGCAAATCAACAAAAGCCCATAAAAAAGCGTGAATGCGAAACACCCGTTCCCCATTCACGCGATGGTCTTCTTAAGACTAAATTGATATCGCTCTTTGGCTAAAAATATTTTTACTGCCGCACTACTCACCAAAAAACTAAACTAAACAAGCTCCTAAGCTAACGCTTTACCGATTTCATATCCCGAACCGTGTAATTCAGTCAACTTAGTCCTTAGCCCGCCCATCTCCATCTTCAATCCTTTCTTAGTCGCTAATTGAGATAACCAACTGGTTTTCTCCTCATCCTCAATCGTATCCCACTCATCTAGAACTTTGTAAGATAAGCATAATAACGCAGCAAGTTTTGAAAATGGGTTTGAATCCTTTGGGTGGTCTTGATACAAAATGCCTTGCACTAACGCTGGTGTAAACTTCCAATTTTTCGCTAGTAATGCGCCAATATCCGGGGAATCATATCCGAGTAACTCGCGCTCAAACTGATGCTTATCTTTGCCCTGCGCCACAGCTTCGGCAATTTTCGCCGCATCTTCAGGCGATACTGCCGCAATCAATAGATCGCCAATACGATGTAAGATACCGCAAGTAAAAGCCTCTTCTGGGACTGCACCACAACGCTTTGCCATTTCTTGACTATAAAGCGCAATCTCAAAGGTTTGCCCCCAAAACTGGGCTAAATCTATTCCTTCACACTTAGGGACTGCACCAATCACCGCCGATGCGAGCACTAAGGTTCGTAGGGTTTGCATCCCAAGACGCACAACAGCTTCATCGATAGTGCCAACCTCTCGACTGCGTCCATAGTGGGCACAATTAGCAAGGCGTAACACCCTAGCGCTGATTAAGGGGTCGTGTGAAACTTTAGTGGCAATGCTTTTTACTGTCGCATTGTCATCATTGACCGCATCTAACAATTCACTGATCGCCTTAGGTAACCTAGGTAACTCATCGACACGATTGAGCAACGCAGCTGAATCCATATTTATTCTCCTTCCGTATGAATGATCAAAATATAGAACACAAGTTATCGCCTCGCTCACCGAGATACATTAAATATCAGTAATGTGCAGTCCTTCGGCAACAAAGCTTGGCGGCCATCAGACTTAAGGTTTACCTCTTTATTTCATTCGATTTAATCGCACTCAATCATATCCAGTTTCGAAATCCACTAAGCCACACAAAAAAGCCCCAAACTCTTATGACAATAAAAAGTTCGGGGCTTTTTTAATTAACCCATCATGTTGATTTAGCCCCAGAGGGTGCGAATATTACTCAGGTAACGCCAAACTTTGTTTGCGACTAATATGGGTCTTTTGCCACCACAAAAATGGCGCGACCACTAAGATCAACACAAGCACATAGGACATACTTGCACCTAGGGCAAAACCTAATACTAAGCAAAACGCACAACCCAGCGCCACCAGCGGCCAATTGTGCCGTGGTAATAACTTAGCGGCAGCGAGCATAGCCATCAAATAGATCACCACAAATACGCCGTTGCTCCATGCAATAAGGTGCTCTAACTCTTGCCCGGTAAGGTAAGTCAGTACGATCACGCTTGCCATCACAGATAACAGCGCAGCAAGTGCTCGAATGGGCACTCCGTGGGCATTCTTAACGGCAAAGAAGCGCGGTAAAATGCCTTCACAACTAAAGCTCCACACTAAACGTGCCGCACTGGCCGCATACACGTTAACGGTTGCCAATCCACTTGCAATACCTAACACACCAATCACTTGTGCGCCGTAACCACCGAGCAGTTGGTCAAACACGCCGATCATGGCGACACTTTTATCTGTCGGCACTAATAGCAGTAAAAGTGTACAAGCCACATAAATCACGCCCACCAGCACTGTGCCCATCATCATAGCGGGGATCATATCCTGCTGCGGACGACGAAAATCATCGGCAAGATGGGTCATAGCTTCTATACCCAAGAAACTCCAAAAAGCGATGCCAGCGGCAATCATCACGGTCGGCATTTCAGGCATACCATGGCTAGCAAGTGTCGTGAGATGACCTTGCTGAAAACTACTCGCACCAAACAAGACCACAACAACGGCGACAATGCAAAGTGTCAGGCCAAATTGCAGCTTAGCCGACACTTGGATGCCTCTTAAATTAATCAGAAACAAGCCAAAAATCACGAGTATTTCAACACCAACCTTGGACCAACCCGATATCGGTATTAAGGCATTCACAAACTGGAAGGTCATCAAAATCGCGGCCGGTGCCCCCATGGGCACAACCAGTAAAAAGATCAGTCCAATTGTTCGACCAGCAGTGCGACCAAAGGCTTTTTCGACAAAGTAAGCGGGGCCTGCGGCATGGGGAAATACACTCGCTAAACGACCAAAGACCAGTGCCACTGGAATAATGGCCAAGGTTAACAAGATCCATGCGACTAAGGCGCCAGAATGCGCTTTTTCAATAGTCATCTGAGGCAAAATAAATACCCCTGTACCGAGCAAAGTGGTCGCCATTAAACCCGCACCTTGCCAACGACCTATAGTTCCGCTATTTGAATTCATCTGTTAATATTCTGTGGTTTTTGAGCTGTCAGTATAATGAGATTTCGCCCTACAATCTGCCGTTAATTTCAGTGTTCTCCACGTCCAATACCGGCAAAATCGCGGCAAATAACGTTATTTCCATCAAAATGACGGCCAGCTTAAATTTTGGTAAAATTTTAAGCAAAAATACTCAGCAAATTCTGTGGTTATTCAAACCAATGGCAAAATAACACACAGATTCAATATAGCCATTTTCACTGGAGTCACCCTTGGATAAATTCGATACGGCCATCATTCATAGTTTGCGTCAGGATGCGCGCCAGAGCGTGTCGAATATCGCCGAACAGGTCAATCTATCCCGTAGTGCGGTTGCCGAGCGCATAAAAAAGCTCGAACAAACTGGAGTGATCCGTGGCTATCAAGTGCTCTTGAGTGAGTCGCAAAAAGAAGGAGTATCGGCTTATTTCGAAATCCAGCATCAATGTCCACGTTGCGCCGACGTGGTACACGTATTCCAAGCGATCCCCGAAGTGATTACCTGCCGTGGTATTTCTGGTGATATGGATTTACTCGTGTACGTGCATGCGCCCTCGATGCGCCGCCTGCATGAGATCCGTGAGTATATCGACACTCACACTGACATCATCAAGATCAAAACCCATGTGGTAATGAGTGAATGGATTAATAACCTCGGCGAGTAAATCGTGCCTCCCTAAAACAAGAAACGCCACCCTTAGGAATAAGGTGGCGAGGCCCGTTTGGAGGCAGGGCAAAATATTGAAGTGTAAAATATGGCATCCTTGCCCAGCGACCTCCCTGTTACACAACCAACCGCGGCTAGACTTAACCCTTGAGAGCTCAGCCAGCGCCGCAAGGGCCTCATCTACAATGTTTTCCTTTGACATTGTTTCCGCGATCCGTCGATTCCATTGATTATTATGATTTTTTCGTCATTAATTAACGGTACGCATTAAGCGATCGTCATTTGTCCTGTATAGAGTATGAAGTTACGTAGCAGTAATACCCCGATCAAGCTCAAGCAAGCCGTCCCCGCCACGTAGGCCCATTTCCGTTTAGATGTCGCCGTCATAAACAGATTCATCGCCAATGGTCCAGACAAACCGAGTCCAATAATACCAAGCCAGAAAATCCATCCCCAGAAGCCATACCCTAAGGCATTAAAGGCGGCAATTTTACTCTGTCCACCTGTTAGCACTAAGCCCATAAAGAAGGTAAAAATCAGCACGATTTCGACTAAAATCAGTGGGATTTCAACCTTGTGGATAAAGTGCACCTCTTTGTCATTAGGTTTGCCATTCATCAACACGCCACCGAGTAAAGATGATGCCGCACCGGAAGACAAACCAGATGCCAAAAACAGCAGAGGTAACACAGGGTTTTTAAGCATGGGATAGCCTGGCAAGGCCGAGAGCAGGAAGCCTGTATACGCGCCCAATGCCAAGGATAGAATCACGAGCAATCCTGTAATTGTCGCTTCAAATCGAGCCAATAATGCGGTCAACTTAAGCACAATAGGAAAGCGTGTTTCACACCAAGCATCAACAGGTTTACGGAAGGTTAAACCAATCCACATAAACATGAATACTTGGTAAATCAGCAGAATAAGCACGCCCATCGACATGACAGATTTAGGGTTGTAGAACACCAAAATCTTCCAAAAATCGAGAGGTTTAGTTAAGTCTGCGACCAATATCCCTAACCCGGCCATCACAGCTACAGGCGCGACAATACAAGCGGCTCGCACAAAACCAGACTGATAGGCGTTTTGCTTCAAAACAAAATGTTTCAACAGTACGGCGAAGAACATGGCTCCCGCAGATACACCTGCTAAAAACAGGTAAATTGCAATCGGCCAATGCCACACTAAGGTATCAAAATGTAGGGCACTCATAGTATCACCTCCCCTGATTTTGCAACGATACGGAACAATTTAGGTCTCGTTCCAAGATCAACCTTAGTGCGCTGGGTTGGATTAGACCGCAGAACTTGAACAACCTCAGAAGTCGGATCTTTTAAATTACCGAACACGAGTGCCTTTGTTGGACAAGCAGCAACACAGGCAGGTTGTTTACCTTGAGCTAGGTTAGTTTCTCGGCAGAAATCACACTTATCCGCCGCATGGGTGACAGGATTAATAAAACGGACTTGATAAGGACAAGCTGCAATACAGTATTGGCAACCTACGCATTTCCATGCATCGACAGAAACGATACCCGTTTCTTTATCAATAAATGCAGCTCCAGTTGGACATACATTTACACAGGGCGCGTCTTCACAATGCTGACAAGACTTGCGACTAAAGTGATAAAACTGATTAGGGTATTCGCCAAAGGGACCCGCTTGCTTAATTTGAAGCCTAGACACACCTTCGGGTACATTATTCACTTCACGACAAGCCACCTCACACGCTTGGCAACCTATACACTTAGTTTCATCATGAATAAGTGCATATTTGACATCAGGTTCTGCTTTAACACTATCCGATGCATTCACTGTGGCGAGTAATGATGCACCTGTAGCGCCGGCAAATAAGGCACAGGTGCCTTTTAGAAATCTTCTTTTTGAATTTTCCATAACCTTACTCCTGCTTGCCAGTGTGGCAACTGCTACATAGCTCACTGCGAACCTTCGGCGTCATATCCGCCATTGGATCCGTTGGGCTATGTAATTTATGGCAGGCGGCACAAGGCACTTTTTGAGCATGTACGTTATGCGTCCAATCTGCTCCACTGAGTTTTTTCTTGGTATGACACTTCTGACACACTCTCAGCTGAACCGTCAGATCCGACGATTCTTCCATACCAAAGACCACCATATCATTCGGTTTTTTAGGGTGATCGCCCTTTTCTCCATGACAGGAAGAACAGCTCATTTTCATCGCATCTTGACCATGATGCCCTAACATTTGACCATTACGCTTGTGACACTTCATACAAGCATCACTGTTAATTTGATTGGCTGGCTCAGCACTCATTGCAGAAAAGCTTAAAAGCAACGCAGCAGCACCTAAGCGTAACGACCACAGCCATTGTCTTTTGGACATAGGAAGTCCTCACATTTATCCGTAGGAAGGTAAAGAAGGGGTCGAGTTCGGATAATTCCGAACCCGACGGTCAAGATCACACAGCCAAGGCTTGCTTAAGACTCTGAGTATCCCACTGTTTATGCTGGTTCATTTCAATGAAACTGATATTGAACTTGCTAAACAGTTTTTTCAGTGGTGAGTTAGTTTCTTTGCCAAAATCACTGATAACCATTTTCACTTCAGATGAATCATGGTCGATCAATACATAATCGAGTCGGCATTCATGATTTAATTCCGTATCATGTTTGTCCATCTCAAATACAGTGTCTAATGGCACGTTACAACAAACATCGTATTTACCTTCAACAACTGTTTTTAATGATTTAAAAAAATTGAAGCTTTGTTTATCAAACAATACTGGTTTAAGTTTCATCTCATGATGTGCGGCTTCATCAGGACCTGCTTTAAAAAACTTAATGCAAGTCATGACAAACATCACAAACACGAATGGTACTGCTACGAATAGTACGAAGTACATAAACGCATAGCTGAGAATGACTGAAGTATTCATACACGCCTCCAAAAACTAATTTATTTTTTGTTATCTCCTTTAAAGCAACTTTAGTATTATTTGAAAACACTTATATTTTCTTGACACATGTCACACTTGCAAATAACAACTTAAATATAAACAATGATTTACATGGCGTGTCACATTGCAAAATTATGTAAATCTTAAATACAAATATTGATACTTGATAATTCAGTATTTGCATTTTAAATATGCAAATATCAGTTTTTGAAATTTTAAATTTTATGAAAAACCATTTTAAATATTAAAAATAAAACAAAAAACCTTTGATACACATAGATAAAATCTAGATCCAAAACTTGGGATTAGTTTCACATTAAAATTATTAATTAGCACCATAATTAGGCATTGATTTAAGTATTTGCTCAATATTAAGGAATATAAAAAATGCACATTAGTAACATGGATGGCCTCGATATTCTGAGTTTAAAAATACTTGTTTCATTATATGAGAACAAGTCAGCAACTTATGTATCGAAAGCGCTAGACATTCCAGCCCCTAAAATCAGCCGTAGCCTTAAAAATCTACGGGAAATTTTTGGTGATGAGTTATTTATTCGGCGTAAATATGGCTTATTCCCAAATGAGTTTGCTACTCATTTATATCCAATTGCAAAAGAAGCAATTGAGTGTACTGATAAGTTTCAAAAAGCCAGAATAGCAAACACTCGCCAAGTTAAGACGCATGTCGAAATAGCAGCGCCAGGATTAATTGCCTACACCTTCCCTAAGGCCTTGATGCAGGCTATTAAAGAAGAGCAAAAACCCATGCACATTAATATAAACCCTTGGTCTATGCATACGACTCAAGACATTATTAATGGTGATACAACCCTAGGTATTTGTTGCAATAAAAGTGCTGCCGATGTTGCCGCCTTCGGCGATAAACTGCTAACGACAGAATTGCAACGTATGGACAAACTCTACCTGATTGCTAGCAGGCATCATCCTATTTTTAAACGGGAAATCACCCTAGAAACGATTGCGGAATACCCCTATGTCAATACTGATCTTGGTAATCCCAGCACCAAATTGAGTCCATACCAAGAGTTTTGCATAACAAATGGCATTAAACTCAATACTGAAATTACCATTACCAGTATTTCAAGTTTGTTTGAATATCTAGGCGAAAGTAATGCAGTCTCCCTATTGCCTTATCGGATAGTTTACGAAATGGTGAGCGATATTCCTGAACTGCATACGTGTCAACTATCGCAGTATGAAGCAGAACGTTTATATGCAGATACAGAAACCCCAACGATTTTCTTAGTGCAAAAAAATCAGCCTAATGCAATCAATGAGGACTTAAAATGGTTAAGCGGAGAGATTAAAAAAATCGTCGATCGTATTATCTAGCCAAGCAAATAGCTCAACATACCCAAACAACAAACCACCGATACACGAGGTGACAGGCATCCTCTGCCTTAGCTTAGGCTCCACCTCAGCCCCCATGCGATCCACTCGAGAATTGTTAAACCAAGCATACATCTTGGAGCATAAACACGTTACACTAAGCCCATCTTTATCCTAATAGATTCAGCTATGCGGACCGAAAATACAGCCACTCTTAATCTTATTTGGGGCGCCCTTATTCTTGAGGAGTTAGCACGTCTTGGGGTGCAACATGTGTGTATGGCGCCGGGCTCGCGCTCAACACCGCTAACCCTCGCCGCCGCCCAGCAAACTAAACTCCAGCGTCACTTACATTTCGACGAGCGTGGGCTCGGCTTTATGGCTTTAGGTCTAGCAAAAGCTAGCCGCGCACCGGTCGCCATAATTACGACCTCAGGCACCGCCGTCGCCAACTTGTACCCTGCCATTGTGGAGGCGTGGTTGACCCATGTACCTTTAATCGTTTTAAGTGGCGATCGTCCGCCAGAATTACTCGGCTGCGGTGCCAATCAAGCCATAGTCCAACCGGGAATTTTTGCGAATTACGCCACCCAAGTGAATTTGCCAACACCAGATACACATATCGCACCGCAGGCGTTGCTTACCACAGTGGATGAAGCGGTGGCGAATCAAACTCGCCCAGTGCACATCAACTGCATGTACCGTGAGCCCTTGTATCCGAGTGAACTCAGTGGCGCGATTCTCGATGCCGAATCACCTTATCTCAAACCATTGCAAACTTGGCTGCAGCTCGCACGTCCGTATACCCAATACGGTAAGAGCAAACAGGTGAGCAGCCCAAGTGACGATGCCATTATGCGGTTCGTCCACGGTAAAGGGGTGATCGTTGTCGGCACTCTCACGCCTGAGCAAGATCCACAGCAACTAATTGCTTTATCACAAAAAATCGGCTGGCCATTACTTACCGATGCCCAGTCGCAACTACGTCAGCATCCCGCGGCAATAGGTAATATTGATCAACTGTTGCAACATCCAAGGGCGCGCAATCTATTACAGGAAGCGGATCGTGTACTCGTATTCGGCGGCCGTTTATTATCAAAGCGCTTGATAGGTTATCTCGCCGAGCAAAATTGGCACAGCTACTGGCAGGTTTTACCAGAACAAGACAGGCTTGACCCTAGCCACAATGCTAAACACATTTGGCACGCGAATGCACAGCAGTTTGCGGCCTTAAATTGGTATCGCTCATCCTCGGCAAACTGGGCGAATACCCTAATCACCTATAACGATGAATTGTATAACTTATTTGTGCGCAATATCGACCAAGGGGAATTTGGTGAAGCACAAGTTGTGCGCGCCATCGCCAATACTCGTCCGCTAGAACAGCAGCTTTTTATCGGCAACAGCCTGCCTGTACGCTTGTACGACATGTATGCCCCTGTCAGTTGTTGTACGGCAACCACTTATACTAATCGTGGCGCATCGGGTATTGACGGACTACTCGCCACCGCCTGCGGTATTGCGGCCCATGAAGGCAAACCCACGAGTTTAATCATCGGTGATTTATCACAACTGCACGATCTTAACTCGCTGGCCATCGCTAAAGGCTTAACCAGCCCGCTAGTGATCGTGATCCTCAATAACGATGGCGGTAACATCTTCAACTTATTGCCTGTTCCCAATGAACAAGTCCGCAGTGATTATTATCGACTCAGCCACGGTTTAGAATTTGGCTACGCCGCAGCTATGTTTAATTTGCCCTATAATCAAGTGGATAATTTAGCCGATTTTCAAGATAGCTATAATGAAGCGCTGGATTTTCAGGGGGCTTCGATCATTGAAGTCAATGTAAGTCAAACACAAGCCAGCGACCAAATCGCCGAGCTCAACTTGTGGGTGAAACAAAGCTAATGCCAACCATGGCCCGTTACGGCAATTCTTCACTACCGACCTTAGTGCTACTGCATGGATTTTTAGGCACTAAGGCCGACTGGTTGCCGTTAATGCCAGCGCTAAGCCAGCACTTTCACTGTATTTGCTTAGATCTGCCTGGCCACGGGGATAACCAAAAGGAGTTGAAGCCAACCGAATTAGATGGATTTAACCAATGTGTTGAAGATATGTTGGCACACCTGAATGGCCTTCATATTGGTCAATTCCATCTCTATGGTTATTCTCTCGGTGGCCGTATTGCTCTGCACCTTGCCAAAGCCTATCCAGAAAGACTTCTGAGCCTAAACCTCGAATCCTGCCATCCTGGACTTACAGACCCGCAAGAAAAACTTGCCAGAATCAAAAATGATACTCAATGGGCCGAGCGTTTACTGCATCTGAATAGCAAAGACTTTTTAAGCTTGTGGTATCAGCAGCCCGTATTTGCCGATATGACGGCTACCAAACGAAAAACCTTAATCGAGCATCGTTCTGCAGCATTAGATCTGCATCCTAAACAGCGGCTTAAAGAGGTATTCATAACCACCTCACTCGCACACCAAGCATCGATGTGGGATGTACCTTTGCAGCTTACCTGTGAGTGCCATTTCTTTGCGGGCAACCAAGATGCTAAGTTCCACGCCCTCGCCCAAGAATGGCAATTACACGCGCCCATCCTCGTCCATAGTATTCACGGCGCCGGCCACAACATACACCAAGCCGCTCCCGAGGCATTAACCTCAAAAATAGTGAAGTTGCTAGGGTAATGACAGAATTAAAATGTAGGAAATATATGATATTAACTTCGCTTAACCTGTATCAATATCGACTACCGCTCGACGTATTATTGCCCGTCGGTAAGCAACGTATCGATCACAGAGCGGGATTTGTACTACAAGCCAGTGTAAGTGCCAGCGCTAATGTTGGTGGCGAGCATAGACAAGTCGAAGTTGAAATTGCCCCACTCTCTGGCATAGATGTCGATGAACAAGCCTTGATGGGGTTCAGCCATGAAACACTCACTCAAGTGCAAACGGCTTTGACTGGATTATTACCCCAACTCTGCGGTCAGCATATTGATACATTACTGGAATGCGCCGAGCAAAGTCCTTACCCTTCTTTGGCCTTTGGTTTAAGTCTGTTACATGCCAAGTTAATGGGCAAACTCGATGCCATCCGTCCACAAACGGCCACAGTCCCTTTGATTTATCATCCAACGGATGCCAGCAAAGACTTGCTCGATAGCAAAATTGCCGCCCTTAGCAGTAATGTTCGTTCGGTTAAAGTCAAAGTCGCGCAAACTTCAATCGAAGATGAACTAAGCCTGATTTATGGCATTTTACGTACCCGCCCCGATCTCAAATTGCGTTTGGACGCGAACCGAGGGTTTACACTTGAGCAAGCAATCGAATTTGCCGCTTGCTTACCCCTAGATACCATAGAGTACATTGAGGAACCTTGCCTGAATCCTCATGATAATCATGAATTTTATCAAGCAATTGGTATACCCTATGCCCTCGATGAATCGCTCAACGATCCAGAATACCAGTTTGTAATGCAAAATGGCCTGACTGCGCTTGTCATCAAGCCTATGCTGCTCGGCAGTATCGAAAAGCTAGCTAATTTAATCGATACGGCGCAAAGCTATGGCGTACGTTGCATTATCAGTTCGAGTCTAGAGAGCAGTTTAGGCATTAATGATCTGGCCCATTTAGCCGCGATTCTCACTCCGGATGAAATCCCTGGGCTCGATACCCTCAGCGCCTTTAGCCAAGATTTAGTCGTGTCATCGGGTAAAAAATACTGCCTCACACTCGCGCAACTTGAGCCAATTGCACTGCACGCCATTGATTCAATGCAACAAAATGATGATACAGCTACAAGTGAGGGAAACGAGTTTGTCTAATGCCAGCCTATCAAAACCGCTTGCGCTGTCACCCGTGCACCAAGCTGCGCTTGCGTTTCCACAGCAGACAGCCATCAAGTTGGCGGGGGAAGACATTAGTTACTCAGAGCTTAGCCAGCGCGTTATCGCACTGGCTCAGCAGCTAAGCGCTGCGGGGATCTCAAACGGTGAGCCGCTCGCCTGTATTGCTAGCAATAATCTCGAGATCATTTGTCTCTATTGGGCCAGCATCGATATAGGAGTAATCTTTTTTCCTATCTCGCCACGTTTTCCCCTCGCGCAGATCCAAGACTTAATTGATCAACATCAGATCCGCTATGTTTGGAGTGCTGAGGTTTGTGAACTACAGAATTGTCATCACTTGCGCTTAAATTTCAATCGCGTTAGCAGTGACTTAGCTCTGCCTGTCGACTTTACTCGTCCAGCTAATGTGATTTTAACTTCAGGCTCTAGTGGCTTTCCCAAAGCGGCGGTGCATTGCTTAGCGAATCATATTGCCAATGCCGAAGGTGCACGCAGCTTAATCCCACTCAAACAAGGTGATGCCTGGCTACTCTCCTTGCCCTTATTCCATATTGGCGGTCTTGCGATATTAAACCGCTGTGCCTTAGTCGGTGCCAGTATTGTCATACCAGATCAAGCGCTAAGACTTAGTCAGCAGATTGACCAAGATCAGTTGACTCACATATCTCTCGTTCCCACACAGCTGAGCAAGTTACTTGCCGATACGAGCAGCAAGCTTAAAAGTATCAAAGCCTTACTACTTGGTGGCGGTGCAGTCTCAATCGACTTACTCCAACAACTTAAGCAACGCAATATCGCCAGCTACACCAGTTACGGCATGACGGAAATGGGCTCGCAGATCACCACAGGTCACGCTTTAAGCGACGGCAGCAGTGGCAAACTACTCCCCAAACGTGAGCTAAAAATCGAAGACGGTGTAATTTTGGTGCGCGGTGAATGCCTGTTTATGGGCTATCTCACCGCGGATGGAATACAAAAGTGCGTTGAACAAGACGGCTGGTTTTACACCAAAGACAAGGGCGAATGGGACGAAAATGGTAATCTGCGCATTCTTGGTCGCGTCGATAATATGTTTATCTGCGGCGGCGAAAACATCCAGCCAGAAGAAATCGAAGCCGCGCTTAAACAACATCCACAAATAGACGATGCAATCGTTTTCGCCATACCAGATATACAATTTGGCAATCTCCCTGCCGCCATCATTCGCGGCAGTTTAACCCACCACCCAGGGTCGATTGCAAATACGCTCGAACTATTCCTTGCCAACAAAATCGCCCGCTTCAAACGTCCAAGACAATATTATTCATGGCCAGAAAATAATGAACAAATAGGACTGAAAGTGAACCGAAAATCCTTGATCAGTGAGCTAACAAAAACAAGTTAATCCACTAAAACTCAAGGCTAAGCTCCTGTAATTCTTTAAGCTGTAAACTCGCAGGGAAAAAACGTTGGATAAATGTTTGCTCATCAATAGGACGAGAAAAACAAAAGCCCTGTCCAATCGTACAGCCAAGCTGTTGCAACAATACTAATTGGGAATTTGTTTCAATACCTTCTATCACTAACTCCATATTAAGTGCTTGTGATAACGCTATCACACTGGAAATTGCGGCTTGGCACCTAGGTTCAACACTAAGTTCACGCACAAAACAACCATCTAATTTAATTTGTGAGAAAGGCAATTCGCATAAACGTGCCAATGAAGAATGTGCAGCACCAAAATCATCAATCGCCAATTCAAATCCTAGCATTCGCAAGCGGATTAAATTCTCCATATTCACTGCTGGCGCAGCCAACAGGCCAGTCTCAGTAATTTCGAGGGTAATACTTTGAGGATGAATGTTAAATTTCTTTACCATATCGACAATCTGATACACTAATTTAGTCGAATTAAGTTGAGAGATATCGAGATTATAGGCGAGAGAAATTAGGCTTTCATGTTGTTGTAAACGCTGCTGTAAAGCGCAGCCTTGCTCGAATAACTGTAAGAATAAATCGTCAAGTAAGCCATGTGAAATTAACCGGTCAATAAAAGTACTGGGATTTAACAATCCAAAATCAGGATGATGCCAGCGTGCGAGCATTTCTGCCCCTTTCAAGTTAAAGCCTGCAACATCAAATTTGGGCTGATAAAAACCCACGAACTGCCTTTGCTTCAATGCTTGTTCAAAATCCTCAAATACAAAATTTTCGGGGCACCTAGCAGCTATAAAACCCGAAGAAATTTGACTCCTTTGAATGCGACTGTTGGTAAATCTATCTAACATACGCTGCAAATTATCCACTGAAGGGCACTTACTTAAATCACCAAGATATTCAAAATTAAGCATTTTAATCATCTGCGATACAGACCGCCTGAGTTCCTTATCAATACAACTAAATAATGCAACTGAAGCTATATCGTATTTTGCTTTTGCTTTGCGCAAAAACGATAGACCATCAATACCTGCCATCATAAGATCGCATATCACTATGTCCGCACTATGATGCTCATCGAGCCAAACAAGCGCATCTTGTGCTGCCCCAAAAGCAAACACCTCAACGTTGTTAAGAGATGCAAGATTATGCTCAAGTACTGCACGTTGAAAGGGGTGGTCTTCTAAGACAATCACTCTAACCTTACCCATTGAATACCCTTTAAAATTAAAATACTAATAGACAAATGCCTGTTACGCCCTTGCCGCAAAAAAGCTGCAACACCGAGATATAGATAGTCAGCTATAATTTAAATCACTAGAGGATCAAAACTCGAGATACAAATATATACAGATGTTTATGAATTAAAAACAATGAGAATGCCTATGATTAAATTCATCTGCCTTCAAATATTTTACGACTATTATTTAAAAGAAATTGCTGAAAAATATGTAGGAAAAATCTTAATCACATAGTTTTATTTCACTGTAGCGACTTACAAAGGATAAAATCTGTACTCAATAGTTATGGAGTTACATGAATGAAAAGAAAAATATTAATAGTAGATGATCATCCAGTTGTTGTTTTAGCACTAAAAATCATTTTAGAACAAAGTGGCTTTGAAGTGATAGCAGAAACCAATAATGGTGTTGATGCATTAAAACTTATTAAAGAACTCTCACCCGATGCTGTTATTCTCGATATTGGCATCCCCCAATTAGATGGATTAGAAGTGATAGAAAGGTCAAGAAAACTCGTAAAGAGCCCGCCAATTTTAGTCTTGACGGCACAACCATCTGATCACTTTGTTTCCCGTTGTATTCAAGCCGGAGCTTCAGGTTTTGTCTCTAAACAAAAGGACATGAATGAAGTCACTGGCGCGCTTAGAGCAATTCTCACAGGCCACTCCTATTTTCCGATTATAAGCAATAACAACATGATTGCTAAATCGAGTCAGGACGAGGCTGAACTCGTAAAAAAGCTTTCAACTCGTGAAATGGTGGTGTTGCAGCAGCTAGCAGTCGGCTTATCTAATAAAGAAATAGCCGAGCGTATGCTGCTAAGTAACAAAACCATTAGCACATATAAAACTAGACTACTTGATAAACTAAATGCAAAAAATTTGGTAGATATAATTGAAATAGCAAAGAGGCAAAACTTAATATGAGAAATGTTATTTTCATTCTTATATTGAGTCTAAATTCAATTTATTCACTAGCACATGAAAGTAAATTTACCCATTATCATTTGATCGGCTATCAAGAGAAGGCTGCATTGCCTATCCAGCTATCATTAGAAGAGATTGATACACTTAAAAAATATAAATTTCTGAATATTGGCATATCGTCGCCTGACTATCCACCATTTGACATGACAGTAAATGGTGAACAAGAATTTTATAAAGGAATTAGTGCTGACTATATACATATTATTGCTAATATGCTCAACATTGAAGTCAATATAAAACGTTATACATCTCGGGAAAAAACAATTACCGCAGCGCTCAATGGAGAAGTAGATCTAATTACTACAGCAAATAAATTTGAACAAATGCACGGTCTGCTACTAAGTACACCTTATACTGTTGATAAGCCTTCTATATTCAGAAATGCTAACTTAGGTGATAATGAACAAATCAAGTCAATGTCTATGGCCTATGAGTACTTACCAGATGAAGCGATAACAGATATTTATCCAAATAGAAAATTACTCAAATTTTCCTCTAGACAGGCGGCCGTTGCTGCAGCTGCATTTCGGCAAGTTGATGCTGTGATTGTCGACCAAGTCTCCGCCAACTATTTAATAAACAACAACTTCTCTGGAAAACTTAAATTAGACACTCACTTGTCTCTAAACTCCTATGGCAGCGCCTTTGCTGCAACAGAACAAAATAAGGCCTTAATAGATATAATTAATAAATCTATTAGTAATATTTCACTCGAACAGAGAAAGTTGATTAGAAAACGCTGGAGTGGCGGTGGAAGCACCATTCCTTTTACCTCAGAACTCCCCAGTTTTACAGCAGATGAGACGGCTTGGCTACAAAAAAACCCTAAAATAACAGTGGCAATTAATAAGTATGCGGCACCGCTAACATACCTTGACGATACACATAACGCTGAAGGGTTTGGCATTGAGGTTTTGGAACTAATACAAATGTATTCAGGGCTAAAGTTTGACTATATTGTTAACAATAGGTTTTCAGAACAGATTAGTTCCGTCCTCAATCATAAAGCTATGATGACAATATTCTCACCGAGTGAAGAACTTAATAAAAATATTATTTTTACTAAAGAATTCTCAAATTCACCTTATGTTTTTGTAACACAGAAAAATGCACAAGACCTAGATATTAACGCTATAGTTGTTCCCGATGGTACTTTTAATGATAACATGCTCAGAAAAATAAATCCTAATGCAGACATTATAATCGCTGACAATTATCTTGAGGCATTGAATGATATAGCGACTGGTGCAACAAATACCACTATTGTGCCACTGGCTTTAGCCGACTTCTATGTAAATAGTTATTTCAGCGATACTTTAGAAGTAAGTAAGATCATAGATGAAATGCCAAGAGCATCTGTGGCATTCGGAATGGCGAGTTCAAATAAACTACTTAAGAGTATACTTAATAAAACATTAACTGTTATTCCTCCTGATGAATTACAAATGGCAGAAAATCGCTGGCGCCGTAATGCCCTGCCTGCACGCCAAAGCTGGAAGGATTATAAGTACACTATTTACACTATTGTGATTGCCTCAACGATCATGATTTTAGTCTCAATTATTTGGGCTCTTTACACTCGAACTCATTATCGCAAGCGGCTATTAGCCAAAAAAGAACTTAATCAACAACTGCAATTTATGCAGTCCATTGTTGATGCCATACCTCATCCTATTTATGTAAGAAATAAGCGGCGTGAACTGACTATGTGTAACGAGAGTTACCTTAATGCTTTCAACGCCTCACGCGAAGATTTGCTATATAAGACCACAATGGAAGGAGCCAGTCGCTCTAAAGAGGCTCCTATTGTAGATAAAGAATATGTGCAAGCCTTAGAGGATGGTCTTGCCATATTTAAGGATAGAGAACTTCATATAAATGGACATAAATATAATATTTATCATTGGTTTAAATCCTATGGCGATGAAGCTGGCAATATAGAAGGGATTATTGGTGGTTGGATAGATGTCAGCGATAGAGTCAAGCTTATTGAAGAATTAGAATATGCGAAGGAAGCTGCGGACAGTGCAAGCCAAGCAAAGAGTACTTTCTTAGCAACTATGAGTCATGAAATCCGTACGCCAATGAATGCCATCATAGGAATGTTAGAACTGGTACTAAAACGTACAAATTCACAACAGTTTGATTTAAATTCAATTAAAGTTGCCTATGATTCCGCTAATGACTTACTTGAACTTATTGGTGATATTTTAGATATTGCTCGTATTGAAGCGGGTCAGCTGTCACTTTCGCCCATGAGAACCAATCTTAAGACAATTGCAACCTCTGTCGTGAGAGTGTTTGATGGACTAGCAAGGCAAAAAGGAATCACTTTACAGTTGGATTTCGATCCTGTTATTGCGAATGATGTACTCGTTGACCCTATGAGGATTAAGCAAATACTGTCAAATTTAATTGGTAACGCCATTAAATTTACTGATAGCGGTGGAGTAAAAGTGAAAATTCAATCAGAAAGTTTCACCAATACAACTCACACGATTCTATTTACTGTCACGGATACAGGAATTGGCATTTCGGGGGACGACCAACAGAAACTATTTACCCCTTTCAGCCAAGCGCAAGGAACCCACACAACCCATGGTGGTACAGGGCTTGGGCTCATGATTAGCCGCTCTCTGTGCGAAATGATGGGTGGGAGTTTAACCCTTGAAAGTAAATTGCATCAAGGAACTCAGATCAGCATGCAATTAACCCTCACCCAGCTTGAAGCCGAAGCAATCCATAACCCTTCACAACCCATTCCAGAATCGCATGTGAGTAATCCCCTCGATATCTTAATTGTTGACGATCACCCTGCGAATCGCTTGCTATTAGCCCAGCAGCTTAAATATTTAGGCCATAGTGTTGATGAAGCAGAAAATGGCTTAATTGCCTTAAACATGTTCGAAAGTAAACAGTATCCTGTGGTGATCACCGATTATAATATGCCAGAAATGAACGGTTATGAACTCTGTCAGAAAATTCGCCAACTCGAACACAAACGTCACACGCATGCTATCGTCATCGGCTATACCGCTAATGCCCAAAAAGAAGCCAAGGATGCCTGTTTAACTGCAGGGATGGATGACTGTTTATTCAAACCCATCAGCCTAATGGAGCTAGAAAGTATGATTAAACGGTTTACCCCAGAGAAAATCACCATAACCGCCACACATTTTGCCGCTGACGCAGTAGAAAAACTCACAGGAAATAATGCAGAGTTAGTCGATAAATTGCTTAAAGAACTCCTTAAAAGCAATCAAAGCGACTTGCAGTCCCTGTATGTAGCCCTCGAAAATAATGATTTGAGTACCATCAAAGATCTCGCCCATAAGATCAAAGGTGCTGCGAGAATTATCGATGCACAGAAGCTTATGTCTGCCTGTGAAATGCTGGAAAATGCGAGCCATCAGCAGTTGAATGCTTATGTTGAAGCCGTATCTCAGGCTATTGCTTCACTCGAGGCAGAAGTGATCTCTTATACCCAAACAGCCTCAAAATAATGCCCAAGCCCATAGTTTCAAGTCACGCTATATAAATACATACACATAAGGCCCTGTTGTAAACAGAGCCTTATGTTCAATTCACTGTCAAAGCAAGCGGCTGAGCATTCCCCTCATCGTCTATGTACTCGGCCTTTAGGATAAGTCCAAGCTGATCGATTAACTCGCTCTCAGTGATAGTCACAGTTTCTACGGAGTAAGGGGCTAGCATTCCTTGAAAAATAGCATAATCCCTCCCTTTAAAACTCAAACTGAGGTTCTGATAGGTCACATAGTAAGGTGACTTATTCTCTATTGATAACATATTGTCTTTCAATATAAATGACTGCCACTTTGCTAAGTCTAAAACATCAATAGCGAGCTTATTGGGCCGCACAAAAACCTTCATTTGAGTACGTAAAGCGACAATCAACAGTTGCCCCTCGGTTTCATCAATATTTTTGGCGGGGGTGGGTGGAACTTCGTATACATTCAGCCAGTATAACTGTTCTTGTTTTTCAGGTTCCTGCTCCGCAATATTAAGCAGATTTATGTGCTTGCGCTCCTTTGGGGCAATTTGCAACAAGCCAGGATAGGGCAAAATTGGCGCATTTGCAGTTTCAGGGCCAGAGTCTGGATCGCCGTCATCCACCCACAGTTGCACCATCACAGGGTAGTCATTAATATTCACCAGTGACAACCCTTGATCCCGATCGGAAGCCGCAAAAATAATTCGACTACGATCGGCGACTACGCCAGCCAGAGCGGTTTGCAACATTAGGAGCCATAAAACTAAACTACTGAACCCGAATAAGCACTTCCGCTTTTGCATAAAATTTTCCTGCCGTTGGACTCATTCCTGGCAACTTACCAAAAACAACTCTGTAATTATCCATATATTGATAACTCGTACCGACAATACCAGTCCGATTCCCCTGTAATGGCCGCCAACCGTCTTTCCATGCATTATATTGTGAGTCTAAGCTGGTTCTATTATCAAAATTTAAAAAGGGTTGAATCACACCATCATTGCGTTGTAGCTTTACCCCCACACCATTAGCAACCGTATTAGTACCATAGCCGTTACTGACTAGATATGTCACAGCATCCTGAGTCGCAAACCCCAACTGTCTCGCTATCTGGTAATTATTACTCTCAATCTTAAAGGCGATAGCATTCGCATTAACTGCGGGGCCATTAATATTGGCTTTCTGTTGGCAACGATAATTAATCTGGATGTCAGCTTCTCGGGTAACGCCGCTGTTTAATTCCGCGATAGTCACAGTGGGGAACAACACATAAGGTGTGACATTCATTACCGCACAACCTCCAGCCCTTCGCGTATACAACTGTTGATATAAGCTGATATTCCCAGGCCAATTCGCATACCAGCCTGGATAATGACTAATATGGTCAACCCCTTCCGTAGGATAGGCAAGGCCAGGCCCACCAAAAGCAATATAAGCTGCAGGTTGATTATAACTGTATGCGATAGACTCAGTCACACCTCTGATATTGCCAATCTGGAACAGCTCTATCGTGACATCAGTAAAGTTTTTCGCCTTCACTAATATTCTTCCCTGAGCATCACGGTCTAACCCCCGCAGCGGTCGATATTGCCATAAGCGCGAAAAATACTGACCGGTGGCATTATTCTTAACCCTGAGCACAACATTTCGATGGTAAGTGGCATAACCTTTGTTAATACCATAAGCCACGCCATCTTCGTACATGCCGCCATAAGCATTATCAGCGTTTACTGAGTAGATCTCATTTAGTTGGTGCTCATCCGCCGCATCGCAACGAAAAAGCACCTGTTCAGGATCATACCCGCCAGTCTGTCCATAGGTACTGAAGGGCGCAACACTCGATCCCAATAACGTGCCATTGGGTTGAAAACTTTCATCGGTAACATTGATGATAGGCAGATTAAGTATGCCCCTATTGGGATCGTGACCACCATACCATATAGCTGTTTTACCATACGCAGGTGCGACATAATAAAAATTTGCCGGATCTGTTGTAGTCGTCGATATACGGTAGCAAGTCGCCATAGCTTGACCACTAACTAAAGTGGCAAACACAAAAGATACCACTGCCAACAGCCGACCTAGGTTGAACTCAATCATAGTTTTTATCTCAATTAACCCGCTCACATAGCGCGGGCATTCTTAATAAAGTGTTATCACGACTGCTTTCGAGGGTATAGTCAAAGTGACATTGCTGATCGGGTTTATTTCCCCAATTAACGGTCAACTGACCACTCGGTTTAGAAGCTCTGACATAAGCCATACCAGCCTGTCCAACCATGCCCAATACTAGGCCATCTTCGTCCACGACTTCGGCGCCAATAGGAATAACGCCGCCGTTGGCTTGCTGAGTCATGAAGACGACGGCTATCCCGTGTCTAGTCTCGAATTTCATCTTAACGATAGAGCCAGCATAGGGCGCAACTTGCTGTTGTGTCTCGATAAGTTCTGTACCACTTAACATAGATCCCGTATCAAGCGTGACACTATTTGTGCGATAAGGCGTCAAAGATGGGATAATTGCATATCCCAAGTCATCAATCTCAGCACCCCAATTATTGGTCACTTTTGCGCCAGAAGCTCCCTCAGCTTGAACAATCGCAAAAGTATCACTGAGGTTTTGGCTTAATGTTACGCCGCCAGAATGCACCACTGCAGCACCACTCAACCCAGCGCCAACCTGCTGATAAGTATCAGAAATCGAATAGTTACCCGATAAAGTCGCTTGGCTAAAACGCTTTTGCGTATTGACGCTGACACTTTCACTCGAACTATCCTGCCGCTGCAGTGAAGCATTCAGGCCATATGTCCAAGTATTATCATCGTCCACAGTGCCTGCGAGTCCTAGATTATACTGTTCATTACCCCTAGATGAGTGACTAAACCCACTGCTAAGCATGTTTGACTGGCGACTACCAAATGGAATGGACACGGTGAGACTCACGAGATCTTCCTTCACCCTATCAGAGGAATAACCGCTCATTTCAGTTAATAGCTGACCACCAAACCCATTCTGTAGCGGAACTTGACTGGTATATTGACGTGAAAAAGTGAGCCCTATATTCACACGACCAATACCCACCGTATAACCGAACTGTAGTTGATCGTCATCATCGCGCCCATCACGGTATTGACGTTTAGAACCACTCAAATAAACAAAGCCAAAGTCATCTAAACTCTGATTCACACTTAAACTCATTTCAGACCGCTGACTGTAGGTCTCAGATTCAAAAATATTCCCACTCTCCAATGCCCTCCTCAAACCTAAAACATCATTCAACTCCCGAAATGACTCTGTAGAGTAGTGATATCCAGCAAGTGCCACTGATGTCCCCGAATCGAACGAATGGCTATAATTAAGTCCAACACGCCAGCCATTTTTCCACTCATTTAATGCTGAAGACTGAGAAATACGAGACATTGAATGTACAGCGGTTAACCCTAGAGCCCCCCATTCTGTACCTAATACAGTCCCTAGACTCAAAGCAAAATAATCATCTCCGACACGCCCACCGCTATTTAGCGTCAGCATATTACTCAAACCATATTCAGAAATTAAATCTACAAAGTACCCACCAGACTCTGCTTGATCTACTTCACCAAATGATAACCCGTACTGGAAACTTCCTTCACGCAACGAGCCAGGCACAGCACTGAATGGCACAGTAAAACTAGAGACCTTCCCATCGGCTTCACTAATTTCAACTAACAAATCCCCCTCATAACTTGTGGGAAATAAGTCATTAATAACAAAAGGCCCCGCCGCTACTGTGGTTTGATAAATACTCACACCATTTTGCTTAATCACTACGCTGGCGGTTGAGTTAGCGAGTCCTCTGACGACAGGTGCATAACCACGCTGCGATTCTGGTAACATACGATTATCAGTCAGCAACTGTACGCCAGTAAAAGCTAAACTACCGAAAATATTTCCTCGAGTGTAGGCATCACCAAGCAAGAGTTCGCTCTGCATATCCGGCAAGGCTCTGGTGATATAAGTTCTAATAGAATTAAAACTTTCTTGAGTATTTTGGCCAACATCCTTGTACTGATAACTCGATTGATTTCTCAGGCGCCATAATCCTAAATTGACACCTGAATTAAGGCCCGTATAAATGGCACGCATATCGCTACCAGCACTGCGGCTATTAGTTTGATAGTAGTTACTGTTGTAACTGATAAATCCAGCATTCTCTCCCTCACTCCAAGATGAAGGATCAACATAGCCACGCGGAATCTGCCGTAAATAAGCTTGTGGGATCGCAATCTCTAATCTTAATTTCTCGGCATCAAATTGCGTCGATACGCCCTTGACCACAGTATCAGGGGCCGCACATTCAGCCTGCAATAATGCATCTTCGTTTATGTATATTGCAGTCACATTCGACTTGTTCCAGAAATTAAGGTCGAGACAAGGCACAACTTCTTGGGAGCCAACCTTAACAAAATTAATAATTTCCCTATTTAAGTAAGTACCATTTATATAGATATCAACTTGGTATTGACCTGGAATAGTTTCTGCAATCGAGTTAAAGCGAGAAAGATAACTATCGCCATAACCACCACCAAGTAATAGGCTGTCATCAAATGTGAAATCCTGTAAGTCATCGGCCCTCAACGATGAAGACATGCAAAAGATCACACCAATCAATAGCAGTAAAGAGTAAATTTGGCTCATCAAACGCATGGATTTTTTCATAACCAATCTTATCAATGATGTGCAGATGCAATAACATATTCACTTTTTACAAATCCGCCGTAATCATTTACTAAAGTGAATTCAATCGTCATTGGATATGTGATGACAAACTGCTTATTCTGAATGTCTATCAACTGATTAGACTTAGGTTCAAGCATAGTAATAGGGATGATTAGCTCTTGTTTTCCCGACTTAATTTTTGCCTCAACAAAAGAGGCAAAAAAAGCCGCATTATTTTTCACATCAAGGTGAATTCCAGCATCAGCATACTGAACATCAAAGGCAATCTCTTTTGCTACATCATCTGGATTAGATTCAATCTCTACAGGCCGATAAAATATTTTCACTCTATTTTTGAGCATCACTAGCATCTGATTTTCACCAGCATTTTCTTTCGATAATGGAGGTATCTGTAGAAAATTAAGATAAAACACACTCTCACGGTCTTTTGGCAGCTCACCGCCGCTATAAATTAAGCGAATTAACTGCCCTCGCTTAGGCTCTATTCTAAAAATAGCGGGTAAGGCCAAAAATGGGCCATCAGCATACTCAGGTGCCGACTCTGGGTTATTAATATCAGTCCAGACCTGAACAACATTTGGAAAAGCATCGTTATTTGTTAACTGAACACTGCGCTCTTTAGCATCACTAGGATAAATGACTCGCGTATTGGTCATGACCACACTCGCATTAACTGAAAAACCGATCATGAGTAGAGTCAAAAATATTAAACGAAGAAGTAAGCTAGAAAAAATCATAGAAGCCCCAAAAAGCAGCAGCGCTCACCCATAGGCTGGGTGAGCGAATAATCATAATTTATCGTATATTAAAGATAAGAAACTGCATATTGGACAGAGCTAATCACACGACCTGCTGTTGCACTACCAGTTTCAGAAATATACTGCACAGCAAAATCATGGGAGGCAGAGTCTGCACCTGCAGCAACATTTAATCCATCAACAGCACTTCCTGCTGTTAAATTGATACTCGTTCCACCAACTGAATCAAGAAGCTGTAATGCTACATTCGTTGCCGTACCAGTATTGCCTAAGTTACCTGCGGTTGTGATATTGTTACCCAAAAATACGGTTTTAATAGGTAAAGCTTGCGTTGCATTGACAGTACAACCACTGACTGAAATGGTAAAAGGTGTTTCACCAGCAACTGAGCCTGCAGTGGCAAGTTGAGCCGTAGAAACTGTTGGTAGCAAGACACTGGGATTAGCCGCATTTCCGTTAATCGCCACTTCACAAGTTTGGTCCGATACTTCACCCAAAAAAGTAATAGTATTATTCGCTTGAACACTAGTACCAAACAATGCACCTAAAACTAAAATAGATAGCGTTAATTTTTTCATCAGACATCCTACTGTTGTTACTATATGGAAATATTAAGGTTATGGCTCATCGAAGCTGAGCACACAATAGCAACAACACTAACAATTACATATAGGACTAGACTTGCGATCTTGTAGGAAATTTCTGACAATAAATATACTAAAGATAAAAATTAAAAAGCGATTTCAAAAAATGAAATCGCCATTATTAATGGCAAAATTGTGAATCAATTATAATGAAGAGCAAGAATAACTTCATTCTCATTTTTTCGGCTAAAAACTAGATTATTAATTTGTTTGAACTGAGTTGATATAACAAGTATTTTGTCGCTATCTATAGAATTTGCATACACTTGGGGAGTTATAGTCTGAGAGATAAATTGATTGAGATTCTGGTCATAACAAGAAATGGTAGATAGATCGGAGTAGCAACTTGGTTCTGCTATCTCACCTTGAAAAGAAAGAGTTTTAAACTCAGTTTTTGCTATCACGTTACAGCTTATCACCGCGCTCAACATGACTGTAGTTACGCCGAATAACGATACCTTTAACATCTCATCACCCATTTCGATTTGTAGGACACCTCCTAACTATCGACCAAGAATGGATGTTCTGAAGTATATTTACTGGCAATAAATGTACTTATTAATAGATTAAAAATTTATAACTAACTAATCACACTTATCTAGCTTAAAACACTACTCATTCATATAAAAATGTCATGGCAAGAATAAGCATTTAAAAAAAACAGTAGTCAGCACAGGTTTGGTTAAGATCAACCGCTATACTATTCTTCCACTGCGCATAGAAGATTGTTGATACATTACGGGGCAGCAACCATCGCACTTGGCTATCGTCTTGAAAATAATGAATGTTATTTTTTTTAAGCAACTCAATTAAAACTCTCGTCTCAAATTGGCATAGAATGACCTCAGCTCCCAATACATAACTAAGCTTTAAGTCCTCGCGTTCAAAAGCGATACCCTTGCAAACTAACCAAAACAAGCTCTGCTGACATACTTCGACGCCCCCATTGACACGAAATGCAGTACCCCAACCAGATTCTGATGATAGGGCTAACTTAGTGATCATTGAGAACATAACTTCCCACCTTTGTAAGCATTAAAAAAAACGCATAATGAGTATCTATCGTAAATTGGCGGGTATCCCTTCTAACTTAAATGCTTTCCTTGGTACATAATCCATCGCTACCCGACCAACCTTCCATGCCCGATGCCTATATCAACTTGCTTAAGGCGATACTCAAAATGCGGAGGAACAAACCGTTCGATAATAAGCATCGAAAATAACTTTCGAATTGAGGCTCAAAAGTTAGCGATATATTAACTATTTATAACGGCTCTAAATGTAGGATAAATCCGATGTCTCGTGGTGAAATCAGCCATAGTCGCCTACGTTTCAATACGATTGAGCTTTATAGCTATAGCGAAATTCACTTTAAATAGCGCGATTAAATCCATTCTTTCTCCCATAAAAAAACCTGCCGCAGCAGGTTTTTTTATGGCTAAGTTAAAATCACTTTACACGTGATGTAACTTAGGCTTCCATGCAAGCTTTTAGCTTGTTCATGGCATTTTTCTCAAGTTGGCGAATACGTTCGGCCGACACTTGATAAGTCTCTGCAAGTTCTTGCAGTGTGGTTTTATCGTCATCTAACCAACGGGCGCGCAGAATATGCTGGCTACGTTCATCTAGGGTTTTGATGGCCGATAATAAACGACCTTGAGCATTGGATTCCCAGTTGTCGTTTTCAATATTTTCCGCTAAATCCGATGAATGATCTTCCAAATAATGGACAGGGGCAAAATCATGCTCCTCGTCTTGATCATTGGTTAAATCAAATGCCGGATCTTGCGCTGCCATACGTGATTCCATTTCGGTCACATCGGCCTTAGACACACCTAAATTTTCAGCCACCATAGTGACTTCTGCATCGCTGAACCAACCTAAGCGTTTTTTCGCTTTACGGATATTAAAGAACAACTTACGTTGTGCTTTAGTGGTCGCGACTTTAACAATGCGCCAGTTTTTCAGCACATATTCATGAATTTCAGCTTTGATCCAGTGCACAGCAAAAGACACAAGACGCACGCCAACATCGGGATCGAAGCGTTTAACCGCTTTCATCAAGCCTATGTTGCCTTCTTGGATCAGGTCTGCCTGTGGCAAACCATAGCCTGAATAGCCCTTTGCAACGTGCACTACAAAACGTAAGTGCGACATAATCAGTTGCTTCGCAGCTTGTAGATCACCAGTTTCCTGTAAACGCTTGGCTAACTCATACTCAGCCTCAGCGTCCAGCATGCTGATGCTAGTCACTGAATGGATATAAGCTTCTAGACTACTGGCGCCCTGTGGGACTGTCAGTGCCATTGATTGCGTTTGAAAGGTCATTCGCTCTCCTACATTTATCAGACTACTTAACGAGTGCATTCTTAGGTTCAACAACAAAATACCCTAAGAATAAGCTCACGAACTATCGGCTAATTGACAGAGTATGTCAACCTCAGCTCGTTTGCAGATACCCTTTTTACCTCGCTGAAGTAGACATTGCAAGTGAACAAAAGTTCATTACTCAGCATTTTTTTCGTCACTTTTTTTAGTTTAATCGACTGATTATTATGAAGGTTCAATCGACCGTAAATGCTGGCGTACAGACAAATACGAACCTAACCAACCTAAAAATGAGGCAAGTCCAACCAATTGCAGCAGTTCAATAAAAGTGAGTGATTTCATTTCAAGCTGACTGCCATACAAGCCTAAAAGCTCAGCAAGGGCGGAATCGAGATACCACACTAATAAGTTGATGATAAGCCAAGCCAATATGCCGCCAATGACTCCGTACCAAATCCCTGTGTAGAGAAATGGGCGCTGGATAAAGGCTTCAGTTGCTCCGACTAGCTTCATCACTTCAATTTCGCTGCGCCGATTCATAATCGCTAAGCGAATCGTATTACCTATCACTAAGACCACGGCCAGCACGAGTAACGCGGCAATCGCCATCACAGTACGTTCGAGTAGGCGTACTACCGCCTGTAACCGCTCTAGCCATTCGATATCTAAACGGCCAAAGCTAATCTCAGGCTCGCGCTCTAGCTTAGTTAACAGTTCACGGGCGCCCACTGGCGTTGAGTAACGCGGTGTAGGTGTGACGGTAATGACCGCTGGTAAAGGGTTTTTATCTAAATAGGCCAAGGCCTCACCAAACCCAGATAAGCGTTGGAATTCTTCTAGCGCTTGATTTTTATCTATGTATTGCACTTTATCCACTTCGGGATATGTCCGAATGCGCATCAGCAGGCTCTGAATCGTTTGTTCACTACGATTATCGTCGATAAACAAGGAGATCTCTGCCGCGCTGTTCCAGGAACTGGTAATGGTCTCGGCATTTTTAACTAACACTTGCAATGCTGCAGGCAAACTTAGGCTCACACCTAAGACAGCCATGGTCATCACAGAGGATATTGGGTTGCGCCAGAGCTCTCCCATGCTCGCCATTGCTTGCTGCGCATGGCGAATAAAAAACATCACAATCCGACCAGACAGCGGCAGCTTGCTGCGAGTTAATTTTGCGCTATCGCTCATTGCCCTTCGCCTCTATTCGTCGATGCACTGCGAGTGTGCAAATTAGGATGCAACTCTTGTGCACCTAACATACGGCCCTGTTTAAGGGTAAAAGTGCGATATTTCATTCGTGCGATAAGACCTAAATCATGGGTGGCAATTAATACGCTGGTTCCAGCATCATTAAAGGTTTCAAACAGACGCAAAATATCCATAGATAATTTAGGATCTAAGTTACCCGTAGGCTCATCGGCGAGCAGTAAAGGTGGTTTATTCACAATCGCACGGGCAATGCCAACACGTTGCTGTTCGCCGCCGGACAACATAATTGGGTTATGCCGCTCCTTGCCATATAAACCCACCATATCGAGCGCACCCGCAACACGCTTACGGATTTCACCGTGTGAGAATCCCTCAATCACTAGCGGTAAAGCCACATTGTCGAACACACTTCGGTCCATCAATAGGTGATGGTTCTGGAAAATCATCCCGATATTGCGGCGTAAATAAGGCACATGTTTAGGGCTGACTTTGGCGATATCGTGACCGTTAATCGCGACGCGCCCCGTTGTTGCCCGCTCGATTACCGTGATTAATTTCAGCAGCGTACTTTTACCCGCCCCCGAGTGGCCGGTTAAAAATGCCATTTCACCTTGCTGTAGATGAAAATTCACATCCTCCAGCGCCATTTGGCCGCCAGGATAAATCTTACTGACCTGCTGAAAATCAATCATAAATTAGCTATCCGCTTTTTCTTGAGTGAACAAGGCATCGATAAATTCTTTCGAATTGAAGGTACGCAAATCATCAATTTGCTCACCCACACCTATGTAACGGATCGGAATATTAAACTTATCAGCAATCGCAAATACCACGCCGCCCTTAGCCGTTCCATCTAACTTACTGATGGTAATACCCGTTACACCTACGGCTTCCTGGAATAATTGTGCTTGGCTAATCGCGTTTTGCCCCGTGCTCGCATCTAATGTCAGCATGACCTCATGTGGCGTATCTGGGTCGAGTTTCTTCATCACTCGCACGACTTTCTTCAATTCTTCCATCAAGTGCGCTTTATTCTGTAAACGACCAGCAGTGTCGGCAATCAATACATCCACTTTACGCGCCTTGGCCGCTTGCAAAGCATCGAACAACACAGAGGCACTATCGGCACCTGTATGCTGGGCAATCACTGTAATATCATTACGTTGACCCCAAACCTGTAGCTGCTCAACCGCTGCAGCACGGAAGGTATCACCCGCGGCTAACATCACTGACTTACCTTGGCTCTGATATTGCTTGGCCAATTTACCAATAGTGGTGGTTTTACCCACGCCATTAACGCCAACCATTAAGATAACAAATGGGCCATTAGCATTGTCTGGCACTAACGGGATAGCGACAGGATCGAGTGTTTTTTGCAACTCATCCCGCAGCAATTCATATAAAGCTTCGGCATCTTTAAGCTGCTTACGTGAGGCATGCTCTGTCAAATTCTTGATTAATCGCGTAGTGGTTTCAACACCAACGTCGGCGATTAATAATTGTTCTTCGAGTTCTTCAAACAGATCATCATCGATTTTCTTGCCGCGAAATAGGCCGATAAAACCACTGCCGATATTCTCGCTGGTACGCATTAAGCCACGTTTCAGGCGAGCAAAGAGGCCTTCCTTAACGGGTCTCGCCTGAGGCTCAGGTTGTAATTCAGCAACTGCTGTAACAGTTTGCTCAGTTTCAGCTTGTTGCTGAACTAAAGCCTCTGCTTGCTCACGTGCTAGTGCTTCGCCAGCAAGTTGTTCTGCCGCTAAGGCTTCAGCAGCATGCTGTTCGGCGGCCAAACGGGCAAGTTCAGCTTGTTCCGCTGCGAGTAATTCTGCTTCTAGCTGAGCGGCAACTACACGCGCCGCCTCTGCTTGAGCTAATTGCTCTGCGGCGGCTTGCTCAACCGCTAACTGCTGTGCTGCCAATTGTTCTGCGATGCGTTGCTCTGCTTCTAACTGTGCTTCGGCTAACTTCTCTGCAGCATGCTTTTGTGCACTAAGTTGTTCTGCAGCCAAACGTGTCGCTTCAGCTTGCTGATTAGCAAAATGCAACGATTCGATTCGGGCATGCTCAAGGGCGAATTGCTCGGCCTCGGCTTTTGCCTGTGTTTGTTCGGCCGCTAACTGTTCTGCAACCTGTTTTTCAGCATGAGCTTCGGCCTCGATGGCCCCTTGTGCCTCTACTTGTTCCTGCGCTACACGCTGTGCTGCATCAGTATCTTGTGTTGGAGTAACAACTGGCGTTTCAGCGACGACCTCATCTTGTGACTTATCTTTACGAAACCAAGAGAAAAAACCTTTCTTTGCCATGTGTGATTCCAGCGCTCTACTTCAGTATTGAATTTTGAATAAGACCCTGATGTTATACCAGATTGCCTCGGCAATTACGCCCAAAACGTCGGCAATTAGCTAAGCTCAGTTAGCCTTCTCACCTTTTAGTGAGACTTTGATATAAAATAGCGGCCTTTATTAAGGTGGCACAGTCTACCACTTTCTTTCTTCAGGCAAAATCACGGGGGCACTTTGGTTAATCATCGAACGGTCAAAAATAATGTGACCATGGGTCAAACAGCCAAAAATAAACCCGGCAGTGGACAAGTGCGGATCATCGCAGGCCAATGGCGCTCGCGTCGTCTACCTATCCAAGATCTCGAAGGTTTACGCCCGACGACAGACAGGGTTCGCGAAACACTCTTTAATTGGTTGGCTAATGATTTAGTCAATGCACGTGTACTCGACTGTTTTGGCGGTAGTGGTGCTTTAGCTCTCGAAGCCTTGTCCCGCTATGCCAGTTTCGCCAAAATTATCGAGTTGCAACGCGGCGCAGCCATGCAATTAAAAGAAAATCTACAAACCCTTAAATGCGATAAGGCCGAAGTGCTCAATGCTGATACGTTAGTGGTACTGCAAAGGGGCTGCGAGCAAGGTTTCGATGTGGTGTTTATCGATCCCCCCTTTCGTAAGGGATTGGCAGAAAAGACGATTCAACTGCTAGATACTCAAGGCTGGCTCAATGATGGTGCGCTGATTTATGTCGAAATCGAGTCTGAATTGCCGCAACTTGCTATCCCTTCTCGCTGGCACGCCTTAAAAGAAAAGAATGCAGGGCAAGTGAGCTACCGTTTATATCAATATCACTCAGAAACCACTGTTGAGCCCATCGAAGATGAAAACCATGTCCTTATTAATTAACTTAGGTAAAGCCACCACTCTGATTGCTTGGTTGATGATGGCCTACAACTTAGTCATCCCCTTTGAAGGCAATGTGGCGATTACTTTAAATATCCTGTTTGCCATTACCTGCATGATGCATTGCTTCCAAGTCGCGATTTTCCACATGCTGTTTAAGACCTTGCTGCCATTAACGCAACAAGATTATCTACAAGTGTTTATCTTCGGAATTTTCAGCCTGTTAGCTTATCGGCAACGGGTGATGACTCAAGCGAATTAACCAAGCACACAGACAGCAAAAAGCCCTCAATTGAGGGCTTTTAAATGGTCAACTAGACGCTAAACCTTATCCTTTTGGATATGGGTGTGCTACGCCTTTATGGCAGTCAACACAGGTCTTTCTCGCGTCAGGTTCTTTCTTGAAGTTATTTGAGTGCATTCTTACAGCCATTTTGCTCATAGTTTCTGGCTGATTCTCGTAAATACGAGTGTGGCAATGCTGACAGTTAGCAGAATCGTTCGCACGGAAATAATTCAGCGCTTTATCCGCTTGTTCTTTACGATTTTCATCTAACCAGGCTTGAGTGTTAAAGCCATCAATTGTCATGAAACCATATAAATCTTTAGATACGATGATTTTTTTGATCAAATAATCGACTGGACCATGGGGTAAGTGACAGTCTTGACACTGAACCGTAATCCCCGCTTTGCCGCCGCCATGGGCAGAAGCCAACACTTCATCCTTCAGCGAATGATTGCTATGGCAAGACATACAGAACTCATCTGTACTGGTCGCGTGTAATGTTTGTTGAGTGGTAAAGTATCCCACAACACCCACTACAATACCGACGACCAGTAGCGCCAGGATTGAATATTTCGCGCTAGGTTTAAATAGTGCACGCCAGTTCATCACTCTATCTCCAAAATTGTCAAAATTAGTTTTTATAAGACTAGTTTATGCTCTTTCATTTATTAGAAATTTGATTTTAAGCCGAAATTTGCTGATTAAATTAACCTTAAAAGCGCAAAATGAGACTTAGCTCTAACTATTTGGACGTCATTTGGTAAAAACCGCTAGCTGAACTGTGATGCACTTTAACTAAAGCTAATGCAATCACCCGATAATCGCAAGTTACCGATTATCGCGATGAGATTTCCCCTTTGAGAATCAATCACTATTGAAATCATTTCTAGAAAATAGAAATGTGATCCAGTCGATGTTTTGTTTAATTATTGAAGTAGGCGGAGAAATAAATCATTAAAAATTAAAATTTGAATCGTATATGAAACTTTATTGGGCTAACTAAGGTCTCTAAGGGTAAGCAATCAATTTTCAGAGTTATCATGGCTAAATTTTGGATCACCATAGCAGTGTTATTTTCGCTAATCGCCCAATCGGCGATAGTGAGTGCTATGCCAACTTCAGCCAACACCAATGGCCACAGCAGTCAAACCATGCTGATGATGGATGCAGAAATGAACTGCACCATGCCAGATTGTTCTGCATCCGATTGCTTGCAACACTGCCAAGATAGTATGACAAGTCATTGTCAAACCCATTGCCTATCATCACTTTACCTTGAGCCTGCAGTGCTAGAACTGGCCTTCGCCAACCCAGCAAGCAAGCGTATTGCCATACAAGGCTGGGCGATGCAAACTGCCGACCTCGGGCTCACCACACCGCCTCCTAACTCCAATTCACTGTAACGTCTTTCGTTTTTTACAACGTAAAACCGACTAAACACCTTTGATTGCGCCGCTGCATATTCGCACCGCAACGAGGTACAGAGAATTTTTGGAGTTTATTATGAAAACCACTTTATTGAACAAAAGCTTACTAGGCCTTACTTTCGTTATCGGTGCCTTATTAAGTAGCACCACAGTTACAGCCGCCAGCTTAAATAGCACAGATGCGCTCAGTGTTATCAGTATCAATGGTGTGCCAACCACGCCCTTTAAACCCATCCAACTCTCCGCAGGGAAAGTACTGCTCGAGCTAAAATATCAGGATATATTTGATTATCGCGCCGATGATAGTGGCAACTGGGTTAAATCAGCGCCGCTTTACTTAGTGCTGGATGTGAAGGCGAGTGATAGCTACCAAATCACCCAGCCCAAAATAATGACTGAAGCTGAAGCGCGTCAATTTATTAAATATCCAACGATTCAACTCAGTATTAATGGTGACAAAGCGGGCGAATATCCACTGCAAAGCCACAGCCAACTGATGGCGAAAATGTTAGTCAGCAACCCCGCTTTCTAATTTAGACGAGTTAAATATTTAATCTGAGGCATGTGCTGAAATGTGAGTTAAATCATTACAGCATAATGCCTCTATGCTAGACTCGAGCCGTTCATCATTTGGAATACTTATGCATCACACACTCAGTCGTTATTTTTTAGTCATATTCACTCTACTCGCACTCGTCGGGCAAAGTGTCGTGTCTAATGGTCACGCCATGGTGCCACACACTATGGATATGAGTGCGATGAATCATGAGGTTTCCTCCCAAATGCACCACGCTACAATGATGCAGATGGACACGGAGAACAGTTCTGACTCACATTCAATGGCCAACACGGATTGCTGCAACGATAAAATGCTTCCCGGCGCGAAACAGCATTGCTGTGATGGCACCACATCATGTTCAAATGATTGTGGTCATTGTTTGACGATTTCAGTCGCTGGCACTCTATTCAGCCCACACCTCTGGCCAAGTGTGAGCATGAGCGATACTGCAATGGCCACTCCTATGCCTCATTTCCACTCTATCTCTTTGTCTTCGGCCTTTAAACCACCGATAGCCTAGCCCTACTTTGTGCTTATTGGGCAAATAAACCCTTAAAAAAAGCCAAACGACCAAGCTAAAACGACAATGCTGTTAGCCCTAAGCTAACGCCCTATTTAGCCGTTTATTGTGGTGCCTTATCATTAAATCGTGCACCCGAGTCTAGCAAAACGTTGATTACTGAGCCGAATGCCAAATTGTGGCATCAATTCGTCTATCGAAGCGAACCGCTTTGATCCACTGTGCTCACTGACGTTTATGCGCTCGTATTCGGCCGTTAATCCGATGGAGTGAATAATATGAAAACACTAACTAATCTCGCCTTAATCACATTCTTGCTGACCAGCACAAGCGTGTTTGCGACGGCCGCGCCGCACGCACATCAACACGACAATGCCAATCCACAGGAACAAGCCCATACCCATGTTTGCCCTATGCACCCTGAAGTGACTGGCAGCAAAGAAGATACTTGCCCTCAATGTGGTATGAACTTAGAGCCAAAGGCAATAGAAGCAAAACCGGCTGAAGGTGCGGCAAAAAACGCCCACAAACACCACTAAGCTAGGCTGGAGATGAGGCATATGAATTCATTTAAAACCGTAAAAAAGCAGACCCCTAAAGCCGTACTGATCTTGAGTAGCTTACTCTTAGGTACGCCTTGGTTGAGCCATGCCCAACTGGCGAGCACACAAGAGCCCGTGGCGACCGAAGCTGCAGTAAATTCTGCAACAGCGCCTAAAAATAATTCGTTAAATCAAGTAAAAACCTACACTTGCCCTATGCATCCCGAAGTGCTCAGCCATGAGCCTGGTCGCTGCCCTAAGTGCAATATGTTTTTAGTTGAGAAACAAGATACCGCAAACTCTGCGGCCGAGCATGCACAGCATCAAGTCGCAGATCACCAAGCCTCTGAGCATGGACAAATCTTGGCAGCGAAAGCTTCGAGCCAGGTATTCGATACCCCAACACCTAAGGCCGACAGCTTAGTTAAAGCCCAAAACCACGTGACAACAATCAAGTACGTTTGCCCTATGCATGCTCACATCATCAGCGATGTGCCCGGCACTTGCCCTATCTGCGGCATGAACTTAGAAAAAGTCGAAACGGGCGGCAATACCCAAGAAATCAATATCAATGTTTCCGGCAGTATGCAGCAAGCGCTGGCACTCAAAGTCGCCAAGGTTGAACGCGACACACTGTGGAAATTTGTCGAAACCGTCGGTCAAATCGATTACGACGAAAGCCAGATCACCCATATCCATGCCCGCGTCACTGGCTGGATTGAAAAGCTCATGGTCAAATCCGTGGGGGATACCGTCAAGAAAGACCAACTGATCTACGAGATCTACTCTCCCGATTTAATTAACGCCCAAGATGACTACCTGCTCGCCATGGACACCGCCAAAGCAAACGGCCAAGGCCGCTACAAAGATTTGGTGCGCAATGCGGGTTTACGCTTATCTTTCCTCGGTTTTAACGACAGACAAATCAAACAATTAGCCGAGTCACATCAAACCCAGTATCGCGTACCTTTCTACGCCAAAGAGGATGGCATAGTTAAAGCCCTCGACGTTCGTGATGGCATGTACATTCAGCCTTCGACCGAAGTCATGTCCCTAGTGGATCTCTCTAAGGTATGGGTGATTGCCGACGTATTCGAGAATGAGCAAAGCTGGATTGCTAAAGGTCAAAAGGCCGAAATTGCCGTTCCCGCCATGAATATCAGTGGCATCGAAGGCACGATCGATTATATCTACCCTGAGCTTGACCCAGTCACTCGCAGCCTGCGAGTACGAGTGGTTCTCAACAATGCCGACGTAGATTTAAGACCTAAAACCCTCGCGAAAGTCTCGCTATTCGGTGGCCCGAATAAAGATGTGCTCGTGATCCCGCAGGAAGCTTTAATTCAGACGGGTAAAGAAAACCGCGTGATCGTCAAACAAACCGATGACAGCTTTACCGCCAAGGCCGTCACAGTCGGCATGATGAGCCAAGGTAAAGCCGAGATTATTTCAGGCCTGAATGAAGGTGAACGTGTGGTGATTTCGGGGCAATTCTTACTCGACTCCGAAGCCAGTCTCAAGGGCAGCTTAATGCGTTTAAGCAGCGGTCATCAGCACTAGGAGCGCGTTATGTTGAAATATATTATCGAGGCGTCAATCAGGCAGCGATTGATGGTGTTGATTATCGCCATCATGATCACAGTTTGGGGCGTGCAGGAGCTGCGCAAAACGCCGCTTGATGCGCTGCCGGATTTATCCGACGTACAAGTGATCATTAAAACCCCTTACCCGGGCCAAGCGCCTAAATTGGTTGAAGAACAAGTGACTTATCCCTTGTCGACCGCCATGTTAGCCGTACCTGGCGCCAAAACCGTACGTGGTTATTCCATGTTCGGCGACTCCTATGTGTATGTGATTTTTGAAGATGGCACAGACATCTACTGGGCGCGCTCGCGGGTACTCGAGTACCTGAGTCAAATTAGCAGCCGTTTGCCCCAGGGTGTACAACCTTCACTCGGCCCCGATGCATCTGGTGTCGGTTGGGTGTATGAATATGCGCTGGTCGATCGCTCTGGCAATTTAGATTTATCACAACTCAAAAGTCTGCAGGATTGGTATCTCAAGCTAGAGCTGCAAAGCGTGGCAGGCGTGTCTGAAGTTGCCACCGTCGGCGGCATGGAGCAAACCTATCAGATAGTGCTTGAGCCGGATAAAATGGCGATCTATAAACTCGATATCGCCAGCATTAAACAAGCGATCGATAAAGCTAATAGCGAAGCTGGCGGCTCAGTGATCGAAATGGCCGAAGCCGAATACATGGTGCGCGCCAAAGGCTATCGCCAGACGCTAGAGGATTTTCGTGAAATTCCCCTTGGTATCACCAGCCCTTCTGGTACAGGTTTATTACTCAAAGATGTCGCCACTGTGCGCAAAGGCCCAGCCTCACGCCGCGGTATAGCCGAACTCGACGGTGAAGGTGAAGTCGTTGGCGGAATTGTGGTGATGCGTTACGGCGAAAACGCCTTAGCGACGATAGATGCGGTGAAAGCTAAACTCGAAGAACTCAAAGCGGGCCTGCCCGATGGGGTTGAGATTATCCCAACCTATGACAGATCCCACTTGATTCTTAAGTCCGTCGACAACTTGTTTAGCAAGGTCGTCGAAGAAATGTTGGTGGTTGGCTTAGTCTGCTTACTGTTTTTGCTGCATGCGCGCTCCACACTCGTGGCCGTGATAACCCTGCCGCTATCCATCCTTATCGCTTTTATCGTGATGAATAAGATGGGTGTGAACGCCAATATCATGAGCCTTGGCGGCATCGCCATTGCTATCGGCGCCGTGGTGGATGGCGCGATTGTGATGATCGAAAACCTGCACAAGCATTTAGAACATTTCAAAGCCAAACATGATCGCGAGCCCGATACTAAGGAGCATTGGCGCATCGTCACCGAAGCGTCGATTGAAGTCGGCCCTGCGTTATTTTTCTCATTGATTATTATCACCTTAAGCTTTGTGCCTGTGTTCGTACTCGAAGCGCAGGAAGGTCGATTATTCGCGCCACTGGCCTACACTAAAACTTTCGCCATGGCAGCGGCGGCCTTTTTATCGATCACCTTAGTGCCGATTTTGATGGGTTACTTTATTCGCGGCAAAATTCCCAGCGAACGCAGCAATCCTCTCAGTCGCTTCTTGATCGCGCTTTACCAACCTTCGCTCAAACTGGTGCTTAAATTTCCTAAAGTCACCCTGATGTTAGCGTTAGTCGCGCTGGCCAGTGCTTGGTATCCCATGACCCGCATGGGTAGTGAGTTTATGCCCGCCCTTGAAGAAGGCGATTTGCTCTACATGCCAACGGCATTGCCCGGTATCAGTGCCAGTAAGGCCGCCGAAGTCTTGCAGCAAACCGACCGCTTGATTAAAACCGTGCCCGAAGTGGCCCGCGTGTTTGGCAAGGTAGGCCGCGCCGAAACCGCGACCGATCCCGCGCCGCTGACCATGCTTGAAACTACTATCATGCTCAAACCCCATGAGGAATGGCGTGAAGGCATGACCTTAGATGGCATCATTGCCCAACTACAGCAAACCGTCAAAGTACCAGGACTCACCAATGCTTGGGTACAACCCATCAAAACCCGTATTGACATGCTCTCGACGGGGATAAAAACCCCCGTCGGTATTAAGATCACCGGCGCCGATGTCAACGAGCTGCAAAATCTAGGGGCAGAAATAGAGGCCATCCTCAGTAGAGTGCCACACACTAAGTCAGCCTATGCTGAACGCAGTGGTGGCGGGCGTTATATCGATATCACCCCCAAACTCGATGTGGCCGCACGTTACGGTATGTCACTGCAAGATATTCAAGATGTCGTGCGTTACGCCATTGGCGGTATGGATATTGGCGAGTCGGTACAAGGGGCTGAGCGCTATCCCATCAACCTACGTTATCCCCGTGAGCTACGCGATAATATCGAAAAGCTGCGCGAACTCCCTGTGATCACTAAATCGGGAAATTATCTACCACTGCGAAATTTAGCGGATATAGAAATCACCGATGGCGCACCTATGCTCACCAGTGAAAACGGTCGCTTAATCTCTTGGGTGTTTATCGATATTGAAGGCACGTCTATCGGCGAATATATTACGACCGCCAAGAAAGCTTTAAATGCCGAACTCAAGGTGCCCCCGCGCTACAGCTACACTTTTGCAGGGCAGTACGAATATATGCAGCGGGTAGATGCAAAACTTAAGCAAGTGATCCCTATGGCATTAGCCGTCATCTTCATCCTGCTGATGATGACCTTTGGCTCCACCATTCAGGCCAGTATTATCATGCTCAGCCTCCCCTTCGCGTTGGTCGGCAGCACTTGGCTGTTATACCTACTGGATTACAACATCTCAGTGGCAGTCGCCGTCGGTATGATTGCCTTAGCGGGTGTAGCCGCCGAGTTTGGGGTAGTAATGCTGGTGTATCTCAATAACGCCATCAAGCACAGACAAGAGAAAGATAATTACCACAGCGTCAGCGACTTAAAAGAAGCGTTAATGGAAGGTGCCGTTATGCGGATCCGCCCCAAAGCCATGACAGTAGCGACCATCTTCTTCGGTCTACTCCCCATTATGTGGGGTGCAGGATCGGGTAACGATGTGATGCAGAAAATTGCCGCACCTATGGTCGGCGGCATGGTTACGGCCCCATTACTGTCACTGTTTGTACTACCCGCACTTTATCTACTGATTTACTCGCGTAAATTAAAGAAAGACGCGGCGTAATTGAGTGTACGGCGCTAGAACACCGATAAAAATCCCCTCAAACCATTAAAGTTTGAGGGGATTTTCTCATTCAATCAGATTAAAAATCTAATTTTACAACAGTGCCATATACCACTCTGGGTAAAATAAGCCTCTAAGTTTATAGCGCTTATGTGTACCATTGACTCAGTGCCACACAGAATTGACTCAATTCACTGCCGCAGGAAGGATTCCATCACATGACCAAGTCATTTTGTTTAACCATCAGCCGGATATGGCCGCAAGCACTTTCCCTTAAAACCCCATCACGCGCATTACTTGCCGCATTCGGTTTATGCGCTGCGCTCATCATTACAGCACCCGCCTTTGCCGCACCCGCAACCGGTGAATTCGTTGCCGACAAACGCTGTGAGCTATTTCAATCGAAAAATAAGCAGACGAATCCAGACCAATGGCAGAGCAATATTGGTGAGCGCTACCCTGTACTTGAAATCCTCGGCAATAGTGCTAAACCTGATTGGCTAAGAGTGCGCACCAATGCGGTGAAGTCTCCCATGCGTTGGATCAGCGGCGATTGTGGTCAATATCTATCTAATGTTGCTGACAGTAATTTATCAACACCTGCAACGGCGGCGGAACCGGCGCAAACCACCACGGCATCGGACATCAAAGCAAAAAGCCGAGATAGCCTTAAAGAGCATGGTACCCCAGAGAAACGCCAAGGAAATCAATGCCGAATCGGCGGTGAATTTGACGCCAACGTGCTGGCATTAAGCTGGCAAAGCACCTTTTGTGAACTCTATGGCCGCCGTAAAGCCGAATGTCGCGCCCTCAGCCAAACGCCAGAATCGAGCCAATGGCAACACTTCAGCCTGCACGGACTGTGGCCGAATAAACAACAATGCGGCACGCGATATGGCTATTGCAGCACAGTCAAACTGCAACCGAATGATTTCTGTACTTATCCAGAGTTTGAACTGAATCCATCGGTGCGCAAAAATTTAGAAGAAGTCATGCCAAGCGCCCAATATGGCACCTGTTTAGAACGCCACGAATGGTGGAAACACGGCACTTGCCGTAGCCAAGACCCTAACGAGTACTTTTTATTGGCAACCCAGCTGACCCAAGCGGTCAATGCCTCGGCATGGGTACAAAAATTTATTCATGACAACATAGGTAAGAGTGTCAGTAAAAGTGAGTTAAACCAAAGTTTTGATAGCAGCTTCGGTCAAGGCGCTCACACTAAAATGAGTCTTGAATGTGGCAAGGGATTACTGAGTGAAATCCGCATTAACTTGCCCGAAGTCATTAAAACTTCTGACTCCTTACCTAGCCTACTCGCCAAAGCCAATAAGGCCTCAAAAGGCTCCTGCCCTGAAACAATCATGATTGATAACGCTAATTAAACAAATAGTTAGACAAATAAAAACGGCGATTTAGCGTCGCCGTTTTTAACCTTAATGACAGTCCTTAATATGGCTGTCACATCTGATTAAGCTTGATCACCGCAAAGGTAGCGCCTTGGGCGTCAGCAATGACAGAAAATCGTCCCACATCAGGGATATCACTAGGCGGAATGCACACTTGCGCGCCTAAGCTTTGGGCTTTCTCAGCAAACGCATCGCAATCCGCCACCACAAAATAGAGCAGCCAATGGGGAGAGATATCGCCCCATTCGGGCATTATCGTCATCATACCGCCGATGGATTGCCCATCAACTTGCCACTCAGAGTATTCGATGTCTGGCATATCGCTGGGCGTGTTTGTCCAAGGGAATATTTTGCAGTAAAAGGCTTCTTCAGTACGCGGCTCTTTGCAAGCCAGCTCAACCCAGCAAAGGGTATTGAGTTCACCCTGACGGCGAGCACCTATGTGGTTCTTCGCTTGCCACAGTGCAAAACGTGCGCCTTGTGGATCGCTCACCTGCGCCATCACGCCCGCATCTCCCACAATATGCGGCCCCATGTGCACTTGGCCGCCCGCAGCTTGAATCGCTGCAATGCTGGCATCCATATCATCCACGGCAAAGTAGACACGCCAATGACTGGGGATCTGCGACTCAGACTCAGGGATTTGGTACATGGCGCCTAAATCATCACCTGCTAAATTGAATAGCGAAAAATGACCTTCTGGGATAGGCATGTCAACTGAGTTCCAACCAAATAACGCTTGATAAAATGCCTTAGCAGCTTGCCAATCGTGGCTTGCGAGTTCAACCCAACATGCATGTCCTTGTGCGTACTGAGTAATTTTCATCATTGGCTCCTTCATTTTTACAATCATTCGAGTTAAGCCTGAGTTCGGGCTTCTGTCCAGTATCGGGATAAAAAAGATCTGCAGGATTAAAACTCAATGGCCAAATACAAAAAAGCCCTCACGCAGAGGGCTTAAATCATCGAAACAAATTAAGAATACTGAGGCAGTAAATTTGCCATCGCGAGCAGATGACAAGCACCCGTGACTATGCCAAATAGCACCACAAGAATAATCAGCGGCGTACCGCCTATCACTCTAAAACCTGTGCTCTCGGGGAATAACTGCCGTGATTTATAGGCCATCAGCGCCGGGACGATTACCGCCCACACTGTCGCCGCTAATGCCGCAAAGCCAATCGCCACTAAAAAGCCGTCGGGGAACAGTAATCCTAAAATCGTCGGCGGCACAAAGGTCACTAACGCGGTTTTCATCCGGCCAGAGCGCGAATCGTCAAAACCAAACAAGTCGGCGAGATAATCGAACAAACCTAAGGTCACCCCTAAGAAAGATGAAGCCACGGCTAAGTTAGCAAACAGGGTCAACATACTGTTTAACCAGCTACTCGCCATCACCTCAGACAAAGCGCCCACCAACACACCCATATTGCCGCCTTGGGCAATAATGTCGATAAACTGGCTGCGGGGAATATTGCCCATAGTCGCCACTAACCAACAGGCATAAATCACCAGTGCGATAAAGGTGCCGACGAAAATCGCCTTGATAATGGTGGAGGAATCTTTGCCGTAATACTTCACTAAGCTGGGAACGTTACCATGGTAGCCGAAGCTGGCGAGACCAAAGGGCAGCGCCGCCCACAGATAAGGTGAAAAGCTGTTATTACCATCAGGTTCGAGCAACTTAGTCACATCAATTTCGATCAATAAATTGCCGACCGCGAGGAAGAAGGTAATGATCATACCGCCGAGCATAATCGTGGTAATCCGATCCACGGCTTTAGTACTGATCAATACTATACTCGCCAATACTATGGCAAACACCAGCCCTGACACGCTTTGCGGTAACTCAATTCCCATGCCCTGCAAGCTGTGATTCACAATCGAACCACCGCCGCTGATATAGGCATAAGTCAAAATATACAACACGAAAGCAATAGAAACGCCGTTCACTATCCGCCAAAACTGCCCAAGAGTTTGCTTGCTTAAGGTATCGAAGCTAGCACCGGGTTCGAAATGTAAATTGGTTTCGAGCAACAATAAGCCCGACATCAACATGCAAAACCAAATGCCCAATAACATCAAAATCGAATAGCCAAACCACATACCTGCACCGACCACGGGCAGAGAAAACATCCCAGCACCTACGGTCGTGCCAGCAATAATCATGGCACCACCAAGCAAGGACTTACCTGCGGGCTTATGCTTAGCCGCATTCATATGATTTGCCATTAAACTGTGTGCTCCGCGGTGACACTCGCCACTATCGTTTGTCTCACTGACGGACGTAATAAGCTATTGGCCTGATCTCGTATGCGATTGATATTGGACTTATCTTCACTATCCGCCAGATATCCCAATTCTTTGAGCTTCACGCTCAAAGTACCGTAGAGTTTTTTATCGTAGAATTCAGGCGCGGTAATACCATGTAAAGCCCCTAAACGCTGAGCGAGTAAATGGCTCTCAGACTCAAGTTCTGAGCGCTCCATCTTAGGTCTGTTCGCTAACAGATTGAAAATAATAGCGTACCGTTGCAGAGTCTCGCTCACTGAACTGGCTAACAATAATAATTGGCTTGAGTGCTCAGGCACGACAGCTAAAGTATCTGTCTCAACCACTAAACCTTGCCCAATCAGGAAATCCAGTACTTGCTCAACATAGGCTGGTAAGTCTTTAATTCCCATGAAGAGTTCGGCTTTCAGCAATGGATAAAAATCGGCAACGATTGAAACGACTTGCTGGCGCAGGATCTGTTCATTGTGGGTTAAACAACTCGCAATTAATGAAGGAACAATAAATAAGTGAATGATATTGTTACGATAGTAAGTCATAGACACTGCCTGACTCGCTTCGATAGACACTATTTCCCCTAAAGGATCGGCACTAACAACAAACTTGTTCAGCTCTAAACCTTGCTGCACTAAATGCTTACCATCACCTTCCGCAACAGATGTATAAGAAGTGTAAGGCACTTTTTTGAGTAGGGTCAGATACAAATCAAGCTGACGCTCCAGCAGACTACGTTCTAAGGCGTTTTGATCTGTCGCCAGTAAGACTAAGCTAGTCAAAGTCACCGAACTCGCGGCTGCGGCATCATTGATACGCGTCATCACCCGATTAGCCAGCACGTTTACCGCTGGAGTTAACCAACTTGGTTTCTGCTCGGGATCATCGGCCAACTCAGCACGCCAGTTTGGCGCACGCTCATTTAAGAAATTTTGTAAGGTAATAGGCTCGCCAAAATTCACGTAACCTTGGCCAAAATTACCTAATTTGCGAATGGCACCGAACACCTGCCACACAGATTCTTTTTTCTTTTTCTTACCGCTTAACTCTTTATGGTAAGTCGCCACTTCCATCACATGGTCATAGCCTAAATACACAGGCACAAGTGTGACAGGACGTTCAATACCGCGCAGTACGCTGTTCATCGTCATGGCGATCATGCCAGTTTTCGGCGCCAACAGACGGCCAGTACGTGAACGGCCACCTTCGGAGAAGTATTCCACCGAATAACCTTTAGCAAACAGCTGATCTAAATACTCACGAAATACTGCGGTATACAGCTTGTTGCCATTAAAACTACGGCGGATAAAGAAGGCACCACCGCGACGGAACATAGGTCCCGCGGGCCAGAAGTTGAGGTTGATGCCAGCAGCAATGTGCGGCGGAACCATGCCTTGATAATACAAAATATACGATAACAGCAGGTAATCCATGTGGCTGCGATGGCAAGGCACATAAACAATCTCGTGGCCATCGTGATGCAGCTGGCGAACTTGCTCGGCGCCTTTAATGTTGATCCCGCTATAAAGCTTGTTCCACAACCAAGTTAAGAAACGCTCGGCAATACGCACTAAACTATCTGAGTAATCGGCTGCTATTTCATCGAGGTACTCAATAGCCGTCTCGCGCGCTTGGGTCTCAGAAATCTTTTTACTGGCGGCTTCTTCTTGAATCGCTTTGCGCAGCGACTCAGATTTGAGTAACGAATGAAACAGTGCTTGGCGGTTTGGCAGCACAGGCCCTGTCATTACCTTACGTTGACGACGGAAATGCACGCGCGCAACCCGTGCTAACTTATGGGCAATCCCCATGTCGGTGCCATGTTCGTCAGCCATGTAACGCAGGGATACGGCATTCGAAAACTGCACGAAGTTATGTCGACCTAAGAACAGAATCATCAAGCACTTGCGCAGCCAAGTCGGGTTTTCCCGCTCAAATACGGCCGCCTTCATAGTGTCGTCTTCTTTCCCTGGCGTGCGACCCCAATACAAGCTCACGGGTACCAGTTGAATATCTAATTCAGGACGTTCCTTATGCACGGCTAACAAACGCATAAAACATTCGAGGAAAGGCTCATTACCAGCACGCTCGCCAAACAGTGGCTTACGTCCTTGAAGACAGACAACCCGAGGCGCAGTCACACCATTAGCCACTAGAGGCTCATAAGGGCTTGGTAAACCTAACTTAGCCGTTATTTCGCTCAAAGCAGCTATGTCACTGAGGGATTCTGTTTTCATCACATAAACAAGGGGTCTGGAAGCATCCAGATTCAGATCGGCAAAGGGATCCTGAGGCACCACAATAGTGTGCACTAAGTGTTTTTGGATCCAACGTAATGATTTCAACCAAAGAGAGTCGTGTTTAGGCATTATTCTTATGCAATTAAGTGCGTTTACTAGCCCGATAGAATACCAGACTATGGGTAATATTCGCTAATTCTCTCCAACATAGCTAAAAAGTGGTTAATACTTGCGCTGCAAATAATACTGTATATACTAACAGTAACTGTATAGAAAAACAGGAAACACCATGAGACCTTTGACGCCACGCCAAGCTGAAATATTAGAGCTAATTAAACGAAATATTGCCGATACTGGCATGCCACCCACTCGGGCAGAAATCGCAACCCGTTTAGGTTTTAAGAGCGCCAATGCGGCTGAAGAACACCTTAAAGCGTTGGCGAAAAAGGGCTGCATTGAGATCATGCCTGGCACATCTCGGGGCATTCGTCTGCCTGCGGAAATCGAAGATTTGACTGAAACAGGTTTACCGCTCATCGGCCAAGTGGCCGCGGGTGAACCTATCCTCGCCCAAGAACATGTTGAACAGTACTACCAAGTCGACCCAAGCATGTTTCATCCCGCCGCCGATTTTTTACTGCGAGTAAAGGGCGACAGCATGAAAAATATCGGTATTCTCGAAGGTGATTTGCTGGCAGTTCATAAAGTAGAACAAGCTAGAAATGGTCAAGTGGTTGTCGCTAGAGTCGATGACGATGTCACTGTTAAACGTTTCGAAAAAAAAGGTAATGTAGTCTATCTACATGCCGAAAATGAAGATTACTCCCCGATTAAAGTGGATTTAGGCTTCCAAAGTTTAACAATTGAAGGACTCGCCGTCGGTGTGATCCGTAATGGAGATTGGCTATGAATAAACTACTTGGCAATGCCCCCCGCCATCCGGGCTTGTGGCTCGATGAAGTCCGTGATGCCGACTATGACTGGCACCATGCGCCTATCGCCTGTATGCCAACCAAGACTCAAGGTCGCCAAGAATTAATTCATCTGAGTGCACAACTCGCTCAGTTAAGCCAACAGGGCCGTTGGTTAGTGCTCATCAACCCTCCAAGTATTGGCTACAAGCAAACACTCGCTAGCGCAGGTGTGCGTATGGATAGAGTTTTGCTGGTACATGCTAAAGATGAAGTCGAAACCCTGTGGGCGATGGAAAAAGCCCTAACAAGTGGTACGTCCAGTGCAGTCATTACTTGGACTCAATCATTAGATGCGCGGGATAATCGACGCCTACAAATCGTGGCTAAAAGTGCCCGAGCTATGGGCATAGTGCTTGAAGACGTAAATAGTCACTTACATGCCGACGTACGCATTGAGCAAGGCAATCTCTTCGGTCAGCAATCTTTTTTTAGCGCTGTACACTAAATATTCATTTAATTTTTTACCTTGAAAGCCGCCTCACCTATGAATGTGAGGCTTTTTTTTGGCAATTTTTCAGATAATTAGATAAATAAGTGATCTTGATCAATATTTAAACAGCAAGTATGGTTGGTTAAGTCGGTGGTGATATATCACCTTCCGTGGTCAATGAATCGAGTATTTATCGAACTCGAAGCGCCACTAAAAATAGAGAACAAATTTATTTCAGCAGTATGTGCCAGCGTGGCTAATTACCAGCAGTAACAATACTTGATTAAAAGTAACAGCCGCCAACGCACGTTGAAGTCAAAAAAGCTTTTTTGGGAACTGAAGAGTTTGCATAGAGTTGAGACTTACTGTGTTGCTCTTCTTTGTAGTTGCTATTCGCAATTGGCAGAGGAGAAGTCTTGTGAAGCAATTGTTGTATTGTTTACTCGTGGTGCTTTTCGCACCACCGTTGACCGCCGCGGACATGCGGTTCAACATGACCCCTGGCGTGACCGAGATCAGTGGCAAGGTTTATCACTTGCACATGACCATCTTGTATATCTGCTGCGCAATAGGCCTAGTGGTCTTTGGCGTCATGATTTACGCCATGATCAACCACAGAAAATCCAAAGGCGCTGTCGCGTCCCACTTTCACGAAAGCACTAAAGTTGAAATCGCTTGGACGATTCTGCCATTTATCATTTTGATCTTAATGGCGATTCCAGCGACAAAAACTTTAATCGCAATGGAAGATCCCAGCAACGCCGATCTCACCGTAAAAGTCACGGGGTCCCAATGGAAATGGCATTACAGCTATTTCGATCAAGATATTGATTTTTATAGCATACTGACAACACCCAGAGCACAAATTGAAGGCACCGAAACCAAGGGTGAAAACTATCTATTGGAAGTCGATAAACCGCTCGTTCTACCGATAAACCGCAAAATCCGCTTTCTGATGACTTCAGAGGATGTCATCCATTCCTGGTGGGTACCCGCCTTTGCCATTAAGAAAGATGCCAACCCTGGATTTATCAATGAGGCTTGGACTCGCATCGACAAACCCGGCATTTACCGCGGTCAATGCGCCGAACTTTGCGGAAAAGACCATGGTTTTATGCCTATCGTAGTACAAGCGTTACCTGAAGCCGAGTTTGAGGCTTGGGTAACAGAGCAGAAACAAGCCGCAGGTGCTGCGGCTGAAGCCGCTCAAGCCGCTTTATCACAAACCCTAAGTAAAGAAGAGTTGATGACTCAAGGTGAACAAGTTTACCTCGGGCACTGCGCAGCCTGCCACCAGCCCAATGGCGAAGGGTTGCAAGGCGTATTTCCGCACCTTAAAGGTAGCCCGATTGCAACGGGACCGCTCAGCGGCCACCTTGAAATTGTGCTCAACGGTAAAACGGGTACAGCCATGCAAGCGTTTAGTAAGCAATTGACTGCACAAGAAATCGCGGCAGTGACTACCTACGAGCGTAATGCTTGGGGCAATAATACTGGCGATGCAGTGCAAGCCAAAGACGTCAACGAGTACATGAACGGCAATTCTGCACAAACATCCGCCGCGGTACCAAGCAGTACAACTCCGACACCCGCACCTGCAGACGTCTCAGCTGCAATCGATCCCGCAAGCCTCCCCACACTCAGCCATGACGCCCTCATGGCCGAAGGTGAAACTGTCTACGCGACCTTCTGTGCTGCCTGCCATCAAGTGACAGGTGCAGGAATACCACCCGCCTTCCCCGCGCTAGTGGGTAGTGCTATCGCCATTGGACCAGTCGCCAATCACATCGATATTGTGATGCACGGCAAAACGGGCACGGCTATGCAGGCATTTGGCAAACAGCTTAGCCCACAGCAACTTGCAGCAGTCATTACCTATGAACGCAATGCTTGGGATAACAATACCGGCGATACAGTGCAACCTGCTGATATCGCAAGTCATGGACAGTAGGGGATAATGATGAGCACTACGACTCAAGATCAAACCGCAGCCCATGATGACCATCATCATGGTGCGCCAAAGGGCATCATGCGCTGGCTGCTAACCACCAACCATAAAGACATAGGTACTTTGTATTTATGGTTCAGCTTCATTATGTTCTTAACCGGTGGCGCTATGGCCATGGTGATCCGCGCTGAACTCTTTCAACCTGGATTACAATTGGTCGAGCCCAACTTTTTCAACCAAATGACAACTGTTCATGGGCTGATCATGGTATTCGGTGCGGTAATGCCAGCCTTTACAGGGCTCGCTAACTGGCTGATCCCTATGATGATAGGGGCGCCCGATATGGCGCTGCCACGGATGAATAACTGGAGTTTTTGGATACTCCCCTTCGCCTTCACTATCCTTCTCAGTTCGCTATTTATGGAAGGTGGCGGACCTAACTTTGGTTGGACCTTCTACGCACCACTATCAACAACTTATAGCCCAGATAGCACGGCGCTCTTTGTATTTTCTATTCACATCATGGGGATAAGTTCGATCATGGGCGCGATCAACGTGATTGTGACCATAGTGAATTTACGCGCGCCAGGCATGACATGGATGAAGTTACCATTGTTTGTCTGGACTTGGCTTATCACGGCATTCCTACTGATCGCAGTTATGCCCGTACTCGCGGGCGCAGTGACTATGGTGCTGACCGATAAGTTTTTCGGCACGAGTTTCTTCGATGCGGCGGGCGGCGGCGATCCTGTGATGTTCCAGCATATTTTCTGGTTCTTCGGCCACCCTGAAGTTTACATCATGATCTTGCCGTCCTTTGGCATCATCTCTGCCATAGTCCCAGCCTTCAGTCGTAAACCCTTATTTGGCTATGCATCCATGGTTTATGCTACGGCTAGTATTGCAATTCTGTCGTTCCTCGTGTGGGCGCACCATATGTTCACCACAGGTATGCCAGTGTTTGCCGAGCTGTTTTTCATGTATTGCACTATGTTGATTGCAGTGCCAACTGGGGTGAAAGTGTTTAACTGGGTTGCCACTATGTGGCGCGGCTCACTCAGTTTCGAAACGCCCATGCTGTTTGCTGTAGCCTTTATCATACTCTTCACTATTGGCGGTTTTTCGGGATTAATGCTCGCCATTACACCCGCCGACTTCCAGTACCACGATACTTATTTTGTTGTGGCACATTTCCATTATGTGCTCGTGACTGGTGCGATTTTCTCCATCATGGCAGCGGCCTATTACTGGCTACCTAAGTGGACGGGACACATGTACAACGAACGACTGGGACAATGGCATTTCTGGTGCTCGGTGATTTCAGTCAATGTGCTATTTTTCCCGATGCATTTCCTTGGGCTGGCAGGAATGCCAAGGCGTATCCCTGACTACTCGATTCAATTTGCCGATGTTAATCAAATCGTCTCGATTGGTGGGTTCGCCTTCGGCTTATCGCAATTGATTTTCTTAGTATTAGTAATTAAGTGCATCCGTGGCGGCGAAAAAGCTCCCGCTAAACCTTGGGAAGGTTCCGAGGGTTTAGAGTGGACATTGCCAAGCCCTGCGCCTTACCACTCCTTCACGACACCACCTGAGGTGAAATGAAATGGCAACCCAACACCAGCAAGATAAATCTAAGTCAAATCGTAAACTTATCAGCATGTTAGTTATAGGCTGTATTGGCATGTTTGGCTTTGGATTCGCGCTGGTGCCGCTCTACGATGTGTTGTGCGAGCAACTCGGTATCAATGGAAAACCCTCCAATACCGCGAGTAGTTATCAAGCAATCACAGTAGATACAAGCCGAATAGTGACTGTGGAATTTATTTCTCAGGTACAAACAGGCATGCCATGGACATTTGCGCCACAAACCAAACGGCTCGAAGTTCACCCTGGCGAGCTAATCCATACGGCATTTCTGGCGCGCAATATGTCAGCTAAAGCAACGATTGGCCAAGCGATACCTTCAGTTTCGCCCGGACAAGGTGCCGCTTATTTTAATAAAACAGAATGCTTTTGCTTTAATCAACAACCCTTAGCGGCGGACACTAGCGCTGAGCTGCCGCTCATTTTCTATGTGGATCCTCAGTTACCTGAGTCTATCCATACTCTGACCCTCTCTTACACTCTCTACGACATTACCGACAAGCAGTTAGCGTCTGCCATAGAGCAAGGAGCTGCAAAATGACAACGAAACATCAGACTTACTACGTTCCATCCCAAAGTGTCTGGCCTATTGTAGGTGCCATTGGCTTGTTCTTAATCGCCTCTGGTGCAGGCCTTTTCGTGCAACAATTGAAATCAGGTGCATCCGGTGGCGGTTATGTGCTGCTGGTTGGGATAGCTGTGATCCTATTCATGCTGGTGGGTTGGTTTAGAACCGTGATCCAAGAGTCGATGGCAGGGCTCTATTCTAGCCAAATGGATCGATCGTTTCGCCAAGGTATGAGCTGGTTTATTTTTTCGGAAGTTATGTTTTTCGGGGCTTTTTTCGGGGCACTATTTTATGCCCGCATGTTCGCAGTGCCTTGGCTCGGTGGCGCATCGAATAATGCCATGACCCACGAAGTACTCTGGCCTCAGTTTGAAGCTATTTGGCCGCTCATTACTACGCCAGATGGCACTAAAACCCAAGCTATGCCATGGACTGGACTGCCATTAATCAACACTATCGTACTGCTAACCTCCTCAGTTACCTTACATTTCGCCCATGTCAGCCTAGAAAAAGGTAAACGTTCTGCCATTACTCTCTGGCTTGGTATCACCATACTCTTGGGTATGGGTTTCCTTGCCTTACAGGCAGAAGAATATATGCATGCCTACCGGGAAATGGGACTCACCCTGACCTCTGGGATTTATGGCAACACCTTCTTCCTGTTAACTGGCTTTCACGGCATGCATGTCACACTGGGGACGCTCTTTTTATTCGTGTTGTTTTTCAGAGTGTTGAAGGGGCACTTTAGCGCAGATAAACATTTTGCGTTCCAAGCGGGGAGTTGGTATTGGCACTTTGTGGATGTGGTCTGGCTGTGTTTGTTTATTTTCGTTTACGTTCTCTAGTGCTTTAGTAAGGCGTGGGATTGGGGCTAATTAACCCAGTCCCTAAGGCCACCAGCAATAACAAGATAACGAGCACGGAGAAAATCACTCGCCGACCAAGATAACGGCTCATAGGCACTTTTTCATCACCTTTCACCATAATAAACAAGGCGCGACCTAGATTAAAAATGATGAATAGCAACAGCAGAACTAAGACCAACTTAAAAATGAACAGGCTATTCATACAATATCCTCATGTTCTGCTGAATAAATTAACGGTTTTTCTACTGATATTGACTGTGGCTGTATTAACTATATTGGTCAAGTTGGGTTTATGGCAGTTAGCCCGTGGTGAAGATAAAACGACGCTTTCAGCCCAAATGGAAGCAAGGCAAGCTTTGCTGCCATTAAGTTTTGAGCAACTCCAACTCAAGGTCGGCAAAGAAGGCGTAACGGGTTATCGACTGCAAGTACGCGCCACTCCCGCAAGCTCACAAATCTGGCTGCTGGATAATCAAATCTATCAAGGTCAAGTGGGCTATTTAGCCTTTCAACCTCTGCAAGTAGAAGTTGAAAAACCTTGGTTGCTGGTCGAGTTAGGCTTTGTTGCCGCAGGCTCCCATCGGGATGAGTTACCCCACATCACTCCCCTAAGCGGGGCATTAAATATCGAAGGCAGGCTTTATCAAAAGCAAATCAATCCCTTGAGCCAAGCTTTAATGGCAGAAACAGGGACAAGTATTCGCTTTCAAAATTTAAATATGCCCGAAATGACTAAGGTATTAGGGCACCCAGTGTTACCTGTCGTGTTGCAACCAGAGCAATTACCTTCCCTCACATTGCCCCATCCTTGGCAACCTTTCCCACTGTCGGCACAAAAACATTGGGGCTATGCGTTGCAGTGGTTTTCGATGGCAGCCGTATTTGCAGGGCTAATGCTGTGGCAAGGGATTAAATATGTAAAACGCCATAGCGCCCAAACAGTCGCAAACTCAAGGAGCAAATAGGGAAATTCGTACCATAATTAGCAAGACACTAATAAAACTAAATAAATATAAAACAATAAATTAGGGATAATTTGAATGAGAGGAGCAAGCATGAACTCCCAGAACAAATCCAAACACAAAGCATTAGGGCTATTACTGCTGGCGTTTATTGCCCCCGTAGTGATTGCTAAGCTAGTGCTGAGCCTAAATTTATACCATGGCGGTGCGACCAATCATGGCGAGCTGATCAGTCCCGAAACCAGTTATGCCAGCCTTGGGGTTGAAAATTCTAATCCCAAAGAATGGCAACTACTGTATTTATTGCCCGCCAAATGCAACGATGCTTGCCGCGAACGCCTGTATATTTTGCGCCAAAGCCACACAGCGCTAGGGCCAGATCAGGCGCGAGTAGAACCGCTTATCCTCACTCATCCCGACAGCGATCTTAACGCCTTAAGCACCTTTAACTTCAATACTCGTCCCGCCAATGCAGGCTTAAGCAAATGGTTAGATGAACAGCAGCTAATCATAGTCGATCCCTTAGGCAACTTAGTCCTGCGCTACCCTCAAGTGCAGGGCAAAGAAGCACATTTAGCTCAAGGCAAGGCGCTGATTGCGGATCTGCGTAAGTTGTTAAAACTGTCGAGGGTAGATTGATGCAACTAACTTGGATCCTACGCTTAACCTTAGTCTTTACCCTATTGGTGATTTTAATGGGCGCTTACACCCGCCTATCGGATGCAGGGCTCGGCTGCCCCGATTGGCCAGGTTGCTACGGCCATATTAAAGTGCCCACCCAAGACCATGAAATCGCCCATGCGCAAACTATATTCCCAGATCACGATATCAATCCAGAGAAAGCTTGGCTGGAAATGATCCACAGATATATCGCAGGCGGACTTGGCTTACTGGTGTTGTTCATCTTAATTTTGTGCTTAAAAACACCGGAAGCACCCAAAAAGTTGCCGATTATCATAGTGCTGCTGATCCTCTTTCAAGGAGCGCTAGGCATGTGGACTGTGACCATGAAACTCATGCCAATAATTGTGATGTCGCATCTTATTGGTGGCTTTAGCCTAATCTCGCTGCTGTTACTCCTTTACCTGCGAACCCGACCTCGGCGTATATTTAATAGCGAAACCCATGCTCGACATCTCGCACCGTTAGCGTTGGTGAGCCTATTCGTCCTTGTGGGTCAGATTATGTTGGGCGCTTGGACATCATCGAATTACGCGGCGCTCGCCTGCACCTCTTTACCCATCTGTGAGGGAAATTGGGTAGATAACTTAGCAATAGCCGAGGCATTTTCACCGTTCCAAGGCCAACACCCTAGCTTCGAATTTGGGGTACTCGATTACCCTGCACGAATGACTATCCACGTAGCCCACAGAATTGGCGCTATCGTCACTGCCAGCTTGTTACTCGTGCTCGCCTACCGATTATTTGTGGGCGCTACGGGACTTAAGGCTTTAAGCCTTTTATTAGTGGGGCTAGTCATACTACAAGTGAGCTTAGGTATTTCTAACGTAGTGATGCATTTACCACTCGGTATTGCCGTGTCTCACAACGGTGGTGCGGCACTACTGCTAATGACCTTAGTCACAATCAACTATTTTTTATGGCGCAAAGCATAAGCGAGGGATCCAAGATGGCAAAACCACTCTCAATCACCAGTAGCCTGCCCAATTTCAGCGTAACATGGCGCGCCTATTTTGAAATGACCAAGCCTAAAGTGGTCGCACTCATGCTGCTCACTGTCCTCGTCGGCATGTGTCTGGCTGTGCCCCATGCGGTGCCCGTTCAGCCTTTGCTCGCGGGTATGCTTGGAATTGCCATGATGGCGGGTTCGGCGGCGGCGCTCAATCATCTGATCGATCGCCGTATTGATGGTTTAATGGCGCGCACCTACAATCGCCCATTGCCTAAGGGACGCATTTCGGCCACCCGCGCGTTAATTTTCGCCGCTAGCTTAGGTAGTTTTGGCTTTATCGTCCTATATTCCTTAGTCAATCCACTCACAGCTTGGCTGACCTTTGCCAGCCTGATTGGCTATGCCTTGGTTTATACTGCCTATTTGAAACGCGCAACATCACAAAATATTGTGATCGGTGGCCTTGCGGGAGCTATGCCACCCTTGCTGGGATGGACGGCAGTGACGAACGAATTTCACGGCCATGCGTTATTGCTAGTGATCATCATTTTTACGTGGACGCCGCCACATTTTTGGGCACTGGCCATTCACAGACGCGCCGAATATGCCAAAGTAGATATTCCCATGCTGCCAGTCACCCACGGTGTCGAATTTACTAAAACCTGCATCTTGCTCTACACAGTATTGCTGGCGATTGCTTGCCTATTACCTGTACTGGTTGGTATGTGTGGGCCTGTGTATTTCGTCAGCTCGAGTTTACTCAGTACGGGATTTATCTATAAAGCATGGCAACTTAAATATCGGGATCATGATGGCTTAGCGATGCAAGTGTTCCGCTTCTCTATCTACCATTTAATGTTGTTATTTATGGCATTACTGCTAGACCACTATTTGTGGAACTAGTGTATGGAACGAGTTTGTCGCGCTAACCTGTATTTATGGAGCGAATAATGCAGAAAAGAATTTTAGTCATCGCCATTTTGTTGTTCGGTCTTGGCGGCCTATTTGCGGTGAAATTTAATCCCCCAAAACCTATCGAGTTAGAGAGCGGTTTTCTGTTTCCACAGGCCTATGAATTAGCGCCCTTTGAATTGGTTGATCAACACAAGCAAGCTTTTACCAATGCTAGTTTGCAGGGAAAATGGAGCTTATTTTTTATCGGTTTTACCTTTTGTCCCGACATTTGCCCTACGACCTTAAATAAACTTGCGGCGGCTTATCCTGATCTAAACAAAATAGCGCCATTGCAAGTGGTGTTTTTATCCGTCGATCCCAAACGGGACACACAGGATAAACTCCTGACCTATGTGAATTTTTTCAATCCAGAGTTTAAAGCTGTAACGGGTGAACAAACGCAGATATTTCCCCTCACCCGCAGCTTAGGACTCACTTATGCCATGGTGGGTGAAGGAGAAAATTACCAAGTCGACCATAGTGCGGGTTATGTGTTGGTGTCGCCGCAGGGAACGCGAGTTGCGGTATTTAAACCTACGGCAGCGTTAGGCAAACCGCCGCAGGTATTAAATGATAAATTAATTAGCGATTTTGAAAAAATAGTGGCGCAATACAAACCTAGCCCTTGATCACTCTTTGACCCAAGAGCCATCGTCCTTTGGCCTTACCCAAGGCTGAGAAAACCAATAGTAGCCATTGCGCGCCTTACTCGGCGCTGTGCAGTTATAACGCGACCGCCCCGCAGGCAAGGCTAAATCCGCTTGAACACTAAACTCGTTTTCATTGAGCCAAGTCGGCTGTTTTGAGCCTTGACCTTGGATATAACACATCACTTGCTTAGCAGAGATATCACTCATATCGAGGGTCACTTTAAGCTCTGGACGCCAATGACCCCCCTTTAACTCAGGATCACTTGGGGTTTGTGCAATCACAGGCATATTTAAGCTGTATAACTTTGCCTTAAGGCTTTTTAGGTCAGCATATTGTCCTGCAACGGGGAAACGCGGCAGTGCCGTTAATGGCGAATAGGGCCCCGCGGCACCGGACTGTTGCCCAAAAGCGACAAAGCCGTTCTCAGTTAACATATCCTGCAACGCTTGATTGTACTCACCGTAGGGATACGCCAGCATTTTAAAATTGTGCCCTGTGGCATCTGCAATCGCTTTTTCTGTATCTAAGATATTGGCTTTTATCCGCGCTAACCACTGCGCCTGTGATTCATTTTCTAAGGCGCGGATCAAATGTTCGTGCGCCCAACTGTGGTTAGCAATATCGGCGCCTTCCTTGGATAGTGTGATGAGTTCATCCCAAGTCATCATCTCGGTAAACTTTTGTTTAATCGGCTCAATTGCCACAAACAAGGTGTAGGGGAATCCAAATTCCTTTAGGATAGGATCCGCCGTAGTCGCTATACTGCGATAACCATCATCGAAGGTAATTGCGATTGTTTTAGCCGGTAAATCTTGTTTTTGCTTGATCGCTTCAACCACTTTAGAAAGCGGGATCACCTTAAAGCCGTCATCGACGAGAAACTGCATTTGCTCACGAAATTGCGCGGGCGTAACGCTGGTTGCCGCCGGAGTGGTTTCTGACACATGGTGATATTGCAGAATGACCACGGCATGGGCAGAAAACGTCATGAGCCCTATGAGTGCCAACAGCACACGTTTAACCATAATGTGAACACCTCTGAAATTAATGAATACTGCTAAATCAACTTGGCTCGACCTCATGCTCAACGGCGCGAAAAATCGCCAGTTACTGGCGCTCGCCCTGCCGATGATACTCTCCAATATCACTATCCCGCTGTTGGGCTTAGTCGATACGGCTGTTATAGGTCATCTGAGTGAGGCCTATTATTTAGGGGGAGTCGCTGTCGGGTCAACGATTATCACATTAATCATTTGGTTATTGGGATTTTTGCGTATGGCGACGACAGGTTTAGTCGCGCAAGCCTTTGGTGCTGACGATCTTCACGCCCAGCACAAGCTCTTAGTCCAAGGCGCTATGCTAGCGATGTTATTGGGCGCAGGCGTTATCGCACTGCAAGTCCCGATATTGAATTTAGCGTTAGGATTATCCGAAGCGAGTAGCGAGGTCGAACGTTATTGCCGCGAGTATTTTCAGGTACGGATTTGGTCAACGCCCTTCGCCCTGCTCAATTTAGTAATGTTAGGTTGGCTCTTAGGGCGACAACAACCTAAAGCCGCCATGTGGCAGCTGATTTTAGCCAACCTTGCCAATATTATTCTCGATGTGGTGTTTGTCCTCGGCTTGGGTTGGGGCGTTAAAGGCGCTGCCCTCGCCTCAGTATTTGCCGATATCACCGCTTTCTCAGTCGCACTCACTATGGTGTTACAACAACTCAAGCGCGCACCCGAGTTTCACTTATCCCACCTATTACCCCATGTCACCTTAACGGGTTATGGCAAATTACTGAAGCTCAACACAGATATTTTTGTCCGCAGCCTCTGTTTGCAGGCAGCTTTTGCCTTTATGACATTCCATGGTGCAGGTCTAGGTGATAATACCGTTGCAGCCAATGCCGTGTTATTGAATTTACTGCTATTAATCTCCTATGCACTCGATGGCATTGCCTATTATGCCGAGGCAGAAGTCGGCCGTGCCTATGGGCAAAAACAGGCAGAACAATTAAGGGAAGCTGTGATCTTAGCTTGGTGCTGGTCGGCCATAACAGCGCTAGGATTCTGTGCTGTATTTAGTCTTTTTGGCAGTAATATTATCGCGTTATTGACCAGCATTAATGAGGTCAGAGCCACTGCGCAAACCTATCTTATCTGGCTGATATTCATGCCTTTATGGTCGTTTGGCTCGTATTTGTTCGACGGAGTCTACATAGGTGCCGCTAAAGGAAAAGTGATGCGCAATAGCATGATACTCGCCACCTTTGGCGCGTTTTTCCCGACCTGGTATTTACTGCAACAGCTATTACTACCAGAGCAAGGCAACCATGCCCTCTGGGCCGCGATGAGTGTCTTTATGCTAACAAGAAGCCTCACACTGGGTGGGCACTATTATTTCAGCAAAGGCTTTCTGACATAGGTAAATTGTTTAATTCAATTTGATTACGGCCAGCTTTACCTACCATTGCCTGATATCGACATCTTTTGGTCATGTCGTAAAAATAAGCATTACTACCCAGTCACTTACAATGTATTGTAATATATATAAAACTAATGACTTGCCGAAAGGCTATTACTGGGTATCGCAAATGGATTCGCAAAAAAAAAGAAAATACATTCCCCTCAATGCCAGTGAAACAGCCGTACTGCATGATACCAACACCATACTTCCGCGTGACGAAATATATAAACCGCTGGCAGAACTTATCCGGCAAGCACGAAATCGGGCAAATGAAGCTAAGTCTAATGGTCAATCGCTAGATGCTCTGCGAGAACATAATGCGATCTCTATAGATGGTGACCGCGGCACAGGCAAAACTGCCGTGCTGGTCAACCTCAAAGATTATCTTAAGCTTGAACATGCAGATTTGTTGAACGATGTACACATTTTGAAGCCAATCGACCCCACCCTGCTGGAAGATGGCGAGTCATTGTTTCTGCATATCATAGTGGCAGCAGTGCTTCATGATGATGACATCAAACAAGCACAATGTAACAACCCAGAAAAATCGCGAAAATTGAATCAAGCGCTTGATCAGCTCGCACACTCGCTGGAAGCCGTTGACACCCAAAAAGAACGCCACGGCATGGATAAAGTGCGCGCCATGTATAACAACAAACAGTTAGCAGACAGTGTGCATGAGTTTTTCTTAGAAGCTGTTAGGCTGCTTGATAAAAAACTGCTCATTCTGCCGATTGACGATGTCGATACCTCACTCAATATGGCTTTTGAAAACCTTGAAATCATCCGCCGTTATTTAACTACGCCTTATGTATTGCCAATCGTTAGTGGTGACCGCGCCTTGTACCACGAAGTAACGTGGCGCGACTTTCATGGTCGTCTGACGAAGGATTCTAGGCATAAATCAATTGCTGCATATGGCACAGCGCTGAAGCTAGCAGAAGAATATCAGCGTAAAGTGTTGCCCTTCCCTCGCCGCCAAAGCATGCCAGAAGTCAGCTGCTATTGGCAGTGGAGCTATGATAGAAAAGAAGCCGATGGCAAAGGCGTGATGCTTGGTAACACCAGCGATGCAATGCCTTTGGCTAATTTTATTTCCTGGCTGGAAATCTATTTAACAGGCCCAGTAAACGGTCAAGAAAATAGTCGTCTACCCTTGCCCATACCGTCCATTCGTGCCTTGACCCAGCTGGTTAATCATTGCAGCGACTTTATTCCTGCATTGCCCAATGCCATTCGTACTGCAAACAGTGAGCTGCAAGTGCGCCGAGTCTGGCAAATGCCAACAGTGCCATTGGAGGCTGTGTATGAGTTTCAGAAGAAGCATCTGGAACTAAGCGATAACAAGACAAAACGGGATTATGCCGACGCGTACAAACTCTTTGCCGATAAAATGAAAACACTTCCACCTGTTGACTATTCATATACCAAGGTGGAGCAAGGAGGGGCAGAGCAACAAGATCTATCCAAAAAACTCGCAGAATATTTCCGTTTCGAACCTAAGGCCGGAGCAATTTATCTGGTGCTGCTCGCTAAGCAACATTGGCAACATCGCACACCGTCTGATCCGGGCAGTATTTTTGATACGCCATTATTCCAACCTCTAGAACACAATGTAGGCAGCCTTGGCTTGTTCGACAAACCTGACGATCTGGTAGCTTGGGCGAGTGCGTTGCATGAGCGTTTGCCTGAAGAATGGCTGGCAGGTCTGAAATCACAGCAAACTATTTTGCCTTATCCTGTGGCCGAGGTTGGGATTAATTCATCAAAAAGCTGGAATTATGAAAAAGACATTTCTTCGCTTACATTGGATGGCCTCGACGACAGGAAGCACAAAGCAACAATCTTAATTAGCCTGCTGGCACAACATAATTTTTATACCAATGCCAAGCAGAGCATGCTGCTGAATATCGGCCGTATTTTTGAACTGATGATTGCCAGTATTGCAGGACCTGTTTCCGTTGAAGATGTGTATGGCATTTTGAATCGGGCGCCCTTCTTTTCGACAGCAGCTTTAGCTCCTACCAAAACCCTGCTGTTTGATGATGAAACTAAAAACGCAGCAGAAGAGCAGGAAAAAGCTGACGAAGATAATACGGAAGATGAACCACAAAACGCACTCATTATCCAGTTGCAGGCTGATATAAAAAAATGGCGTGAGACACATGGCGTCAGTCAAATCGAGCTCTCACCCTGGTTAGTCTATAAGGTGTTTAACAAGGTCTATAGCCAAGTTGCCAGTAGCGAAATAATACCTAACGGCATGAAGCACATTAAAACTGCACTTGATAGGGTTGCTCATATTTTTTACGCTACTTGGTTTGCTTTTGGCAGCTTTGAGAAAGGTGAGTTATTTGGTTTACCTAATGTGGTAGCCACCACCAATATTAATCCGAAAAAGCTGAAAAACTTTGAAAGCAACGATCATTTCACCATGAATGTTGGGCCATTTGCACCAACTAGCACGCAAATTACAAATAAAGATGAGCCCTACCAAAATCGCAATAAGTTTGGAAAAGAGACGCGCACCATCAGTTATTGTCTGGCCGATCATCCATTAAAAATATGGATAGATGAGTTAATTGCACTTGACTGGCCTAAGCCTGAACCTGTGCAGGGAGGGAAATCGCAGAAAACTCCAACGAAAATATCGGCAAAAGTATGGCTGTGTGACAAGTTAAAAATAGCTGCCTCAACAAAGCTCACTGTCCCAGCAATCCAAAAAGCATTAGGTAGTCGGAATTTAGATCAATGTAATAAGTTACTTGATGAGATGAAGAGTATTTACTCGGATAAGTCGAGCAAGAACACCGTCGACAATCTCGATCAGGCCATCAAGCAAAAAGCTGAGCGCCTCTGATGCTCCATCGATCTCTAACCGAACATGTCGCCGAATGTTTTTACGGTGATGAACGCTTGGCTGATTGGTTATGGCAAAACTTGCAGCCAACTGCAGTCGATTTTGCGGCTGATTTTTGGGAAAAACTGCAAGGCCATGTCTACCACTTGCTAGTCGAGAGTGTGGAGGCTCGTTATCCACGCGAACATCGGCTAACCGATGTTCGCCAGTTAATGGGGCAGATGTGTGATGGCGATTTGCTAGTCACGCCAGAATTACCCTGGCTGGATGAACTGCAACAACGGCTATTACAACGCAATGGTGATCTACTGTGTTACCGTGAGCGAGAATGTCAAGCCTATGTACGCCTCGCCGCGGGACTGGACCCTACCCTGTTGGCGGGCTGGCATCTGGCACACTGGTTAGAAGATATCCCCCAACCAGCAGCACATGATATCGAGCGTATAGTCTCTGCCCAAACCGCATTTTTTGCACCACAGGGCAATCCGTCATTGCCTTTTGCTGAAGGGCATGTGCATTTCTGGGGCGTAACCGCCGATAGTGCGATTCTGGATGATTATTTGTTAGCTGGTCGTGCATTGACACTAAGCACAAATAACAACCATTGGCAGCAAGAACAGCACGACAATCTGCAGCCCTTACTACAGCGGGCGCGCCAATTATTGATACTGTTGCTTGAGCCTGACATGGCTTCTCCCTCAGCAACGGCTGATCCGACTCCAACAAATCAGAGCCAGAAATGGCAAAGTTGGCAGAAAAAGCTCAATCGCTTATCTATGCCTATGGATACCCCTATCAAACTACCTGACTGGGAATTATTGACCGATATACAAGCTGCTACCAACGTTGGGAGTGCCGACTGGTTGCTGGGGCAGCTTGCTAACATCATGCAGCGGGGGCGTACTAACCGTTGGTTATGGCTGTATCTTTATCTATGTCGCCGTTATCAAGCAACAGATACACATCCGCTACAACGTGCCGCTATTTTATGTTTTTGGCAGACCGTTAACCTGCTGCGGCGCAGCCTGATCATGGATGGTCAGGGGCTAACACGCTTTGCTGAGCGTTATTTTGGTGCGACTCTGGGGCGTGGTAGTGATACACAAGGGAATATCCATCGCCTATGGGTTGGTGCCAGTGATGTTGCAGAAATCAAATCAGGTCCAGACGGATTTTCTGCTCAATACACACGGCCTTTTGCTAAAGCAATGGCGAAACATGCCGGATTGCGCCAACCTAGACCACCTTATATTTTTGGTGAGCATGAAATTCATCCCGATGCAAAAACACAGGCATATTTGAAAAATTTGGAGCGTTGGCAATTCTGTGGCCATTTTTCACGATCAAAGCCACATAAGCAAAACCAGCGCTCCAAGTCGGATAGCAAGGCCCTATGGAAAGAGGCCGAAAAGCTAATGCGAAATTTGCAAAGCGATGCTGGCTGGGTAGCTCCTGAGTTTTTGGGCGGTAAGCTGAACCACAATTTCCACTTTCAGCCTGCACGTTGGTTTCGCGGCTTGGATGTCGCTGGTGATGAAAACGCTCTAAAAATCGAATGGTTTGCCCCAGTGCTGCGTTGGCTTCGAGGCGGTTTCAAAATGAGTCCGAATGGCGAGCGGGCTGGTACGGGGTTTCATTTAAGTATCCATGCGGGCGAAGACTACGCCCACCCCGCCTCGGGTATGCGTCATATTGACGAAACAGTCCGCTTTTGCGAGATGCGCGAAGGTGATCGACTAGGCCATGGATTGGCGCTGGGCATTGAGCCGAAACAGTGGGCTGGGCGTCAGGGCGATATGATACTCCCCATAGATGAACACTTAGATAATCTGGTGTGGCTATGGCATTACGCCACTATGCTGAGCGGCAATTTGCCGTTGGCACTGCAGGTGCTGCCCTTGCTAGAGCGGCGCATTGCCCATTTCTGGCGTGAATCCGACTGGTGGCAGGTGCCGAACCCTATGGAACCACAGAATTTACCGGCAAGCTCTGCCAATTTTAGTAGTTCACTTCTTAGTCGTGCCACTGCGGATGATTTGTATCAGGCTTGGTTGCTACGACGTAATTGCCAATATCGCTGGCAAGAGCTATTGGGTGGGGCAATGCATGACTCCAAAGACGTGCTTGCCTTGCCGGATCATCGGCAGCTGATTGATAACAATCTGCCCGCTCAGCTCTACTTAGCGCGTCATCAATGGCTGAAGACAAACAAGAAAGAGCGACTGGTGATAATTCGTATGGGTGATGAAAGCAACGCTCACGCACAAATTGGCCACAAGCGTAAGGATAATCTACTGGAAGATGTAGAAACCCCTGCAGAGCTAGCGTTCATGCATGCATTACAAGATTGGTTATTGACCGAATACGACGGACTAGGGCTAATCATCGAGGCTAATCCAACCTCTAATGTGTATATTGCCCGGCTAAAATCACACTCTGAACATCCCATCTTCCGCTGGAGTCCACCTGATGAGTCGGTGCTAGAAAAAGGGGCCGCAGCCAACTTGTACGGACTTCGTCGTGGGCCAGTACGGGTACTGGTAAATACCGATGACCCAGGTATTATGCCGACCACACTGCGCACTGAATTTTTATTGCTACGCGAAGCGGCTCTTGAGTTAAAAGTTGGCCGTACTGTAGCCGAACGCTGGCTGGAAACGCTGCGACAATACGGCATTGAGCAATTTCATCGCAACCATTTGCCAGTGTTTGAACCTGTTTAATAAGGACAGATATGTCACAGAACAATATAAAACCCATTACAAATTACACTGAGTTACTCGCAGTCCTTAATGCAACCAAGGTGGAACTAAAAGACAAAGTCAAAGAAACAAACTGGCTTAGATATACATTTAGACGTATTCCATTATATTCGGCCACTGGCTTGATTTTTTTTGCCGTGTGTTTAGCAATGGCAATGGTTGATCAGATTGGGTTTAAAGTGATCGATCAATTTTTAAAACAACCAATTTCATTGGATTTCAATTGGCCGGAATGGATCCTGGGTATTTCATTTCTTTTGTTGCTGATATTTTTATTTGTTTCCTCGACAAAACAGTCTGATGTAGAAGCACTTAGTCTGCTTTCAAAATTTGCTACGAATTCTTTATTGTTAGATATGTTGTTAGTCGGGGGGTTAGTGGTCATTACCAGCCCATATCCGCTTCAACTAGGCTTAGCTTTATTTTCTGTGGTAACTCTTTCTGCCATGTTAATTGAACGCTCTCTAGGCTTTACCCGTCGTAATGAACGATACCAGCTTTTTGCAAGTCGAGCTGAGGGCTTATGTATTTTATTTGCTAGCCGAGAAAAGCTTGGCGTTCCATTTGTAGAGTCTCACCTACTCGAACTTGGTCAATTTTATGAAGCATTGAGACTAAATAAGCATAACGACACGATCTCCGACTCGCATTATCTACTTGCTCAAGTCGAGCGGTTAAAAGATGCATCGAAGTAATTTGCCTCTAGCGAAGCCAAATATGAAAAACGCGACTCTGAGGTCGCGTTTTTCATTCCGCTTAACAAACAAGATTAAGCGTAAGAATGTTCACCATGTTGGTGATCTGTCACGTCACGTACGCCAGTCAACTCACCTGGGAACATGTCTAACAATTGTTTTTCGATACCATCCTTTAGGGTGATATCAACTTGAGAACAACCGTTACAACCACCGCCGAACTGCAGTACGGCTACACCTTCTTTGGTGATTTCAACCAGCATGATATTACCACCATGGCCGGCTAACTGAGGGTTGATTTCAGATTGGATCACGTATTCGATACGCTCGACTAAAGGTGCATCACCAGACACTTTACGCATTTTTGCGTTAGGTGCTTTGAGCGTGAGTTGTGAACCTAATTGGTCAGTCACAAAATCGATAGTGGCATCTTCAAGGAAAGGTGCACTCTTCTCATCGACCATAGCATTGAAGCCAGTGAACTCGATTTCAATATCATCACTTTCCACTGCATCCGGTGGACAATAAGACACACCACACTCGGCTTGCGAGGTACCAGGACTGATCACAAATACGCGAATATGAGTGCCTTCAGGTTGATCTGCTAACAACTTAACAAAATGGGCTTGAGCCGCATCGGAAATGGTAATCATGAAAACCTGCTCCGTCAGGGGATACCTGAGTGTTTTAGTAAGAATTAGCCGTATGATACTCCGACTCACCTTCGCTTTGTAGTCCTTTGGATAGCAAGTTTATGGATTTTTGCCATAGCGATCACGATTTATTCATCATAAACAAGCTTTAAACGAATGTGTTGTACGCGAGTGAACACCATCATTTACAAACAAAAGCGACCCAATTGGGTCGCTTTAAGCCAGACATAAAATACAAACTATTTAGCCGCTTCTTGTCCCGCGATACGACCAAAGACAATGATATCAGTGTAAGCATTTCCACCGAGTCGATTGGTTCCATGGGTTAAACCAGTCACTTCACCCGCAGCAAACAAGCCCGGAATCACTTTTCCTTGTTCATCAAGTACACGAGTACGTGTATCAACCGCTAGTCCACCCATAGTATGGTGCACAGAAGGTGTAGCCTTTAAAATCCAATAAGGTCCTTTACTTAAATCAACCAATCCTGAGCGATGATTAAAGGCTTCATCCTTTCCTGTTGCGGCATAACGATTAACGTCTTTAATCGTTGATAACAGCTTATCTTCAGGAATATTAAAGACTTTAGCGGCTTCTTCTAAGGTGTCGACCTTATACATTAGCCCGTCTTTTGTGAATTCCTTCAGTTCACCTTGATGCATTTCAACAGTATGGGCAACATCTTCAATAGCTTGGTTCCAGAGCACATAAGTATAACGGCCTGGTTGGGCTAGAATGGCCTGTGAAATCACATCTCGGCGTTCCAATTCTTCAACAAAGCGCTCACCCTTCTGGTTGATTAACACCGCACCAAAGAAGCGAGAGTCTGCAATCAAGGCAATCGCACCCGAGGTTGGGCTACAAATAGGATATGACTGGATATATCCCATATTTTTAGCTGCTGCATGTATTTTTTCTGCCATCACAATACCGTCACCAGTACCACCTGAATGACCAGTGCTGCCATAACGTTCATCTAACTCTGGGTTATATTTTTTACGCATTTCCATGTTAGACGAGAAGCCACCCGTGGCAATCACAACACCGCGTTTTGCATAGTAGGTTACCGTTTTGCCATTATGAATCGCTTCTACACCCACAATTCTGCCCGTTTGATCTTGAATTAACTTTTCAGCCTTAGTATTGGTATGAATTGGTAAGCCTACGTCTTCAGCTTTAATAGAAAACTTGCTGATCACCTCTGCTCCGGTATGACCTTTAGGGATAAGCGCACGTTTCACGCTGTGTCCACCAAACTGAAATAATTGATCTGGGTAAAATTCTACTTTGACGTAATCCCTTAACCACTCAGCAGCATCAACCGCATTATCGACCATGGTCTTAACCATTTCAGGGTCACCTTTGAAATCGCCGCCTTTTAGCGTGTCGCTAATAAACAGCTCTTTGCTATCGGTAACTCCCATATTTTTTTGCACCCAACTACCGGCCACATTCATCTCAGCGCCAGAAATCAAAGAATTACCGCCGATAATAGGCATCTTTTCAATAATAACGGCGGAGCGGCCTGCGGCCATAGCCTCTAAACCAGCACTGAAACCTGCACCACCCGAGCCAATAATCACCACATCATAGGTATATTCTGCTGGTGTTAATGCTTCATTTTTTTTAGCTGAAGCGACAGCAACTAACGTAACACCTGCGGCTTCAACACTTTTACCCACGGCTTCTTTAAGCGCTTTAGACGTTACGGTTGCGCCTGCAATACCGTCAACCTCGATAGAGTTATTATCAATAATCGCCTGTTTAACATCTTTAAATACGGCACCAGCAAGGACCTTATTTTCCTTTTGCTTTAGTACATCAATCGCCACAATGTGTCCGTCTTTGAATGTGGTTTCGACCTGCACTTCGCCATGCTTGCCTTGAGCGGTTCCCTGGCTTTTTACTATTTGATGGGTAACTTGACAGCCGACAATAATTGCTGTTGCCGTGGCAGCAATACCAATAATAGATTTTTTATAATGCATTACAATTCCCTTATTATTTTTGATGAAAATTAGAACAGCACCAAATTAAATGAGATTCTACTTATCAAAATTTCAACCTATTTTATAAACCGTTAAAACTGATAACCAACAGATACACCGTATTCAATACCATCATTATATTGCGAGCCCCAGCTATCATAATGGGTGATATATAACTTTGAAAATATTGAATCCGTGAGGCTTGTTTGTAATGTTGTAATTATCTGATGGCCATAGCTGTCATATGAAAATAATGATTGATGCGCTGCATCCCTATCAATTTGTGCTTCATAATTTAAACTTAAACTATGTTTTAACCCTAGCAATTCAAATGGGTACTTTGCATTTAAAACCACGGCATAACCTGACAGATCATTAAACTTCTCTGATTTGGGGGAAAAGCTACCAATGGTATAATTTAAACCGATACCATAGTTTAGTGATAAATTTTGAATTTTTGCATTATGGGTAATACCTAAGTAAAGATTATCTTCAACTAGCGTTTCACTCGCAGAGATAAAGTTCTGAGTCCAAAAGTTGAACTGCGACTCTCCCAGCTTATTTTCAAGTATCAATAATGACTTAATGGTAGTTTTACCATCAAGGTTCTTCTGATTTTCCGCGATTTCAGCAGGGTTTTCGAGCTTAAGATTAGCAAAGTAAGTACCCCAATCAGCAATTCCTAAATGATTCAACTTTACAAAAGGTTGATTAAAAACACCTGGGTTATCATTTTTTGCGTCACTGGTATAAAACTTATAACCTAAATCCACGCTCGTTTTATTCACATCAGCATATACTGAACCACTAAAAATAATTGCACTGACTAAAATTGATGCCACACTTTTTTTACACATAGAGCCCCTCTCAACCATGTATTCTAGGAAGTATTTTAAAATACTTATCGACCAGTAAACTTTATATAATAAAGTTACTACGAATAGCATGATGACTATGTGATCTAAGCCCAACGGCGCTTTTGCATTTTAAAAGTGTGTGGTTTAATGCAGTAAATCTATAGTTCCCATTCTTTAGTTATTAGATATTACCAGCCTAGCAGTAAATAAATTATTTGCAGATGAGCTAGTAAAAATCCAACCCAGTTGATTCGCAAGACGTTTCACCAGTAAAAGCCCTAAACCAAATCCATGGCGGCCCTTACTATTATAGGAATTGGTTATTGCTATACAACAAGCATCTTGAGTAATACTAATATCCATCCCACCATGCTCAATACTATTCCTTAATAAATTGCTTAATATTATTTTTAGCGGATGAAGCTGAACTGGCAAGCAAGTATCGTCACACAATAATTGAATTTTTTGCTCATAACCATATACCCGTTGCTGCTCCTCGATAATACTGGTAAGTAAAGGCGATAATGCTACGTTTTCCTTTTCTAGGTTTGAACACTCTTTATTAGTTAACCATAGTAGGGTTTCAATGAGTGACTTCATTTGATTGGTCGCTTGGGAAGCATACAGCGTTGGCCCTGCAAGCTCGCCTTGTTGTAAAGCGAGGATTTCAAATGAAGATTGGCATACGGCAACTGGTGTACGTAACTCATGACTAGCAAAACGTAAAAAATTGAGTTCTCGCTGCTGAGCCTCCTGAAGTTGTAAAATCGAGTTATCTAAAGCATCAACAATAGCTTTTAATTCAGCATATTCTTGTTCTGGTAAACTCAGTTTTCCTCCTCCTTCCCAATCATGTTGTTTAATCGCATGACTAATTTGATGAACAGGCGTAATCACTTTACTTTGCATATAAAACGCTAAGCTTGCACTGGCACAAAAGGTTATCAAGACAAGCAGCAAGATCGCCGTCATATTTTTAGGGGCAAATTGCAAATCATGGGTAACACTAAACTGCAGCCAAACGTATAGCGGCTGGCCAGTTTGGGTGTAGTACACACTTAACGCGTTAACAATGGGACCTTCTGCATGCTCATAGTGAATTGTGCTCGCATCAGTTAAGACTTCATTGTTACTTAACTCACGAATTTGCAGCGGAATATCTCCCCAATGAGGATAGACTGTTAAGTTATCGGTTTTTAGAAGTGGTTGATCAAGTAATGATTGCTGAGTTGGCTCCGCCAGCTTCAGTAATGCTTCGGCCGCTTGCCCTGCATTGTGCATTGTGACTTCATGCATAGAAATCATACCTGCACACATCATGCAAAGCGGGATAAAACTATTCACGCCTAAGGTTATTAATAGAAAAATAACTCCCCACACTTGATAGCTACGCTTGAGGCTAAGTTTAGGCGCTTGCATTGATATCATCTCTAAGGCTTAAACCAACGCCACGAATCGTATGTAATATTTGCCGTTCAAAGGGGCGATCGATCACTCGACGTAAAAGATGAATATGGCTGCGCAAGCTGTCACTATCAGGTACGCTGTCGGGCCAAAGCATTCGCTCAATCTCTTCTCTACTCACCGTTTCTGGACTACGCCTAGCTAATAAAGCCAGGATCTGCCATCCGGTTTTAGACAAAGCCAGCTGTTGCCCTTGCCGATACACCATGTGGTTTGCAAAATCGATTTCTAGGTCGCCAATAGTCAACCTTTGGGGCGCGGGACGACGCTGAGCAACCACCTTCAATCGCGCGACCAGTTCCTCCATTGCAAATGGTTTTACTAAATAATCATCAGCGCCCACAGCAAACCCACTCAAGCGATCATTCAGACTACTACGTGCAGTTAACATGATTACTGGTGAAGTAATGCACTGTGCTTTCCAGCGATCACACGCTTCAATCCCATCACCATCCGGCAAATTTAGATCGAGAATAATAGCGTCGAACTGCTGCTGACTAATGAGCATATCCGCTTGTGCCAGGTTGAAAGCGTAATCACACTCTATACCACTCAATTCAAGATATTGAATGATGTTGTTAGAAAGAAGTCGATTATCTTCAACCAGTAATATCAACATTTTTAAATCAACTCATATTGATGGGCTAAATGGATTAAATTTGCTCTATTTGTAGCCCCAAATTTCTTACGCATAGATTCCATATGATATTCAACTCCTCTGACACTTATCGGGAGCTGAGTTGAAATTTCGTCGTTTTGAAGACCGTTTGCGACCATAAGTAGGATATCTCTCGCATTATCTTTAAGCAGAGAGCTTTGTAGAAATGGATTGAACAATTGTTTATTACATTCAAAAAGCTTGTTCTGAGCTTCCTTTAAAGTGCCTGCCAATCCCTCTAACACCACCTCCGAAGCACTAAGATGGCTAAGTAGTATAAACCGGCCTGCCCAATGACGATTAGAGTGGCATGAGATGGGCCAGCTCAAAACATTTTGAATATTATGCTTACTAAACAGTAGGCTGGTCTTATCATTTTTTTCACTCGTGAATCTATACATATAAGATTTTGAAGTATCCAATGAAAAACCAAAATTGAAATCATGAGAGGCTATCTGATTTAAATAAAAACGCTGTAATTCAGCCATAACAGGGGAAGAAGCTATGCTGGCGATAGGTTTTCTTAGTGCCGTAGGAGAGAACAGATTGGTATCTTTTGGAAAGTGATAATTTTCATACGCACAATGTGGAACTCCTTGAAACCAGAAACCACAAAAACCATGTAGCTTCAAAGAGTAGTTTATCGCCTGAATAACGTCCTTCAGCGTTGATGCCGTATCTGCATTTGATCGCGCCAGTTTAGCGTCCATAAATACCCTCCAAACGAAATAATATAGGAAGGTATCTCAATACAAAAAATAAACAAAACCCATTGATACAGATACTTACATCTTGTCGCAAAATTAAAACTTATTCATTTTTACTCAGTATTTTTGACATAATTTTGACATACACAAAGATATAATGGAGCAATGCTTTTAACCGTTTTTAAATGTCATCCAACAAGCCTGGTGCCTCTGCCCTTGCCAAACACCATACTTGAACATGCACATAACGCGCTTCGAATAAGCGAGCAATTTCAGAGACTGTGGTGCCAGTGGTGACCACATCATCCACCAATGCAATACGCTGGAACGCAAAATCATCCGCTAACATAAAGGCATCATGTAAGTTGCGTCGTCGCTGTGCACCCGAAAGCCCCGCCTGCGGTCGAGTGTCTTGTTGGCGCGTTAACCCTTCGCTCACTAACGGCAGTTGCAAGAGCTGTGATAACTCATGGGCAATTAACCAAGCCTGATTAAATCCCCGTTGTTGCAAACGTTTTGGATGCAATGGAACTGGCACTATCGCTTGAGGCAGCGAGATTAATCCTTGCTGTTCTAATACCTTAAGTCGTGCCACTAAGGCGCGACACAGCACGGGCAAAGCGGCAAGTTGACCTTGATATTTAATCGCACCAACCCAAGCCCCCAAACCTTGATGATAACTACAAGGTGCAATGACTTTACGTGGCTGGCGCTTTTGGCATTCACCGCAATAATCGACTTCTATTTGCATCGACTTACCGCAACCTAAGCAAATAGGCCCATGATATAAGCCAGATTGAAGACAAACGGCACAAATGCCTGTCTCGGGAAGTGATATGGATTGGTGGCACAGCAGACAACGGTTAGGTAAACTGCCCGCCAACCACCTTGTACCAAGTTGATAGCCTAAACGCATTATCCGCAAAGCAGATTGCGGCCAAATCCTTTTGACAAAGTACGGCATACATTCACCTAATCCATTTTTGAGGCACTCAAGTGAGCCAAGTGACATCCACAAACCAAGCAAATTTGCATATTGAAATCAGCGGCCAAGGGCCAGATCTGGTGATGCTTCACGGTTGGGGAGTGAATAGCGCTGTGTTTACGCCATTACATGAGTCACTGTCTCAGTATAGGGTGCACTATGTAGACTTGCCGGGCTTCGGCCATAGCCAAATGGTTGAAGGTGGCCTATCAACCTGGGTCGATACCTTAGTCGCTGCATTGCCTGAACACGCTATTTGGGCCGGCTGGTCACTCGGTGGGCTCGTTGCGACTCAGGCAGCGTTAAGTTATCCACAAAAAATCAAAGGCTTGATTACTATTGCCTCATCCCCTTGCTTTATGGCAAGGGAAGACGAAGCATGGCCGGGCATTCCGCCACAAGTCCTTAATCAATTTAGAGAACAACTCGGCCAAAATTTACCTAAAACTATAGAGAGATTTCTGGCGATTCAAGCCATGGGGAGCGAAACCGCCAAGGAAGACATCAAACAACTGCGCGATCTTGTCCTCGCACGTCCTTTACCCAATACCAGAGCCTTAACTCAAGGCCTAAATATGCTGACCGACGTCGACTTAAGGCTGCAACTGATAGAGTTGCAACAACCTTGGCTAAGGATCTGGGGCCGACTCGACGGGCTAGTGCCCAAACGCGTACCACCTAAAATGCCCATCACTGCTCAAAGTGAGGATGTGATGCTAGCCAAAGCCTCCCACGCGCCCTTTATTTCCCATCAGCAGGAGTTTTTGCAGGTATTTATGCCTTGGTTAACGTTACAGACACGTTAACGCTTTATCTTTGAGCGATTAATGGCTAGTATTTAACCATTAATGTGCCAAGGAATTTTCAATGTTAGTTGTCAGTAACTACCCCCAAGTTCCGCTAGCGACCAGTAATGTCGCGACGGACTCGGCTCGGGTCGACAACCAACTGAAACCTGTGGTCATCCCACCACAAGCGGCAACTAAAGGTCACGAAGAACGCGCCTTTAATCCACAGAATGAACGCACTGCGGATCAAGCTCAACAACAGGCGAAAACGCTCGAGCATAATCAGCAACAAGTTCAAGAAAAACAGCAGCAACAGCAATCCTCACAGCAACAGAACCAACAACAGCAAGAGAAAAAAGCGCCCCTTGTAGTGGCCGAGCGTGTTTTACCTAAAACGCTAAAAATTGCTGCAAGAGGCCAAGCGGCGCTGCAACGTAAGGATATACGCTTAAAGGTCAGTCAAGGTGCGGCAAATTATGCCAGCAGTAACGCCAAAGCGAATACCAGCAGTACGGCAAGGCAATCGCTTCAAGGCGAATCGAGTCAATTTTATCAACAACTTGGGCAACGCATTAGTCAGTTCTATCAACAACAGACTCAGCCAGAGCAAGAATCTATTATGTCGACGTGGATTTAACCTATTCCAATCGTATGAATCCGTTTGCGCACAAAATTAGCAGGAATGATAAACAAAAATGCCGCTAAAAATAGCGGCATTTTCCATTCTGTTTAACGCTTATTTAGGCAAACGATACAGCTCTTGCTGGTAGGCTAAACTGCCCCACAATGCCCAACTTAAGGCTTTCTTCTCTAGCGCGGCAGCAGCGGGGGGATGAGGCGTTAACTGCTCGTTTTTTTCATTATATTCGAAACCCTGTGCCTCTTTCTCTGGTTGCAGAATGACCACATCTTTACCTTCCATCAGCGCAAAGTTTTTATCGTATTGCATCAGAGCACGCCCTGGCCAATCATCGCTGACCTGAGTTAAGTCACGGCCCAGCATAGGGTAAGAGTCAGATATTCCAATCAAGGATAACAAAGTCGGCGGCAAGTCAATTTGACTCACGATACGATGATCGCGTTTTGGCGCAACATTATCCCCAAGAATTAATCCCGGAATACGGAAACGCGATACTGGCACCAGATCCGCACCACCCACTCGACTGTCATGGTCGGCAACCACGATAAAAATCGTATCTTTCCAATAGTCCGCGTTTTTCGCCAATTTGAAAAACTCACCAACCGCATAATCAGCATATTTCGCCGCATTGTTGCGAGTTTGCTTAGGTTGTTCATAAAGTTCGATACGATCATCTGGGAATTCAAATGGATCATGGTTGCTCGAACTAAACACTAAACTAAAGAAAGGCTTACCTTCGCTATGCAGACGCTCAAACTCACTGTTCGCCTTGCGCATTAAATCTTCGTCTGACGCGCCCCACGAGCCCACGAAGGCCGGAGATTTGTAATCTTTCTGATCTATGATGTCACTAAAGCCGTTGCCCAAGAAGAAGCTACGCATATTGTCGAAATGGCTCTCACCACCATAAATAAACTGCGTTGTATAACCATGATTTTTAAGTAATTCAGCAATACTGAAAAAGCCAACTTGGCTCTTACCTAGCTTCACCACAGCGCGAGCTGGCGTTGGCGTAAAACCTGTTGTCACGGCTTCGATTCCGCGTACAGATCGTGTACCAGTAGCGTACAAGTTATCGAAATACCAACCTTCTTTAGACAAGGCATCGATATTCGGTGTCAGGGGTAAGCCACCTAAACTGCCGACAAAACGTGCGCCTAAGCTCTCTTGCAGTAGGATCACTAAGTTCTTTGGTTTACCAGTATAACTGGCTTGGTTAAAGCTCAGTGATGGGATATCCGTTGAAGTAAAGGCACTTTCAGGGCGACCACTTTCCTGCCGAATCGTTGCAATAACCTCCGCGTTATCTAGCTTGCCATACACTTTAGAAGCATCTTCTTCACTATCCATCTGCTTGATGGCAAACACCAAGGAATAGGCAGAGTTAATAACTAAAGAGTTCACTAATGGATCGTCAGCAAAGGCCACCAGAGCGGGGTTAAGCGGACGATGACCCAAGGTTGAACGGGCACCTAATATCGTAATTGCGATAACGATTAATGCTAATACTGGACGCCAATACCAGCGTGGAAAGCGCAGGTTTTTCGTCAGCTTACCGCTGAGAACCCAACCGCCCCAGAGTGTACCTATGGTTAATAATATTGAGAAAATAAGCTCAAGCTTACGACCCGCCCACAGCATAGAAAGCACTTCTTTCGGGTAGATCAGATATTCCACATACAAACGATTCGGACGAAAACCGTATTCTTCAATAAAGGCGGGGGTCGATGCTTCTAAAAACAGTATGATCCACAGACCGACAGTTAACCACACCCGTAAAATCGGCTGCCATAGACGGCCAATAAAATGATCACCTGAAAATAATGCAGTCCCTAAGGCGGCAATACCCCATAACCAACACAGAGTAGCGATATCGACGCGTAAACCTTGGATTAATAGATGCGACCAACCATCCACAGCAGCCACGCGATCCGCTTGCCACAGCCCTAAAGCGATACGGCTCGCGGTGGCAATGAAAAGCACTAATAACGAAAAGATAAAGATGGCGCGAAAAGGCCCATGGGCATTGTTTCGCCCGCGAGGTGATAAACCAGATTGCATGTGTTACCCCAAAACGTGTAAAAAGAGCCACTCTGCTTTGGAGTGTCTATTTGAAAAATCGGTGAATAAGCTGTGCTATGACAACCGATTTTGCTTAACGTTGCATTAAATGCCGACTTTATATTCCCTAAGACGACATTTATGCAACAATTTTGTGAGTAACAGGTTAAAAAGTCGACTCGGACATGACGTATGTCCGAGTATTAACATTACAGCGTCTACTTTTTCAGCTTAGCGAAGGCATCGGCAAAGGCATTGCCCATGGCCGCGTTTGCTGGCGCTTTAGGTGCTTGCTTTTGCGCAGGACGCGCAGCCGGTTTCGCTGACTGCGGTGTTTTACCATGATTAGTTCTGGCAGGATTGTGCGGTCTTTGCTGCGGCTTGCTTTGGTCGATAGCTTCATCCAAACGCATGCTCAAACCGATGCGGCGGCGCTCAACGTCAACTTCCATCACTTTGACTTTCACCACATCTCCCGCTTTCACCACAGTGTGCGGGTCGCTGATGAACTTGTCGGTTAGAGAAGAGATATGCACGAGTCCATCTTGATGTACGCCAATATCAACGAAGGCACCAAAATTAGTCACGTTGGTCACTACGCCTTCGAGTACCATTTCAGGTTTCAGATGTTTAAGTTCTTCAACACCATCTTTAAACTTGGCGGTTTTGAACTCACCGCGGGGATCGCGTCCTGGCTTATCCAGTTCTGCTAAAATATCCGTCACCGTCGGCAAGCCAAATTCCGCCGTAATAAACTCTTCAGCCTTGATGCTGCGCAGCAAATCAGAGTTACCCATCAGGCTCGCCAACTCTACTTGCTTAGTCTTAGCGATAGTTTCCACTAGCGAATAAGCCTCTGGATGCACAGACGAGGCATCGAGTGGATTGTCCCCTTCTCGAATACGCAAAAAGCCCGCCGCTTGCTCGTAGGCTTTAGGCCCTAAACGCGGTACTTTCAGCAGCTCTTTACGATTCTTAAACTGACCATTGGCATCGCGATAATCGACCACATTTTTCGCTAACGTCTTATTTAAACCAGCCACTTGTGACAATAACGGCACTGAGGCCATGTTGAGATCTACACCCACGCCGTTTACACAATCTTCCACCACGGCTTCCAGCGAACCCGATAATTGGCTTTGACTCACATCGTGTTGATATTGACCGACACCGATAGACTTAGGCTCAATCTTCACCAACTCGGCTAATGGATCTTGCAAGCGGCGGGCGATAGACACAGCGCCACGAATCGACACATCAAGATCAGGAAACTCCAACGCCGCCAATTCCGATGCAGAATACACAGACGCACCCGCCTCACTGACCATCACTTTGGTCAAATGTGGATGGGTATCTTTCACTTCGGCAATCAGCTCAGCGGCCAGCTTGTCAGTTTCCCGTGATGCAGTGCCGTTACCAATCGCAATCAACTCAACCTTGTGCATTTTGACTAAGTTAGCCAAAGTACGGATCGACTTTTCCCACAGATTTTGCGGTGCGTGTGGGAAAATCGTTGCATGGCACAACAACTTGCCCGTGTTATCGACCACTGCGACTTTAACACCGGTACGTAAACCAGGATCGAGTCCCATGGTGGCTTTCGCACCCGCAGGAGCGGCCATCAATAAATCACCTAAGTTACGAGCGAAGACTTTAATCGCTTCGGCTTCAGCGCGTTCGCGCATTTGCGAAATAAACTCAGTTTCCATCTGCAGGGCAATCTTAATACGCCATGTCGCCGTCACCACGGTTTTCAACCATTGATCAACGCTGCTATCGCCTAATTTCAGCCCTAAATGATCACAGATAATCACTTCGCAGTAACTACCTTGGCCCGCTTCAGCTGCTGGGTCGGCATTCATAGATAAGGTTAAGAAACCTTCATTACGCCCACGCAGCATAGCCAGTGCACGGTGTGATGGGATCTTAGCTAACTGTTCTGTATGCTCAAAATAATCGCGGAACTTCGCGCCGTCTTTTTCTTTGCCAGCAATTAAACGGCTTTCTAACACACTGTTTTGGCTTAAATGCTCACGCACTTTACGCAGTAATTCAGCGTCTTCGGCGTAGCGCTCCATCAGAATATAACGCGCGCCCTCGAGCACAGTCTTAACATCGGCAAAACCCGCTTCGCTATTGATATAGCCTACCGCTGTAGTCTCGACATCTACGCTACGATCAGCCAGTAATGCATCGGCTAATGGCTCAAGCCCAGCCTCGATAGCGATTTGGCCCTTAGTACGACGCTTAGGTTTGAAGGGCAGGTATAAATCTTCGAGGCGTGTCTTACTGTCTGCCTCGTCAATCGCCCATTGTAATTCTGGCGTTAACTTACCCTGAGCTTGGATGCTAGACAGGATCACTTGGCGTCTGTCGTTCAGCTCACGCAGGTAACCTAAACGCGTGTACAAGGTACGCAGTTGTGTATCGTCTAAACCGCCCGTGGCTTCTTTACGGTAGCGGGCAACGAAGGGAACTGTCGCACCATCGTCAAGCAGAGTGATGGTTGCGGCAACTTGTTGCTCACGAACATTCAGTTCTTGAGCGATTATCAGAGCGATGTTATGTGCATTAGTTTGCATAAATAAAGTGTCGTGCCTAACTGTAAAGTAAGTCGTTATTGCGCCAAAGATACCACAGGCGCCCCGTATGTTTCATGCTAAAGCCTAGGTCAAATCAGAGAGTTTGATCTTTCCCGCAATCCCGTGACTACCGCCGTTATTTTAAGAGCGGCAACTCTGTGGTTAATTCGCCTCGCTGGCGAGAGTAGTTTCAAAAGGGGTATAACGGATCTGATTGATATACCACTCTTTTGGACCCGAGGGCGTTTGCACTAGCACCTCATCATCCACTTGCTTGCCGATTAAGGCACGCGCCATGGGCGAGTCGATGGTGATATAGCCTAATTTTGTATCGAGCTCATCTTTACCGACGATCCGATAACGCACGCGATCACCGGCTTCATTTTCAAGCTCAAACCAAGCGCCAAAGAATATTTTGCCTTCCTGCTGCGGCGAGTAATCGACGATTTTTAATTCTTCTAACCGCTTAACTAAGTATCTGACTCGGCCATCAATTTGTCTTAACAAACGCTTGTTGTAGGTGTAGTCCGCGTTCTCACTACGGTCGCCCTGCGCCGCCGCTTCTTGGACTTTAAGGGTGATTTGCGGCCGATATTCCTTCCACAAATACTTCAATTCTTTATCTAAAGTTTGCCAACCCTGTCGGGTGATCAAATGCGCTTTCATACTCATTACTCAATCGTTGGATTAAACGACCACAATTGATGCGGGATAATATATTAGACTGATGATACTCAGACTGGACGCTAAAGTTAACTCACTAAATCATCTCTGTGCATAATGGCTTTTAAATCACCTCTTTTGCTGATGCCAATTTAGTTACAATTTCAGCTATAGCGTGAATAAACGCGAGTATTCCCATGCAATTTCATTTGCTTAATATTAACATTGGGCAATCAATGTCAGCATTTATCGCATTCAAGTTACTAAGGTGAGCTAGTCGCCTTGGTTAAATGCGGCTATATTAGGCAGATTCGTTTTCAATTTCAGCCAGTTGGTTAATCTTAACTGTTTCTCATCAGTAGAAGTAAGCACCAATCTGAGCAATTAAAGGACATCCCATGGGACAAGAAACCTCGAAAATCCTCGTCGTCGATGATGATATGCGCCTGCGAGCGTTACTCGAGCGTTACCTGATGGAGCAAGGTTATCAGGTGCGTAGCGCGGCCAATGCCGAGCAGATGGACCGCCTATTAGAACGCGAAAACTTCCATTTACTCGTGCTCGACTTGATGTTACCCGGTGAAGATGGCCTGTCTATCTGCCGCCGTTTGCGCCAGCAAGGTAATCCTATTCCGATCGTGATGCTGACGGCCAAGGGCGATGAAGTCGACCGTATTATTGGCCTAGAGTTAGGCGCCGACGATTATCTGCCAAAACCTTTTAATCCACGGGAATTGCTCGCGCGGATCAAAGCCGTGATGCGTCGCCAAACCCAAGATGTGCCCGGTGCGCCAGCCCAGCAGGAAGCACAGATTAGCTTCGGTGAGTTCTCGCTAGATTTAGCCACCCGTGAGATGTACCACGGCGACGAATCCATCGCACTCACTAGCGGTGAGTTTGCCGTACTTAAAGTGCTCGTCACCCATCCACGCGAGCCCTTGTCTCGGGATAAGTTAATGAACCTCGCCCGTGGCCGCGATTATTCGGCGCTAGAACGCTCCATCGACGTGCAAGTGTCACGTCTGCGCCGCTTAATCGAAAAAGATCCCGCGAATCCTCGCTACATTCAAACGGTTTGGGGTTTAGGTTATGTGTTTGTACCCGATGGTGCCGCGCGTCGATGAGCCGCGTTGCCATCTTAATCTCCTGCGGTTATTGAGCCCACGATGAAAGCTAAGTTTTGGTGGCGGTTTGTTCCTCGCAGCGCATTTAGTCAAACCGTGATGCTGATTGGTTGTCTATTACTGATCAATCAGCTGGTGTCTTACGTCACGGTCGCAGTATATGTACTTAAGCCAAGTTACCAACAAATCAATCAGTTAATCGCTCGCCAAGTCAAATTACTGTTTGTCGACGGCATAGATATTGGCCGCGAACACTTAACCATAGTCGATGCCCTTAATGCCAAAGTCCACGACGATGGCATGAAAATCTACAATCAACAGCAAGCGCATGAAGCAGGTATTGAGCAAGCCACTTACTATGGTTTCTGGTCATCGCAGATGTCGGAATATCTTGGTGGCGATGCCGAAGTCCGCGTCACCCATGGCAGCGTATTACAGATTTGGATCCGTCCACCACAAGCGCCCTCGATTTGGATAAAAGTGCCACTTATCGGCCAAAATGTTTCAGATCTTTCGCCACTCACCCTTTATTTAATGGTGATTGGCGCACTTAGTGTCGCTGGGGGATGGTGGTTTGCTCGCCAGCAAAACCGCCCACTTAGGCGACTACAAAAAGCCGCGATTTCAGTCTCCCGCGGTGAATTTCCCGATCCCTTGCCGCTAAAAGGTTCGAGTGAAATTGTCGAAGTTACCAATGCTTTCAACCAGATGGCACACAGCATGAAGCAACTGGAGCAGGACAGAGCGCTATTGATGGCGGGGATCTCCCACGACTTGCGCACGCCGCTCACCCGTATTCGCCTCGCCTCTGAGATGATGGTTGAAGAAGATCAATATCTTAAAGATGGCATAGTCAACGATATCGAAGATATGGACGCCATCATCAGCCAATTTATTGCTTACATTCGCCAAGATCAGGAAACCAGCCGTGAGCTAGGCCAAATCAATAAACTCATTCAAGATATCGCTCAAGCAGAAGCCAATCGCGCTGGTGAAATTGAAGTGCTGTTAACTGACTGCCCAGAAGCTCAATTCCAAGCGATTGCCATTAAACGGGTACTGAGCAACTTAGTCGAAAATGCCTTTCGCTATGGTTCAGGCTGGATCCGCATTAGCTCGCAGTTCGATGGCAAGCGTATCGGTTTTAGTGTTGAAGATAATGGACCAGGGATCGATGAGTCGCAAATTACCAAACTATTTCAACCTTTTACCCAAGGTGATATCGCCCGTGGTAGTGTTGGTTCGGGCCTAGGCCTCGCCATTATCAAACGGATTATCGACAGACACCAAGGGCAAATTACCCTCTCCAACCGCGCCGAAGGCGGTTTAAAAGCCCAAGTGTGGCTGCCGCTGGAATAACGCGAGATCACATATTTGCAAATCAAATGACAACGCTGACATCCAAGTGAGCACTTGTCATATTAATGTCACCTTAAATTCATAAACTCAGCACAGTTACTGGCTCTGACCATTATGAAGATTGCAAAATGAAAATTTCAACGCTGTCGCTTTCTGCTTCTGCCCTGTTGTTATTGCTCGCGGGATTGCTAGCAGCCGTAGTGCTGTGGAGCAGTGATCAGCGGCAACAAATTGAGCAGCAAACACTGACATTACAAGCTATTCAGCAGGATTTTCTCGTCGGTGTACGCCGCGATCTCGATGGCTATTTAGCCAGTGGCAACGCTAGCCAACTTGAACAAGCGAAAACCAAACTCAGCGCCATTAAAAACCAGCTCACGCAGCTTAACCTCGCAGCCATGGGCGCTACCGACAATGACTTGCAAGCCAGCCTAAGCAACTTCATTCAAGATTTAGATACCAAGTACCGCGCCGCGGGTAAACTCGCTGGCAATCCTAGGCAACTGCTCGCCCACGCGGAATCTGAAATGCTCGACTACAACCGTCGTCTGGGCAGCTATGCCGATAAAGGCTTAGCCACAAATGCGGCGGTCGCCGAACAATATCTGCAATTGAGCCGCAATTTACCTTCTATCGTCTACCAACTTTCCCAACTGACCGATGGTTATCTGATCGGTAAAAATCAGCAGCTCAAGGGCATTTTAGACAGCACCAGCAAAGAGCTAAATACGTGGCACGACACCCTCAGCGCTCTGCCGTTAATCGGTGTATATGAGCAGCAAGAAGCCGATGAATTTGCACTCGGCGCAAGCGAACCGGAACAAATTGAAATCGGCGAGAGTGACCGCAGTGAACTGCTCAGTCTCGCCAATCGATACAACAAAGAAGTCGCCAATACCCACCAATTACTGCAAACAAACCAAGAGATGCAAGATCAACTCATTCAAGCGATTAGCAATGTGGAACAACAACTTATTGGCTTAGGTGAGGCCCAGACAGCAAAGAACCAGCAGCTGAAATATGAGTTACAGCTAATCCTCTACACTATGGTTTCCATCATGGCCTTGTTTGCGATTGGTTATTTAATCCTGCAGCAAAATCGCGTCGTCAAACCGCTAAAACGTCTCAACCAAGCTTTTATGAAATTAAGCGAATCGAACAGCCGCGAGCGTTTAGACATTAATCGTCGCTGCGAGACGGGCCAAATAGCAGGTCATTTCAACCAGTTACTGCACAGGTTTGAACAGGAAGACGAGGCACAGCGCCAGCAAATCACTAAGGTTTCTCAATCATTAAGCCAACTGGTGGCACGCATTACTCAGCTATCACAACACACAGAGCACACCCAAACGATTGTGGCCGATACGCAAACACAGACCGAGCATATCCGCAGCCTCGCCAATGAGGTGAGCCACACTTCGGCACTCGTGGAAGACAGCGCAGCCGAAACCATGCGCCAAATGCAGTCGAGTCAAGCACAAGCAGAGGCGGTATTGAGCGCGACCGAGCAAACACAAACCGCGGTCGGTCTGTGCCATTCGTCCCTTGAAAGCCTAAATAACTCAGTGACGGATGTATCGAAAATCATTGATGTGATTGGCAATATTGCCGAGCAAACTAACTTACTCGCCCTTAATGCTGCCATCGAAGCTGCGCGGGCTGGCGAGCAAGGTCGCGGCTTTGCCGTGGTGGCCGATGAAGTGCGTAATTTAAGCCAACGCACCCAAGTGTCTTTGAATGAGATCGTGAAAATTCTGCAACAACTTACCCAATCAAATCATGCTCTCAGTGAGAGTGTCGATGGCATAGCACAGGCCACCAGCAGCCAGAAACTGCGTGCTCAGAGTCTGTGGCAAGTGGCGCAAACAGTGCAAAACCAAGCAAGTGAAATGGCTAATACCGCCAAACAAGGCTCGCTCAATGCCAAAGAGCAAGTCGATTATCTCGATGAATTTGTTCGCACTATGGATAGTTTAAAAGAACAAGCGCAAACCAGTTCACTGCAGAGTGAGGTCATCGCCCAAGAAGTACAGCAGAGTGTAGAAGATATTGAAACCAGCTTGGGGATTGGGCAAAGCCAAATAAACCGTGCGGCCTAAAACCGCACGTTTATTCACTTAATTTCTCTATTTGTGTTTAATCGTCGATTCGACAATTGTGGATATTAGAGCCATCGAACTGGCATTCGACATCAACCCATTTGCCTTCAAATGGCGTTAATGAAGCATCAGTCGCTTGATAGCCCCACAAGGTCTTTTGCATCACTAAACCCGACAAATCAAGCTCATTGCTTCGCACTTCAAGATCAATTTCTTTCACTAACCACTGGTTGTCTGCGAGTTCAACACCTTCTATTTGAATCCATTTTTGGTCAAGTGTCGCTAAGGTTAAACCGTCATCGAATTGAGTTCTGGCATCAATATCAAATGTAAATCCATTAATTTGTAGCTGATTATTGGTAGTCAGTGTCGCCAGACCTTCTAGCTCGAACTTTTTACCTAAGGTTGGAGGTATTCCACCATTATCATGTGATGTTTCAAATTCAACTTCTCTGGCCCATAAACCCTGCGGCATAGATTGAATATCTACATCGACTAGCTTGCCTTCAACCAAGTTAGCTTGCTTGCCATCTTCAAATTGAGTATTTGTAGTGACATAGAGTCGAGTACGGGCATTAAGCTCAAACTGCGTTTTATCTTGGTTGACCCAAGTAATAGTCCCTTCTAGCTCCATATCGTTAAAAGACGCCGTATCTTCCACCTCGACTTCAGAGGCAAAAAATGAAGCACCACTTTGCTGGCCTTCCACTTCGACCCATGCGCCTTCCTGTAAGCTGCCTTCTAAACGTGCGTTGGCATAATTAATCACTGCCGAACCGATATTGAATTGTTGCGCAGCCTTATTTAATCCAGAGACACGTCCCTCGATTTCAGCAAACGCAAAATTGGGGATAAGGTTTATAGAATTAACCTGCCATTCTCCCATTACCGTTGGATAACCATTTACCGCCACCCAATCGCCTACTTTATACTGGGTCGCGTCCGCTGGTTTAACGACTAAATTAATCCCATTAACGGCAATAGTATTTTGATTAACGGAACTGATTTCACCCACGAGGCTTGGATCTAATATGACATTTTTAGCCTGTTGGCCTTCATTATCAATTTTGACCCTCATCCCCATTTGAATGGCATTAACCTCTAACGGCTGTTGTCCATAGTGAATCTTAGCATTAGCGATATTGACGTTATATCCATTGACCGTAATCGAATTATTGTCAGAAGCGATATTTGTTACTGTACCGTTAATTTTTGCGGGTAACGTAGGTTGTGGAACGATAGGATCGGGTTTAGAGGTATCTGTTGATGAATCATTACCACCGCAACCTGCCAGCAAAATGGCCGTAATACAGACTAAGAGTTTATTCATTTTCTTCCCTATTATGTCTTGTTAAATCAGTGCTGGGCATCTTAGTATGAAGATCGTCAAGCAAATGTGAAGAAATGAATTAACCTATGAAAGTATTAATTGTTGATGATAATCATGATGTTATTGAAACAATCATGGATTATTTAACCCTAGAGGGGATTATTGCCGACTGTGCATATCACGGGGAAAGTGCAATCAATTTAATTCAACAAAACCATTACGATGTCATCATAATGGATATTATGATGCCCAAATTAGACGGTATTAATACGGTCAAAAAACTGCGTGAAGAAATTTATTGTAATACACCGATTATATTTTTAACCGCCAAAGATAGTTTGCAGGATAAAATTGATTCTTTTACATCAGGTGGGGATGATTTTTTAAATAAACCTTTCGCGATGGAAGAATTATGCTTACGACTACATTCACTGCATAATCGTGGCCCACGTTTAGATGTGGGTATTTTGCGCTTCAGTGATATCAGTTTAAATTTGCAAACCCATCAAGTTACCCGTGCTGGTAAAGAAATTAAGCTCAGTAAAATTCAGCGCACCATTCTTTCACTGTTACTAAAACATGCGCCCGCTATCGTGAGTAAAGAGCAATTGGTAGATACAGTATGGGGAGATGATGCACCTTCGAGTGATTCACTTCGCAGCCACATATACAGCTTACGCAGTGCACTCGATAAAGGTTTTTCAGACTCAAAATTAGAGACTATCCATGGCCAAGGTTACCGACTTATCCCCTGAGCATTTTCCGAGTTTATATAAAAAAATCCGCCTCACTTTTTTAGTATTAACTAGCTTGATGTTTGCCATTTTTTGGAGCCTCATTTATATCGCCGAAGAACAAATTGAGAAGATTAGCCTCGAGCAAACGCTGGCCACAGAGACTCGCGAATATCTAAAGAATTATCAAAGGTTTGGTGATAAAGCACAGCTCCCCGATATCAATGAATTGAAAACATATTGGAGCAAAGAGTTTGTACCAGCTTGGCTGCAACCTTATCAAAATACCGGATTTTACGAACATCAACTGGGTGACGAAGATAAACACTTTTTGATATCCGCTCATCCTTCTGGGCAAGGGCTGTTGTATGTGGTTTATAAGGATGACGCGGACGATTTCCTTGATAGTTATGAAGATAGAATGCACATTTTGATCTCTATTATGGGGATAGGTTTGCTCCTGTTTATCATGGCGTATGGATTGTATTTTGTACGTCTGCTATCCAGTCCACTCGCTGAGATTGAAAATAAAATCAATCAACTATCACCAAAAAGACCGACATCAACACCGAGTACTTCATACCGTGAAACCCGCCAGATTGAGCAAACCCTATTAAGCAACAAAGCTAAAATTGCCGCCTACTTCACTCGGGAACAAGAATTTAGCCGTTTTGCCTCCCATGAACTACGCACGCCCATTATGGTGATCCAAGGTTCGGTCGAATTGCTCAAAAAAATCCCCAATGCGACAACCGAGGCTCAACAATTAATGGTCAAAAAAGCCATTACACGTATTGATTACGCAGGGCATCAAATGAAAACGCTCACCGAGGCCTTTTTACTTCTCGGAAAAGAAGACATTGAATCCCAGCACTACAGCCAAATTGATTTAGCACCACGCCTTGAACACATTTTAGCTGAGATGGCACAACACTTTGCCAAGCAAGAAATCACCTACAGCTTAACGCTTAAAGATTGCTTGAGCATCAAGGCGCCACTGAGCTTTATTGACATAGTGATAGGTAATTTAATTAAAAATGCTTTCAATTACAGTGTCGGAAACATTGAAATTACGATGCAAAGCAACCAATTATGGATACTGAATCCACTAAGCACTCAAAGTACTGATACATCAGGCTATGGCTGCGGATTAATTATTATTGAACGTATTTGCGAGCGAATGGGCTGGGCATTTTCAACCCAAAACGATGGTGCTAGCTATCAGGCTTATGTTCAGTTTATAGATAATGCCCATTAACTGAAGTTAGCTTGGATAAATGACCTCGTTTTAGCAAATTCTGAGTTGCAAACCCAATCTTCACAACCGCTTCACGCTTGTCTTGGCACTATGCTCGCAACACTGTAATAGCCATTGAGGCTGAGTTACATAAAACCATAGAAAGGACAAACAGATGAATAAAATGACTCTTACCGTTTTCGCAATGGCACTTTCATTCACGACTATGGCCAGCCAAGCAGGCTTTCAACCTACAACGGGTGAACCTCAAATACAGGGTGGCTTCCAAGGGCCGAGCGCAAGACAAGTGATTCATGATGTGGTGAGCGCGCTCAATGCCAGTGATGACGCCCAAATTGAGTTAACGGGCCATATCATTTCTTCCATTGGACACGATGATTATATTTTCCGTGACGCTACGGGTGATATTAAGGTCGAAATTGATGATGATTTATGGCGCGGCAACACAGTAACACCTGAGACTCAGGTCATTATTCGTGGTGAAGTGGATAAAGATTGGTCTGAAGTGACCATAGATGCAGACAACATTCAAATCGTACAATAAATGGATTTAGTTAAAGCCAGCCAATGAATGGCTGGCTTTGGTCACATCCAAACTTCATGTCTTAAATACGCTTAGATAGCAGCCAAAACAACTTCAGCTTTACTGGCTTCAAAAGCCTTTGGCTCTTCTACATTCAGTAGAGTCACTACACCGTTATCGATGATCATGGCATAACGTTGTGAACGCACTCCACCAAAACCGGCAGTATCCATCTCCAAACCTAAGGCTTTAGTAAAGCTGGCATCGCCATCGGCTAACATCATTAATTCAGAGGCATTTTGTGCTTCGCCCCACGCTTTCATCACAAAGGCATCGTTCACAGCAACACAGGCAATCAAATCCACGCCTTTCGCTTTAAATTGATCGGCTAATACCACATAGCCAGGTAAATGCGCTTCAGAACACGTTGGAGTAAAAGCACCTGGCACTGCAAACAATACGACTTTTTTACCCGCGAACAATTCGGTAACTTGGTGATTCACCATGCCATCTTTAGTCAGTTGACCTAATGTGGCAGCAGGTAATGTTTGACCTTGAGCAATCATGTCTTTCTCCATTTAGTTAAAATAACTCATCCATACTAGCCCTATTTACCGCAGATAAACACCGAGAGAAATAAGGGCGATTAGGCTCGAGTTCGATTCAACCGCAGCCCCGCACACAAACTAAGACATAACAAACCTAATACTGAGAAGGCGCCGCCACTTTCCTCAACAACGATAATGTCGGGCTCTCTGTCTCGATCGCTACTCTCCAATGGCAGCGCATACAAACTATCGGTCTCATCGGCGCTAATGGTCGCAACAATATCGCTGTAACCCACTTCATACACATCAATCAACACATCATAGTGATCCGTCGCATAACCCGTGTAGAGCGTGGTCAACACTTCGTAATCGTCCTGTGTCGAATCGCCGTAAATGGTAAATACGTCTGTGGTGTAGTAATGCACCCAAGGGCCACCATCACGACTGAGATAAAGCTCGGCAAATAAATCAGCTCTTTCATTAAGATATGCACCATTGACATCAACGTCGAAGGTCACGCTAAACGTTTGATAAAACCCATCGTAGTCAAAGTCTTCAAACAAACGACTGCTGGCATCAAAAATCGAAAAGCTGTGATACACAGGTGCGCGGTAGGGATCGTCACTGGTCGCGCTCGAACTCGGAATCCCTTGGCTCGCATGTTTCGCTGTCACTTGCTCACGCGTCATCGGCGAGGCGCCCATAAGTTGCACTCGGTTTGCCGTCGGCGCTTTGGATGATAAGGCTGGCGCCAAGGATTTCACGGCCGCAGCGGCGACTTCAGTGACATTTTTTGCGGGCGCGGCTTGTTGTAACAAAGTTAAGGCTTGTTGTTCCTGCTCGGCAGCTTGCTCGCTATTTTCCGCTTTTTTAGCAATGCCAACGCTGGCTGCAGTAAATGGCGTTAAGCTTTGCGATGACTCCAGTTCGCGGGGCTGAGCGCTAGCGGCAGATGACGCTAAAAACAACGCAGCAATAGCCGTTGCCATAAATAGCTTAATATTAACTGTGGCTGCCATATCTTGCTTATTGAGTGTGTTCATCTTGAATATCCTATGGATAACCCGTTCAAATTGGAGCTATTAAAGTGCAATGAAGGTGAACATAAGCTGAACATCAACACTCACTGTTCTCAGCTAGAAGATACGTTCAGCCCGAGTTCATCTGGAATGAGTAACACTCACCAAACTTAAACGATACAAGCACGAGCATAGAGATAGACTCGCCAACAGAACTTCAGTTCTGTCACGAATAACAAAATAACTGCCAGAGTTAATTTTGAAGGAATTGTGCCAACCAATTGGCTGATCTCTATGTGTTTGTTAAGGTGATGAGGTATTCTTAGTCGACTCGATAAGTTATCCATCTCACTCATTAACTTAAGATCGCTGAACATTGCGGGTACCCGATATGAAACTTGGTTTGACCTTGGCCCTAATCACTTGCTTATCAGCCTCCTTTGGTTGCATAGCAGGTAATGATAGACATGATGATCGCAATCAGCCTCGTAACCAAGGTGCGAAGAATGAGCAGCGCCGTCTAGCGGTCAATAGCCCTGATCAAGCGGTGGCAATGGCGCAACGACAATTTCAAGGCAAAGTATTGAGCGTACAATCCAGCGGATCGGGATATCGTATTAAAATCCTCAATAATGATGGCCAAGTATTTTCTGTTTCAGTAGATGCCGCAACGGGCCGAGTCTCGAGGAACTAACGATGCGATTGTTACTAGTTGAAGATGATATAGAACTACAGACTAACTTAAAGCAACATCTCCTCGATGCCCATTACAGTATCGATGTGGCGAGTGATGGTGAAGAAGGCTTATTTCAAGCGCTCGAATACAACTATGATGCAGCAATTATCGATGTAGGTTTACCTAAACTCGATGGTATCGCCTTGATCCGTAGCGTGCGTGAACAAAAACGCGACTTTCCTATCCTGATTTTAACCGCAAGGGACAGTTGGCAAGATAAGGTTGAAGGACTCGATGCCGGTGCCGACGACTATCTGACGAAACCTTTCCATCCCCAAGAACTCATCGCACGACTAAAAGCCCTGATCCGTCGCTCTGCCGGTAAGGCCAGCCCCCTGATCTACAACGGCCCCTTTAGCCTTAACACCAGCAGTCTAGAAGTACGTAAAGGCGAAGAACTGGTTAATCTCAGTGGTTCTGAATACAAGTTATTCGAATTTTTTATGTTGCATCAAGGCGAAGTCAAATCAAAAACTGTACTCACAGAGCATATTTACGATCAGGATTTTGATTTAGATTCTAACGTCATCGAAGTCTTTATCCGCCGGTTACGCAAAAAACTCGACCCAGATAATCAATACAACTTAATTGAAACTCTGCGCGGCCAAGGTTATCGCCTAAAAGCGTTAACGTCCGGGCAAGCAGCCGATGAGTAAACGCGCCATGGCGTGGCAAGTGTTAAACTCCCTTAAAGCGCGCTTAGTTGCCAGCGCGCTATTATTTATCTTAGTGTTATTACCTTTGATCGGCGTTGCCTTAAACGATGCCTTTACTGAACAAGTTAAAAGCGCAACCAAGAATGAACTCAGTGCCTATGTCTATTCGATTCTCGCGGTGACTGAAGTCGAAAACAAACAAATCTCCATCCCAGAGTTAGTGTTAGAGAATCGTTTTAACCTCATTCAATCAGGACTGTATGCCATTGCAACCACTGAAGACGCCAGCGGCAAACAAGATATAGTGTGGCACTCGCAATCTTTTATGGGGATTACGCCACCGCCACATTTTACCATCCCAGCCACAGGTCAAAGCGCATTTGAGCAAATCGAGCTCGCCGATCAACTCCATTTGATTTATAGCTTTAGTGTCAGTTTTGCCAGCCAAAATCAAAACGTGCCAGTGACAATCCACATCATTAAAGACGAGCGAGAATTTCAGCAGCAAATTGATCAGTTTAATCAACAGCTTTGGACTTGGCTGCTGATCTTAATGTTAGTCATGTTAGTGTTTCAATTAAGTTGGTTACTGTGGACGTTGCGACCTTTAGCACGCTTTACCCAAGAGTTACATTCCGTCGAGCAAGGTAAGTCGATGCAGCTAAGTAGCCAGTACCCCACTGAATTACAAGCGGTTGCTCGGCAGCTTAATATTTTGCTCAATACCGAACAAACCCAACGAAAACGCTATCGTAATGCCTTGGCCGACCTAGCCCATAGCCTCAAAACTCCACTGGCGGTGATCAAGAGTCAGGCCGACTTAAGCGAATCCTCCAGTGAGCAAGTATCAGTGATCAGCCGGATCATTGGCCACCAGCTAAAACGCGCCCAAACCGCAGCGGCGGCCTCGTGGCATTTAGGTATTCGTGTCGATGAAATCGCCGCTAAGTTATTACGCACGTTAGCTAAGATTTATCGAGAGCCACAAATCAATCTCAGCGGCGAGATGGTAGAACACGCAGTATTCAAAGGGGATGAAGCAGATCTGACTGAAATTCTAGGCAATTTACTCGACAACGCCTGTAAAGCCGCGAAGTCTACGGTGACATTAACGGTCACAGGCGATGCCTATCAACTGCTAATCTGTATCGAAGATGATGGCCCAGGGATCAGTGAAGCCCTGCAAAATCAAATCTTTGAACGTGGTATTCGCGCAGACTCCTACCTTCAAGGTAATGGTATTGGGCTTGCTATCGTGCGCGATTTAGTCGACAGCTATAACGGCAGAATTTCTGTCTCTCGCTCAGAAACCTTAGGTGGTGCCAAATTTAGCATCAGCTTTGCACACTCAGTTTAAGTCTTTATTTTCAATGTGATAGATTTATTACTTCTCTTAAAACTTGGCTATAAATAAATATTTAACCGCAAAACACTTTCAGCTTATGTTCATATTCACACGCCTAATATGCCCATAACATCCTCGAACAGGATTATTGGAGCAAACCATGAACAGACTACATCGATGGAATTGGCTAGTGTTAACGGCGGCATTAGTGGCCTTGCCTTTCACTACCACAGCACAGGCTGCGGGCATATCTGCGAGCCAAGGATCGAGCACAGCGGCAAGCCAAGCCAAACTCGAACAAATGCTGGCGCCTATTGCCCTGTATCCCGATAGCTTATTGACCCACATACTTATTGCCTCAACTTATCCACTCGAAATAGTGCAGGCACAGCGTTGGTTAACCCAGCGCCCCAAATCATCGATCGACCAAATTATGTCGCAAGCCGAAGATCAGGACTGGGACCCGAGCGTCAAAGCCTTGCTGGCCTTCCCGACGCTGCTGCAAAAAATGAGTGAAGATCTCGAATGGACTCAAAGACTCGGTGAAGCCTTCTTAGAAGATGAAGGCCAAGTGATGAACAGCATTCAGTCCCTAAGACAACAGGCTGATAAAGCGAATAGCTTAGCGGACATGGATAACATGGCAATTACCCGCGCCAACAATCAGATCATCATAGAACCCGCTAAGCGAGAAATCGTCTACGTCCCCTATTACGATCCACGCGTGGTTTACGGCACATGGCGTTGGGGTGTGGCTTATCCTCCTGTATATTGGGAATTTGGCGGCTATGCTGGCTATCCCTATCGTCCGAGTCATAACCATTTCTACTGGTCACCGGGCATCCATATTTCCTTTAACTACTTCTTCAGTTCGTTCCACTGGCACAACCATAAAGTGGTGGTGATCGACTATCGCCATTCACACCGATATCGCCCACGGGAAAGATACAGTGTCAGCCATGGCGCACAACCTTGGAAACATAAACCCGAACATAGACGCGGTGTGAGTTATCACAATCCAGTGGTGAAACAACGCTATTACCATGATGATAAATATCGCGGCAGAGATTCACACTCAAGCGGCAGTAAACAGCACTTCAATAGCCAATATTCGAAGTCTAAAGAACGCCAAGATACCCATAGTAATCTGGGTAATATGAGTAATCAGGGCAATAAAAGTCGTGATAATAAAGACTATCACAACGTCAGCCGTGAACGTGATAACCGCACGCCGAGTTATCAAAAAACGCAAGCCGAGTTAAAGGAACGTCGCTCCGCCCCTATGGTACAAACACCAACCCACAAGGAGCGTAATGACATGCAATCAAGACCCGTGCAGTCAAAGCCAATGCCATCAAAGGAGCCTCAGCAAAGGCAATATCAAACTCGGGAGTCACAGCCGCGTAATGTCGATCAACAAAGGGCACAGTCACAAAGGCAAGAAAAACCAAGAACTATGACCCCAAGAGTTGAAACGCCACGACCTGAAACAAGACGTACAGAGCCACAACGGATTGAACAACCAAGACAAGCAGCGCCTAGACAACGCGAAGAAGTGAGAGTGAGACAAAGTGAGCCACGCCAAAATGCGCAAACCGCTCGCTCGGTAGAACATAACCAAGGTCGATCAACTCAAAGTCAAGAACGCCGTCATAGGGAATAACAAGATATAAACTGAAAACGAGTGCCCAGGAGACTCACCCTCTTACTGGGCATTTTTATGGATTATTTATCTGTAACATCACCTCACAAAGGCAACTTCCTCCAGAGTTAATACCCTAAATATATCTCATATTCCAAAATGAACTACAAATAACAATTTTAATAACCAAATTTGCAGATATAGTCAGAGTGCGAGTCAAACTGGCTTCATCCGGTCGTCATTTGGCTCTCTTATAAACTCACATCTTGGAGGATGAAATATGGCAACCTTATTAATTGTGCCAGGGTTTGGTGGTAGCGGCCCTTTACATTGGCAAAGTTGGATTGCACAAAAATATGAATCAGCTATATGGGTCAATGACTTACCACTATTGGAGCCTAAGATTCATATCTGGGCCAATGCCATTTGCCGCGCAATCGATCAAATCGAAGGTGAAATCCTCATCCTCGCCCACAGTTTTGGCTGTTTAGCGACAAGCCTTGCCATCGCTCATCATCCACAGCGGGTAGCAGCAGCTATTTTAGTCGCGCCAGCATCACCAGCACGATTTTCTGAGAATGGACACATTCTGCCTGAACACGATGGCACTCAAACGATCAAACACTTGTTGCCAAGACATCCCTTAGGTGTCACTGGGCTTGTCATTGCCAGTGAAAACGATCCTTGGATGCCCTTTAATCAAGCTGCAAAACTGGCAAAAAAATTGGGATTCCCAACAATCAACTTAGGGTTAAGTGGCCACATTAATGTCGATTCCGGACATGGACAGTGGCCCCTCATTGATGTGCTTATTGGTAATCTTATCTATCAAATAGAAAGTGCAACTCAGAGCCTGTCTAACGATCTCACAAACTCAAACACACAAAAGACACACTTATTACATAAAAGAATATCAAATCGCAAAATGTAACTTTTTAGTTATCAATATTTGATTATAATTCCAATTACGTTGTCAAAAACCACTTACATGAGGACTTATATGGCAACCAAAGAAGATCTACAAACCGTGATCCCCGTGCTCGTCAATAGTTTAGAAAAACTACTGGGTAGAATTGAGTTTGGGACAGTGGAATTAACCTTTCACCATGGGAAATTAGTGCAATTAGAAAAGAAAGAAAAAATTCGTTTAGACCAAGTTACGCCGTCGAAATAAAAACGAAATTTACCACCCAATCAACACAGTTAGACCACATCGCTGACCGGTCAACCGGAAGCCTTATTAAATAATATGAGGATTTCGGTATGAATATTTTATCTCTCCTACAAAAAGCAACACTCACCTTAGTTTTGGCCTCTACTAGTTTTCTCGCACTCGCTGAAGATACGCTATTGAATGTTTCCTATGATCCAACCCGTGAATTCTATCGGGAATATAACCAAATCTTCAGCCAATACTGGCAAAAACAAGGCCATAAAGCCCCAACCATACGTCAATCTCACGGTGGTTCAGGCTCGCAAGCTCGCTCAGTTATCGATGGATTAGAAGCGGATGTTGTCACTCTGGCACTGGCCTATGACGTTGATGCATTAAGGCAAAAAGCGGATTTAATTCCTGAAAATTGGCAAAGTCGCCTACCACACAATAGCTCGCCCTATACCTCAACCATAGTGCTATTGGTTCGCAAGGGAAATCCAAAAAACATCCATGACTGGAATGACTTAGTTCGTGAAGGTGTCGAAGTCATTACCCCAAATCCTAAGACTTCAGGTGGGGCGCGCTGGAACTATCTCGCCGCTTGGGGTTATGCACTGAAGCAATACGGCTCAGAAGAAAAAGCGTTAGAGTTTGTCACTCAGATTTATAAAAACGTACCAGTGCTGGACTCTGGCGCCCGTGGCGCAACCAATACCTTTGTACAGCGAAAAATTGGCGATGTGTTCATCGCTTGGGAAAATGAAGCCATATTATCTGTTGAGCAGTTAGGAAAAGGTGAATTTGAAATCATTGTTCCAAGTGTCAGCATTCTTGCTGAGCCACCAGTGACAGTGGTAGATAAAAATGTCGATCGCAAAGGGACACGTAAGTTAGCAGAAGCTTACCTAGCACATCTCTATACTGATGAAGCACAACACCTAGCTGCAAAACACTTTTATCGCCCGACAAACCCAGACATTGCGTTGCAATACAAAGACAAGTTTCCACAACTGAAGCTCTTTACCATTGATGAGGTTTTTGGTGGCTGGAACAAAGCACAAAAAACTCATTTTAATGATGGTGGTCAATTCGATTCTATTTTAACCAAGATTAGCAAGTAATCTTTTACGCGGTTTCATTAATACGAAACCGCCCATTGGTTTCACTTATCTCGCGACGGAATAATGATATGAGCAAGGTTGTCATAAAATCTGTGCTACCTGGATTTGGTATTACCTTAGGCTTCTCAGTTTTATATTTAAGTTTGCTATTTCTTATTCCTGTAGCCGGATTAGTTCTGTTTACGCTGCAAATGAGTTGGGCTGACTTTTGGGTCGCCATTAGTCATCCTCAGGTTGTAGCCTCATACAAGCTGTCATTTACGGCGTCTTTTATTGGCGCCAGCATTAATGCCATTTTTGGGACTCTCGTCGCTTGGGTGTTAGTACGTTATCAATTTTTTGGTAAAAAAGTCGTCGATGCTTTAGTCGATCTGCCTTTTGCCTTACCGACGGCTGTCGCAGGTATCGCGCTCGTAACGCTTTATTCAACGACCGGGTGGGTAGGTCAATATTTACATTTATGGGGCATTAAAGTCGCCTACAGTCAAATTGGTGTTGTGATCGCCTTAACTTACATTGGATTGCCCTTTGTCGTGCGAACAGTGCAACCGGTTTTAGCAGACTTTTCAAAGGAACTTGAAGAAGCATCAGCATCCCTCGGTGCTAATCGATTAACCACCATAAGAAGAGTGATCCTACCTGCGGTATTGCCTGCATTATTAACGGGTTACGCCTTAGCCTTTGCACGTGCAGTAGGCGAATATGGTTCCGTCATTTTTATCTCGGGCAATTTGCCCTATCGCACCGAAATTACTCCGCTACTGATAGTGTCCAAAGCTGAGCAATATGACTATAACGGCGCTGCGGCTATCGGCGTGGTCATGCTCGCAGCAGCTTTCCTCTTATTGTTATTAATTAATAGCCTACAGTGGTGGGCGAGTAAAAGAGGTTAAGTCTATGGGCCAAATATCGACTGTAAATCATCAAGCTACCACTGAGGCACCTTGGATAAAGTGGAGTTTAATCGGGATCGCATTAAGCTTTCTCGCACTGTTTCTGGTTTTGCCATTAGCGGTTGTGCTCTACGGCGCATTCGAAGCGGGTCTCAAGGTCTGGTGGCAAGCCGTGACCGATCCCGATGCGCTCGCTTCCATTCGCCTCACCTTGTTAGTGTTAATTATTGTTGTGCCCACCAATGCTATTTTTGGTGTCGCCATCGCTTGGGCCATTGCTAAATTTGAGTTTAGAGGCAAAACCATACTGATCTCAATAATCGATATGCCCTTCGCTATCTCACCCGTCGTGGTCGGGCTGATTTTTGTGATCCTCTTTGGTGCCCAAGGCTGGTTTGGGCCTTGGCTTGCTGCCCATGATTTAAAAGTGATTTTTGCCGTTCCGGGCATAGTCATTGTCATCATGTTCGGCACTTTACCCTTTATTGCCCGTGAACTCATCCCACTGATGCAGCAACAGGGCAAAGATGAAGAAGAGGCCTCACTCACCCTAGGTGCCAGTGGTTTAAAGACCTTTTGGTACGTCACACTGCCGAACATTAAGTGGGGCTTACTCTACGGCGTGATCCTGTGTAATGCCCGTGCTATGGGCGAGTTTGGGGCGGTAGCAGTGGTCTCTGGACGCATTCGCGGTGAGACCAATACTATGCCGCTACACATAGAAGTGCTTTATAACGAATACATGTTTACGGCCGCGTTTGCCGTGTCATCCCTGCTCACAGGTTTAGCACTGGTCACTATCGTGCTGAAAAGCCTTGTGGAGTGGAAAGATGAGCGCAAACATCAAATTAACTAAACGCAACGTCCTTGGGAACAGAGCATTATGAGCATACACATTCAACAAGTTAATAAGCGTTTTAGTGATTTTGTTGCCGTGGACTCGGTCAATTTAGAGATCAAAACCGGAGAGCTGACAGCCCTTTTAGGTCCATCCGGCTCAGGCAAAACAACTTTACTCAGGATTATTGCCGGACTCGAACAGGCCGACAGTGGCATAGTCAGATTTAATGGCGAAGACATCACCACACAGCATGTGAGTGAACGCGGTGTCGGTTTTGTATTCCAGCATTACGCCCTGTTTAAACATATGACTGTATTCGAAAATGTCGCCTATGGACTCACAGTCAGACCACGAAAGACACGTCCGACTAAAGCAGAAATTGCCGATAAGGTGCATTCATTACTCAAACTCGTCCAATTAGATTGGACTGCTAATCGCTATCCATCACAACTTTCAGGCGGTCAAAGGCAACGCATCGCACTCGCCCGCGCGCTTGCGGTCGAACCTAAGGTTCTATTGTTAGACGAACCCTTTGGCGCGCTCGATGCAAAAGTGCGCGCAGAATTACGCCGCTGGTTAAGACGCTTACACGATGAGATTAATGTCACTACCGTATTTGTGACCCATGATCAGGAAGAAGCACTCGAAGTCGCAGACAAAATCGTGGTGATGAATCAAGGGCGTATCGAGCAGCAAGGTACGCCAGAAGAAGTCTATGATAATCCAAGCAATCCTTTTGTGTACGAGTTTCTTGGCAATGTGAACCTATTTCATGCCCGAGTAAAACAAGGGCATAGCACTATAGGCAATATTCACATTCCCTCACCTGAGCACACGATTAACGAAGAGCAACAAGGCTTAGCCTATGTGCGCCCACACGAAATCGAGGTACTGACACAACCAACTGAAAATGCCCTTAAAGTCAGTTTAGACTTAGTGACCATAGTTGGCCCTGCAGTGAGATTAGAAGTCCTAACTGAGCTAGATAACCAACTGATCCATGTTGAATTATCTAAAGTGCAATTTAAACAGCTTGGCATAAACAAAGGTGATAGCGCTTGGATCCAGCCACGCTATACCAAAGTCTTTTTAGGGGAAGGCATTTAGCCACTCACCGCCCTAATCAATAGATCAGAACTTCAAGGTCAAGGACTGACCTTCACCCATTCCCTGCCACTCAACACTCAAATCCATAATCTCATTGAGAATATGATCAAAATCTGTTTGGTTAACAGTAGGAACTGCTAAGTCTCGACTGCTACAGGCTTGCTCTAACAGATAAATAAAGCCGTCATAGGTTGGCGTTTCACCCGACCACAGTAACGACTGCAGGGTCTCAACTATGGATTCGGTTTGCCACACCTCCGTTTTATCAGCGATGCCGCGGGAGGTTTCATTATGCTCTAAGGTAAAGCTGATATCGGCGCCAGCTCTGATCTGCGAGAAGAAAGCGCCTTGAATATGCAGGCGTTTTTCAACCACATAGTGGATCATATCGTGAGGTGCTATACCTTGTTCTGGCATTTGGGTTTGGGTCGCACTACCGTCCATGCGCACACAGCGCAACTGGCCATAACGCTGAGTACCTTTAGTGAAGATGACTTGCATAAAACCATCCTTAGTATTTTGATTAATGCATGCATAATGCGAACTCAAGTATAGTCCAACTCTGCGCCAGCATTAGAAAAACAACAACACTCTGCCGTTATAAATTACGCTGGATAAAGCGGAAGCACTCTTCTGCCGCTAAGGGTTTACTAAAGTAAAACCCTTGCACTAAGTCGCACCCCATGCTCGACAATAATACCAATTGCGCCTCATTTTCAACCCCTTCAGCGACCACAGTTAACCCTAATTCATGGGACATAGAAATAGTTGCAGCGCTAATGGCTGCATCGTTCGGGTCGGTCTCAATATCCTTCACAAAGGATCGGTCAAGCTTTAACCTGTCTAAGGGCAAGAGTTTCAAATAGGATAAAGAGGAATATCCTGTACCAAAATCATCGATGGCGAGCTCGATACCATGTTGGCGCAATTCCGCTAATAGGCGCGCATTCTGCTCAGGATATTGCATCGTCACACTCTCGGTAATCTCCAGCTCCAGTGCGCCTTTGCCCAACTTATGCTTCACCAGCACATTGGTAATATCGGCGACTATCGTATCCTTACGGAGTTGATGTGCTGACAGATTCACTGCCATTCGCAACTCAGTGGCACCCGCTGCGCGCCAGACAGCAAGTTGCGCCATCGCCGTTTCTAACACCCATTGGCCAATTGGGATGATCATGTCGATCTCTTCGGCAATGGGAATAAAACGGTCAGGCGCTATCATGCCAAATTCGGGATGCTGCCAGCGCACAAGCGCTTCGACACTGACCACTTGCCCGCTTCTAATATCAATTTGTGGCTGATAATGAAGTCGTAATTCGTCGTTTGCTAACACTTGCCTTAGGCCAGTTTCAATATGCTGGCGCTCAGTGATCAAGGTGTTCATTGCCGCAGTAAAGAATTGATAGTTATTGCGTCCAGCCGCTTTTGCGCGGTACATGGCCATATCGGCATTTTTCATCAAGGCTTCAACACTGTCACCATCATTGGGGAATAAACTGATCCCTATACTTGGCGATGAATGTAATGCTTGATTATTAATCACATAGGTTTGACTCAAACCACTGCGCAGCGCCTCGGCTAAACTGGCCACTTCATCATGGTTCGTATCGGACAAGGCAACCACAAACTCATCGCCCCCCAAACGCGCCACAGTATCATTATCACCAACGATGTATTTCAAACGTCGGGCCACCTCTAGCAGCAGTTGATCGCCCACATGATGGCCCAAGGTATCGTTGATATTTTTAAAGTGGTCCATGTCGATGAACATTACCGCTATTTGGCTGTGGGATACCAGAGCATCCTTAAACACCACTTCGAGGCGCGACTGCAAGCTCAGTCGATTAGGCAATAAGGTCAAAGAGTCATGATGGGCAAGGAAATGAATGCGTTCCTCACTGACTTTACGCTCACTGATATCGGTAAAGCTGCCAATATAGTGACTCACGGCACCAGAATCATCCCGCACCACAGACATCATCAACCATTTCGGGAAATCGTAGCCTTGTTTATGCCTATCCCAGACTTCACCTTGCCAGAAACCCGTTTGTTCGAGGGCAGCACGGACTTGAGAATCGATACTTTTATCCGTTCGTTCAGCCTCTATAAAACGGCAGTTTTTACCAATAATGTCCTCTCGGGAATAACCCGTGATCTGAGAAAATGCGCTATTCACATCCACAATGATATCGTTGGCATCCATAATCGTGATGCCTTCACCACTCTGCTGAAATACTTGCGCCAAGAGATTTACCCGCGCAACGGTACGCTCCTGCTCGGTAATATCTTCGACGATAAACAAAATAAGCTGTTCACCATTAGCACCTGTAACTAAAGCCCCGTTAAGGCGCACCGCCACTAATTGGCCATTTCTATGTAAATAATGCTTCTGATAGGGACCATAACGGCGCGTCTGCTTTAAGCGCTCTAATTGCTCAGTTTCACTTAATTGATAACGCTTTGGGGTAAGATCCCAAGGATCAAGTTGATTAAGCTCATCGAGTGAATAACCCGTAATCGCTTGAAAGGCGGGGTTAATCGCCACAAATTGACCATCATCTAAACGTTTAAGCACATGCCCCACAGGGGCCTTATCAAATAGGTTTCGATATTTTTGCTCACTTTCGACCAAGGTAGCTTGAAAAGCCTGACGGCGGGCAATTTCCTTCGACAATGCCATGGTTTTTTCTGTCACTTTTTCGGCAATACGTTGGCGCTCGCCGGAGGAAACCAGTGTCATACCGCCCACGACCGCACAAGTGATAAAGGCGAGCAGCAGCATCAGTAGCGATAAGCTAAAAGTATCGCCCATCAGCACCGCATAGGATTGATAAATCACTATATGCCAATGACGATCCGCTAACATCAGGTTTGCCTGAAAATACTGCCCAGTTTTATCGCTGAAGAGCTTACTGCTAAATTCGGGAAACGATTTTCGAGTATTGCTATAAAGTAAGGTACCGCCCGCACTCATATCTGTAAGTTGCCACTGCAACCCTTTTACACTATCAACATCATCAATAATGCCTTGCAAATCAATTACGGCAGAACAAAACCCTGAGATCTTACCCAATCTGTCAAAAGCAGGAGCAATGAGTAAGGTGCCACCAGGGCCATTGGGATCTTGTGCTAGTTGAATCTTGGCTGTCATCACTGGTGCTAACGTCGCACGCACTTTTGCTATGGCTGCGGCTCGCGTCGGCTCACTATTGAGATCTAATCCCAAGGCCGCTTCGTTACCTATCTGCGGCTGAATATACATCACAGGGACTAGCCAACCATCAGTATTCGCCTGCCAGCCTTCGGGACGAGTCACTTTGTAGGAACCACCAACCACAGAACGAATGGATGCCTCAAAACTTTGCTGATCGGCTGCCGCCACAAGCGGTGACCAAGACCAAGCTCTAAAGCCATCCTTCATCAACATATTGCGTTTGCCAAACTGTACAAACTCATCCTCAGAAACCTGCTCGCTATTATCGAACAAGCTTGCTAAGGCAACAATTTGTTGGAGGTTAGCATCTTGAAAACTTTCAATATTGCTAATAATTGCATTAGATTGAACCAGAAACTTATCCCGTAACTGTTGGCGCTGATTCATATCTGAGTAGTAATAAATCCCCACGCAGAATAAAAAGCCCACCAGCAAAGGCACACCCGTCTGAATGCGGCGAGAACGCCAAATAACTCGCTTATCAAATAGCAACATAGTCAGAGGGATAAAAATCACGGCACCGAGCAAATCCCCAGTCCACCAATTTATTAAACTACCCAGTAAATCGGACTGTGGAATCGTACCGTTAATCACTAAGGAGAAATTGCCAAAAACAGTCGCTACTGTACAAGTTAAAGCTAAACTCAAGCAGGATTTAATGACGGCGTTAGGATTGTCTAGGGTGAATAAATGATCGACCCGCCCAAGAACATAGGCAGAAAGCACTGCCTGTATAGATGAGCCAATTGAAATCGCAAAGGGCAACCACCCCCAATGGATATGTCCGCTAATGTTGAGATTAATCAACAAAGAACCAATGAACACGCCAATCCAAGGCGCATATTCTTTCCATAAAACACAAGCGGCAATAGCAATACCTGCGGCAGGCCAAATTGCAGCAGAATATCCAGGCGGCAAAGCAATCATCAAACCAATTTTACCTACAATAACGTAAGCTAAGGCGATGAAAATGTTTACCTTAAGGTATGGGATAAATGACTTTATGTGTAGTCCTTCATGCTGACGCACTTCGAGAATTGAGAAGCATCATGCCCTACTCACAGGCTCAATCTCAAGCACATATCAGGGGCGAGATAAGTTCACAGTTTAATAATCGGTTTATCTAATGTAAATAGCGTAAATGACTGACACAATCACTCATTTAACGTGATGTTTTTATTTGGGATGCCGATCTCAAATGCACTTAATCACACAGCCAAACTTAGCGAGCCCAATCTTGCGACAAACAAGCTAACCCATCAAGACAACTACCGGCAACATTAGCCCCGCCATAGAAGTTAAGCTTAGTCTTTTTGCGGGTAAAGCTAACATGTTTATAGGGGCTATAATCAACTCAATGACGCCACGAGCAAATCAACTTTAGCCAAAATGAATAAATGAGAAGCTTCACAATTTTTTATTTTATGAGAACAAAATCAGTTTAAATACTGTTAATTTTGTAAAGCTAACGATCCAATTTAGTTTTAATTAAGGTTTTTTTAATACTTAAGCCCTTTTACTACGGGGATCCGCTTTCATTCAATAGCCGCTTCTTGGTATCCTCCTGCCGCATAAAAAAGTTACATGCTGAATATTTTTTGTTCTGCCAACTGACTCCTTTTCCCGTTCAGCCGGACTCATTAATTGAAATTAGCTCTTAGCCAATTCATTGTTGAAAGATTGAACCTAACTATTCGGCTTTCAACCTTTAGCATGACAAATCTAACCCTGTTTTTCGGGTTATTGTTTGTGCTGCCTATTGCTAACGTTTTATCCGTGTTGATCGGCGGTTGTGTCGATATTAGTGAATTAATCAGCCTCAGCAATGGCTTTTTAGTCGAGTTTATCGGCGCCAGTCTGCTCAGCCTATTATTGCTCAACCCCCTCGTTATTCTGCAGTTATGGCATTTAATCGACTGCTGCTTCAAATTTTTCAATCATCTCGATTTAACTAACGCTTCACTTTTTTTAGCACCCCCAAGGCTAAAATCCCTCGAACATACCGCCCACGGTTGTCGCGCGCCGCCATTTTAACCCTCTGTTTTTAAATTAAAATTAAGCATTAAGCGCTGAAAGCGGATCTTAGATTTACCTCGGAATGGCGGCACATTGTTGTGTCATGCCTCTTGGGTCTCAGGATTTGCGCTCAGATAACGCCGCTTAGTGCGACTGCCGGTTCACGCTTGGCAGAGTTGTAAATCTTAGGGTTAGAGGAATCTTCCTTTGTTAATTCGAAAATTAAGTAAAGCAGCAATCGCGGCAGTAGCACTCATGCTCGCGGGTTGTGATGGCGGAGTATTGGACCCTAAGGGCCAAATCGGTATCGATGAAAAACACCTGATTATCGTCGCCACCCTACTCATGCTCATTGTCGTTATCCCTGTGATTGCCATGACATTGTACTTCGCGTGGAAATACCGCGATGGCCGTGATCAGGAAATCTATGCGCCTAAATGGGCACACTCAACGGCGATTGAAACCGTAGTGTGGATAGTGCCGATTGTGATCGTGATAGTGCTAGGTGTGATCACTTGGGGTTCGACCCATGATCTTGATCCATACAAGCCTTTAGAACACGAAGCGAAACCCGTCACGGTTGAAGTAGTGTCGCTGGACTGGAAATGGTTATTCATTTATCCAGAACAAGGCGTGGCATCGGTCAATGAGTTGGCGTTCCCAGCCAATGTGCCGGTGAACTTTAAGATCACCTCTGACACTGCGATGAACTCCTTCTTCATCCCTCAGTTAGGCAGCCAGATTTATTCTATGGCGGGCATGACCACTAAGTTGCATTTGATCGCTAACGAGCCCGGCACCTTCGACGGTATCTCGGCTAACTACAGCGGCGCCGGATTTGCGGGCATGAAGTTTAAAGCGATTGCCACTCAAACACCTGCCGACTTCGAGGCATGGGTAGCCAAGTTAAAACAACAGGGCAAGACATTGGACTCAGCGGCCTATGCCACACTGGCTAAACCGAGTGAATACAATCCAGTTGAATACTTTGGCTCAGTGAGCAAAGGGATGTTTGACCAAATCGTGATGCAATACATGCACATGGACTCACATGAGGGCATGAAAGGTCACGAAGGAATGGACATGCACGCAGGCATGGAACACATGGGCACTGAGCACACATCTGACATGGCAGACATGAAAGGTATGCACGACATGGCACATATGGCAGGCGAGCACGCGATGGAAAATACACAGAACATGGCCGACATGGATAGCTCAACACCTTCTGTACCGTCATTAACACAAGACTCATCCACAGAACCTTCATCCTTAGAGCACTCATCCACTCATAAAGTGGAGGCGGAGTAATCATGTCATTTCTCGGTAAATTAAGCTTAGATGCGATTCCGTATCACGAGCCCATCATCATGGTGACCCTAGCGGTCGTCGCTGTGGTAGGTTTGTATATCGCAGCCTTGATCACTAAACACAAAAAATGGAGTGTACTCTGGAATAATTGGTTAACCTCAGTTGACCATAAACGCCTCGGTATCATGTACATAGTGTTGGCTTTAGTGATGCTCATTCGTGGCTTCTCCGATGCCATTATGATGCGTACCCAGCAAGCACTCGCCACCAACGGCGCCGCAGGTTATCTGCCGCCAGAACACTACGACCAGATCTTCACCGCCCACGGCGTGATCATGATTATCTTTATGGCGATGCCATTTATGATAGGTCTAATGAACTTAGTAGTGCCGCTGCAGATTGGCGCACGCGACGTTGCCTTCCCCTTCTTGAATAACCTCAGTTTCTGGCTGACCGCCTCTGGCGCTGTGCTGATCAATATTTCATTGGGTTTAGGTGAATTTGCTAAGACAGGTTGGGTGGCGTATCCCCCCCTCTCAGAACTGGCTTACAGTCCGGGGGTTGGAGTCGATTACTATATCTGGGCACTGCAAATTTCAGGCATAGGGACGACCTTAACCGGGGTGAACTTTATCGCCACCGTACTGAAGATGCGTGCCCCAGGCATGAAGCTGATGCAAATGCCAATCTTCACTTGGACTTGTACTTGGGCGAACATTTTGATCGTAGCGTCGTTCCCAATATTAACCGCCGTGTTAGCCATGTTAACGCTCGACCGTTATATGGATTTCCACTTTTTCACCAATGACGGTGGCGGTAACGCCATGATGTATATCAACCTATTTTGGGCGTGGGGACATCCTGAAGTTTACATCCTGATTTTGCCTGCTTTTGGTATTTTCTCCGAGGTGATCTCAACCTTTACGGCTAAGCGTTTGTTTGGTTACACCTCTATGGTGTGGGCGAGCGGTGCGATTTCAATTTTAGGTTTCATCGTTTGGTTACACCACTTCTTCACTATGGGCTCAAGTGCCAACGTCAACGCCTTCTTCGGGGTGATGACTATGGTGATTGCCGTTCCAACCGGGGTAAAACTGTTTAACTGGTTGTTCACTATCTACCGTGGCCGCCTACGGTTAACTGTACCTGTGTTGTGGACGCTAGGCTTTATGGTGACTTTCACCATAGGCGGTATGACAGGTGTGCTATTAGCCTTACCAGGAGCCGATTACGTTCTACATAACAGTTTGTTTTTAATCGCGCATTTCCATAACACTATTATTGGTGGTGCGGTATTTGGTTACTTAGCAGGCTTTGCTTACTGGTTCCCTAAAGCGACAGGTTTCCACTTGAATGAGCGTTTAGGTAAAGCGTCATTCTGGTGCTGGCAAATCGGTTTCTATGTAGCCTTTATGCCGCTGTACGTATTGGGCTTTATGGGTATGACGCGCCGAATTAGTCATACGGATAACCCAGCATGGAACCTGTGGATCTACTTAGCCGCCGTGGGTGCTTGCATCATCATGGTCGGTATCATTCTGCAGTTTATCCAACTCTACGTGAGTATCCGTGACCGCGACCAAAACCGCGATACCACGGGCGATCCATGGAATGGCCATACTTTAGAGTGGTCAACCGCTTCACCACCCCAGTTCTATAACTTCGCTAAGCTGCCACAGGTTGCTGATATCGATGCCTTTACCGATGCGAAAGAAAAAGGCTTGGCTTATCAAGGCCTCAAACACTATCAGCCAATCCATATGCCGAAAAATACCTCAAGCGGTATCTTAATGGCGCTGGGGATCACTGCAGCTGGTTTTGCCGCTATTTGGCACATTCTGTGGTTAGCCATTGTGGGCTTAGTGGGCGCGTTTATCGTGTTCTTATTCCGAGCCTATAACAATGACGTCGACTATTACGTGCAACCCGATGAAGTGGCCCGCATTGAAAATGCCCACTTAAACAATGTAGTAAGGGGCTGATATGAGTATTGCAATCCCAGCAGATTTAGAAGTAGCTCACGCAGAAGATCATCAAGAACACCATGATACGAGTGGCAACACTCTGTTTGGTTTTTGGATTTACCTGATGACCGACTGCATTTTGTTTGCCTCGGTTTTCGCAACCTATGCTGTGCTCTACATGAACACGGACGGTGGCGTTTCGGGTAAAGACATTTTCGAATTGGACTTTGTGCTGATCGAAACTGCCGCCCTGCTCGTTAGTAGTATTACCTATGGCATGGCGCTAATTTTTGCTAAGCGCCACAACAAAGCCGCGACCTTGGCTTGGTTACTCGTGACCTTCGCCCTCGGTTGTGTGTTTATCGGGATGGAAGTCTATGAGTTCCATCACCTGATTGAACATGGCAATGGCCCGCAGCGCAGCGCTTTCCTGTCGTCCTTCTTCACCCTTGTCGGTATGCACGGTTTGCACGTGACCGCAGGTCTGATTTGGATGGCGATCATGATGATTGAAGTGGCGAAAAACGGTTTAGGTCATCGCAGCATCACCCGCCTGAGCTGCTTAAGCCTGTTCTGGCATTTCCTCGACATAGTGTGGATTTGTGTATTCACGGTCGTGTATTTATTGGGAGCACTGTAATGAGCGCACATAGTCATACTGATAAGCATAGCCATGGCACTGACGATCTGGCCGCGAGCATTAAGTCATATCTAATGGGCTTTGTGCTGTCAGTGATATTAACCGCCATTCCATTTTGGGCCGTAATGACCCATCACTTCGAGAAAGCGACCACCCTTAGCTTAGTGCTAGTGATGGCGATAGTGCAGATAGTGGTACATCTTAAGTACTTCTTGCACTTAGATTTCTCGAAAGAAGGCAAAGTGAATACCTTCTCCTTCCTGTTTACCGCCCTGATTATTGTCATGGTCGTCGGCTTGTCGGTGTGGATCATACTCGAAGCCAACGCTTTGATGATGTAACGAGAAACAGTCTATGCAAACACAAGACAGATTTATGTCACCGCAATGGAAAGCACGCTTCAAAGGGTATGTGCAGGTCACTAAGCCTGGCATCATTTTCGGGAATCTGATTTCCGTTGCTGGCGGTTTTTTATTAGCCGCCAAAGGCGACGTAAATTTGGTCTTGATGCTGGCGAGCTTAGTGGGATTGTCCTTGGTCGTAGCCTCGGGTTGCGCAATCAATAACTGTATTGACCGTGATATCGACGCCAAGATGCAGCGCACCTGCAAACGCGTCACTGTCACGGGCGAAATTGCCGTGGGTAACGTACTCGCGTTTGGACTCGCCTTAGGTGTGTTAGGCTTTAGCATCTTAGCCTTGTTTACCAATGCATTAGCCCTGCTATTTGCCGTTATTGGTTACATCGTTTATGTGGGGGTTTATAGCCTCTACATGAAACGTAACTCAGTGTATGGCACTTTAGTTGGCAGCTTCTCGGGCGCAGTACCGCCCGTGGTTGGCTATTGCAGTGTGACAGGGCAAATGGACATGGGCGCGGCTATTTTGCTGTTGATGTTCAGCCTATGGCAGATGCCACATTCCTATGCCATCGCGATTTTCCGTTTTAATGACTATGCGGCAGCCAATATTCCTGTGCTACCGGTTGCAGAAGGCATGACCAAAGCAAAACTGCATATCGTGCTTTATATTGCCGTGTTCGCCTTAGTCAGTGCGCTGTTGCCACTCGCGGGTTACACAGGTATCGCCTTTATGGCGGTCACCTGCGCAACCAGCCTGTGGTGGCTTGCCATGGCATTAAAAGGTTATCGCCACGGCGTCGACATGCAACGCTGGGCTCGCCAAGTGTTTGGTTTTTCAATCATCACTATTACGGCGCTCAGTGTGACTATGGCGCTCGACTTCCAAGTTGTGAGTCAGGCACCACTACTCACTTTAGTGAAGTAAATCCTAAGCTTTCAGCTAGTTGTCTAGACCTGAAATAAGTTGATAATACAAAAGCGCTAACCAAGATTAGCGCTTTTTTCTCTCCTAAAACAGCCCTTGAAGCATCACGTCTAAGTGAACATCATTCGCCACCACATACCGGGTAGGCTAGTAAAGCCTGTCGTATAGTGTTTTAGCTCACCCTCTTTAAAGATCATAATGGTTGGCGTCGCCTGCAATGACCAATCACGGGCAATCTTGCTGTCACTATCATTAATAGTGTCAAAGCCATAGCCTTGATGCTGAAGATATTTTCTCAGTTTCTCATCCTCCCCCGAATTCATGGCAACCGTCACCACAGGGTAATAGGCCGACATTTGATTGACTGCCGGGCTGACAAAATTACACACAGGGCACCAAGTGCCCCAAAAGTATACCAATACCGCCTGATCTTGGCTTAACTTGGCAATATCAAGCGCTTCCCCAGCCAAAGTCGTCCCTTGGAGCTGCGGCAAATTATCCCGCGGGATATCTTTGCCGCGCCAGATGTCCATCACGCTGGTCACGATAAGAGCAATGAGCAGCCAAAGTGCCAGCTGCTTAATCCAGCCCAATATGCGTTTAGATAAAGATGTCGAAACCTGTTCGGCGCTCATATTTTCAGTTTCCTTTGGCGGCATCTTAACTGCTCTTCTGCGTCTTATCTTTAGCGGCAATCGCGGCTTCAAGCTGCTCTTTTAACACTTCGTAAGGCACTAATCCAGGAATAAGCGTATCGGCCACTATCATACTTGGAGTGCCACCTATGCCTAACTCATTCATTAAATTAACATTGTCATCGACCATTTTAGCCACGCGCTCATCTGTGTTGCCAACCCAACGCTCGGTTGCCGTCAGTTTAGCGACCTTAGCGATGGCGGCGGCATCGAGTCCACGCGGACTCGACATCAACATATCCTTCACCTTGAGATACTTTTCAGGCTCGTTTAACCAAACCGTTTGGGCAAAATCGACTGCCATTTTGGAGCCTTCGCCCTGCAGCGGCACCATTTTAACTATGATTTTTAACTGCGGAAATTCTTCAATCAGCTGGTTCAGCGAAGGCTCGATTTTCTTGCAGTATGGGCAGTTAAAATCGGTGAAATACACCATCTCAATCTCAGGTGTCGCAGAGCCCTTCCACGGATCGCTTTTGGTCTCATACATGGCTTTATGATGGGTCACTAGGCTCGTTTGCATGGCTGTATTGGCCCCCTCTTGCTCCCTTGCTTGCCACGCAATAATTGCTTCTCTCATTAGGTCAGGATCATTGATCAAGGCATCTTTAAGAATCGCTCGCACCTCTTGCTGCTGGGCCGCCGATAAACTGCTGTCTTTGGCATAGGCCATGGTGCTCACCGAAGGCAAGGAAACCACCAGCATTGCCATGGCGACACCCGAGACAGCAAACATCTGCAACTTGCGATGTTTGAATAAAGAGCTAAATTTCGACATCTTAGTGCCTCCGATGACTTGAGTATTCTGCATTGATTCAGTGATGTTTTGTGCTTCAATTGTCTGTTTCATAATCGATTTCCATTGTCTTAAGTCAGAGTTATCCCTGACCTGAGTATTTGTTGAGTGCCACTCGACTCGCTATTGAATGAGACTCGCCAGTGATATTGCCGAATGACATGTCCGAGTGAATGGCTGTTCGTTAGCGTTATTTCTCTGCCGCTACTGATGACTTTTCAAGGGACGCTGAGGCCTGCTCAATCGCAGCGAGCACAAGGTCAGTCGATAGAATTTCCGGCAGCTCAATCCCCTGCGGTGCACCCGGGCCGTAAACCACGTTGAATGGCACCCCAAAACGATGATGGCTTTGCAGGTAGTGAGTAATGGGCTCAGAAGGCGTAGTCCAATCGCCCTTCATCGGCAAAATATGCGGCTGTTGCAACAGGCTATAAACAGGGTCTTGCAGGATCACGCCAACTTTATTGGCCTTACAGGTAATGCACCAATCGGCAGTGACATCGACAAATACTGTCTTGCCCTGGGCGACCTGCTGATTAATCAATGCTTGATCCAATGGCGTCCAAGCAAGATCCGCAGGTAAAGGTTTAGCCCACTGGTTCACCGTCATAAATGCAATAACCGCCGACAGTAAAATGCCGATACCTAAGCAGCTCACGATGGCAATCGCGCCATATTTTTTAGCCATAAACACCATAAATATCAGTGCAATGACACCCGATAAGGGCCAGAGGTAGAGCACATCAATAAAGCTAGCCAACAGGCTAATCAGCCACAAACTGGTGAGGAGCAACATGCCGGAGAAAAACACTTTGACTGTGTTCATCCAGCGACCGGGTTTAGGGAAATAACCCGCCACTTGCGGAAATGCCGCCACAATCAACCAAGGGAACGCCATACCCACGGCCAACGCAGTGAAGATGGCAAACAAGCTCAGTACATCGGCGCCCAAGGCGAAGGCGACCGCAGTACCCAAAAATGGTGCACTGCACGGTGTCGCCAGTAGCGTCGCAAACATGCCCTGTAAAAAGTGCCCGCTGTTATTATTGCCGCCCGTCGTCGCTAACTTGGTTTGCACGTTAGAGGGTAAGTTAATCTCAAATACACCTAACATATTGAATGCAAAAACTGTGGTCACCAGCGCCATAAAGCCGATAAACCAAGGGTTTTGGAACTGCACGCCCCAACCAATCGCCTGCCCTGTAAGCTTAAGCATTAAGATAAAGCCAGCGAGTAACCAGAATGAGGCCAATATCCCCAGCGCTGATGCGATGAACTGTTGGCGGATTTGATTGCGCTTAAGATCTGGCGCGGCCACCACTGAACTGAGCTTCATGCCAAGCACTGGTAACACGCAGGGCATGACGTTTAAGATCAAACCACCGATAAGCGCTAACAAAATCATGCCAAATATCGAGGTGCTTTCTTGGGTAATTACCACAGGCTTAACCTCGGCGCTGTATTCCAACGCCCGCTCGCTATCGGCGACAGTCATGTTCAGCGATTTACCTAAGACTTCGGGCTCACCCAGCCAACTTTTACCGCTAAAAATACCGACCAATTGCTTGCCGTTAACATCGCTTTCACTCGGTTTTAAGCTCACTAGCTTAAATGTGGTATCTGGCTCGCCATCGATAATCACTGTGGGTTGCTGCCAATTGGCATCATTGAGTCTGACTTCAAGTTGACCTTTGGCGGCATCCCAACCCATTGTCATGGCAGGATTTTGGCCCTCTTGGGTCAACACTTTTTGTGGCACAAGCGACACGGCCTTGTTGTAAGCCAACATAGCATCGGTATCCGCTTGCAGCGCATTAGGCGTGAAGTCGAGACTAATCTGATAATCCGTCAGTACACAGATGGTGGTACAGGTCGACAAGGTCACTTTGCCGCGCAGCTGAGTTGGAGCAGCGATATCATCGACTTTTAGGGTTAATGGGAAGGTAGTATTACCTTTGTACCCAAAGGTTTGTAACCCCAATAATGAGAATTCCTCTGGCGCTGGCCATCTCCAATCCACTTGCTGTAGATTGTGTGAGCCATCCCATTTTATCGTCGGCGCGATACCGCCTTCCCCAGGACTACGCCAATAGGTTTTCCAATCGCCCTCAAGTTGTACTTCAAGCACAGCGGGCAAAGTATTCGTTGCAGGATCAACCTCCCCCGTTAGCATAAAACGTACTTTGGCTGGAGGGTGATTATCATTAACCAACCACCCCGTCGATGCGGCCATTAGCGACGGACTCGTCACTATCAAGGCGAGTATCCAGAATCTGGTTAACATGGATTTTAATGTACTCATTTTGTCCCCCCCAATATGCACTAACTGTTTGTTATTAAATTGCATATTAATCTCTTCGATATATCGTCAGCATTTGCCATTGCAATACTTAAGCGCTGTTAGACCAAGCTAAGTTAAACAAGACTCTGTGATGCTGCGTGCATGCTTACCTTGCTTCTAGGCCATATAAATATTGGCTAACGCTATGTTCTGGTTACCAATATCGTTATGGCTTAAGAAACATCAGCGTGATAGAAGGCTTAAGTTCAAGCAGTCAGATAGGGAGGTGTGATGTGTAAAATTGGATGTTCTGCAGCCGCTTAACTTTCTTTTCTACCGGCAAACTGGCGAGAAAAGTCAAATATTAACTGAGAGAAAGCATGCCTAAACAAACCCACCTATCAAATTGATAAATAAGTTTTTATTCTTGAAAGCGACAATGTGTGAGATGTATTCGCCTAGGTTTAGCTTGATAACCTTGTATGGGTAACAGTGTTATCACGCGGGAGGCGCGGGGAAGTAACGGCAGTAGGAACAGCAGGATAAGAAATGGGATGGTACTCGGAGTGTCGATACAGGTTCGGATCGATTTCTCAGACAATTCACATTTTTTAGGTTCACTTTTGACCAGCTCAGTACCCGCCGCTTGAGCATCGGCATGGCTAGCCATATTGTTTGAAGCTGAACTGCTGTTTAAAGCAGAACTTGAGTTTAAAGCTGAGTTGGCGCTAAAACCAGCACCAGAAAAAGACGTAGCCGACATCGCTTGCGCGCTCGACTCCTTGAGCAACAAGTTAAGTATTCCACTATTTTGAGTCAAACAGAACAAGGTCAGAATGGTAAACACCATCACGCCCCATAGGTTGCCTGTTTGCTTAGTCGATAACTTAGAAATTTGGATTTCCCTTCGTCTTATTCTTTGATAATAAAGATAAAAAATGAGTGTCTTTCAACAGATAGCTGAAGATAAGACCGGCGGATTGTAACAATAGTTCATCAACAAGCAAATTATTTTGCCTTGCCTGAGTCAAGCCATAGTCCACCATTTCAATAAAACCGCGCTTTGCTGACGGATAATTTGAGTAACAACGACCTAAGTTATTACCATCATACTCAACAAGTTTTTATGCTCTAACATATTGATTCTACATAACTAGCCACAACTTAAGCAAAGCCCGCCAGAGTGACTCTTGTGCAGGCTTATTAATGATTGGAATCAAACTTTTTGCCTAAAAGATAAATACAGGCAAAACTTATGCAGAAAACCCACCATCAATCATCAAACTCGCCCCTGTGATATAGCCCGCTTCTGGGCCCGCAATAAAGGCGACAAAGCTGGCGATCTCTTCGGCTTTACCATAACGCCCTAGGGCGCCCATCGCCTTAACGGGCTCGGATGAATCACCATTATCAGGGTTCATATCGGTATCCACAGGTCCAGGCTGAATATTATTCACCGTAATAGCTCGTGGGCCTAAATCCCGCGCGAGTCCTTTAGCCAAACCGACTAAGGCCGATTTACTCATGCCGTAAATCGCACCACCTACAAACGGAATACGCTCAGCGTTTGTGCTACCGATATTGATGATGCGGCCGCCGTCATTCATATGCAGCGCGGCTTCTTGACTGGCCACAAACACACTGCGCACATTAGTATTAACAGTTCGCTCCCAGTCTTCTAGCGTCAGATTTTCAATGCTATCCCAAATCAGCGTACCCGCATTATTAACCACTATATCTAAGCCACCGAAATGCGCTTTGGTCTCGCGGATGGCACGACGGATCGCCTCAGGCTCTGTACTGTCGGCCTTAATGGCAATGGCTTGACCGCCATGAGTGATAACTTCGTCCACCAGCAATTGCGACTGCGCCTCAGATGAAACATAGGTAAAGGCAACTGCGGCGCCGTCACTCGCCAATCTTTTAACAATGGCGGCACCGATACCACGACTACCACCTTGTACAAAAGCCACTTTACCTTGCAAATTATTCGACGATTTCATAGTTTGCTCACTCAATAGGAGGTTAAGGTTGATTGTATAGAAAAACCTTTTTAATCAATTACAAAATGACGTTCGCTTGTACGTTAACGCTCATTTTCATACTGTGGTAGTAGCTTACGCGATTCACTTACCATGATTAAGTCACTAAAATGACCCTCACTAAGTCCTATAAGGAATTAATTGCCGTGATAAATAATCAATTTGTTGAGATACGCCATTTCGTCACAGTTGCCCAGCTAGGCAGTTTTACCTTAGCGGCGCAGGCGTTAGGCATGACTGGTTCGGCGCTCAGTAAAAGCATAGTGCGATTAGAAACCCGCTTAGGCACTAAGCTGCTGCACCGCACCACACGGCGTGTGAGCTTAACCAATGATGGCGATTCATACCTCACAGATTGCCAAAATGCCATGGCAATCCTAGACAATGCACAGAGCCGACTCGGCAGCGAACAGCAAATTCCCTCTGGTCGAGTGCGAGTGGATTTACCCGTGACATTTGGGCGGCGATATATACTGCCAACCCTATTATCACTATCGCAAAAATATCCCAAGCTCGAGTTATCTATTACCTTCAACGATAGAGCGACTGACTTGTTCAGTGACGGCATTGATTTGGCGGTGCGTGTCGGACAACTCGGCGACACTGTGGATTTAGTCGCCCGTAGATTAGGAGAACAACGCCGAGTGATCTGCGCATCTCCCGCCTATTTCGCTCGACTTGGCACGCCACAAGGCAAAGAAGATCTCAGCCAGCACCAATGCATTGTCGGCTGGCCGCTTGGGCAGCAACATCGCTGGTTACTTAAAAATGAGGATGGGGTCACTGAGGCCTATGACATTCCAGTACGCCACGAAATAGCTGATTGCGAAGCCATTTTAGCGGCCACACTGGCGGGAGTGGGTTTAGCGCAAGTGCCGATATGGTTAGTTGAGGACTATCTTAAAACTGGTGAACTTATCTCAGTACTAGACGAACTCGCCAGTGACGACACACCCATCCACTTAATTTGGCTTAAAACTCCTTACCTCCAACCCAAGCTACGGGTGATCATCGAAGAACTGGTCGACTTAGCGAAAGCGCCCAAAAGCAGATTTAAGGCAGGATAAGTGAAAGGCCTCGACTGAGCGCGACCTTTCACTTTGGGACTAACGGCTATTTATTTTGATGTACAGATTGGTCATAGAGAGTGATCGCTTTGCTGAGCGCGTCAAAATCCGCCGAACACAAATACCGCTTTAAGCTTTCAAACTTTTCGGCAGGCCAATCGTAGATTTTTAACGCCAGTAACTCAGTAATGACGTCTTTATCAAACCGATACTTGATTAATTTCGCGGGTGATCCCGCCACAATACTGTAGGGTTCGATATTTTGGGTGACAACACTATTTGCGGCAACAACCGCACCTTCACCTATCGTCACCCCTGGCATCAACATACATCTCATGCCTAACCAAGCCCCATCATCAATATGAGTATCACCTTTGCCTACGTAGGCATCCTCGATGAAATCCATAAAGGGGTATAAACAAAACCAATCTGCTCTATGCGTATGATTTCCGCCCATTAAGATCACAACTTCGGCAGCGATACACACATAATTACCGATATAAAGTTTATCGATAGACCACTTAGGTTCCCACTCACGGCTCACTTCATCGCCATGAAGATATCTCACCGCTGCTCCCTCAAAGCCAGCATCCCAGCAATCACTGTAATAGCTATGCTGACCTTTGACTATGATATTGGGATTGGTGACCACCTCATGCAATAACTGAACTTTTGACCAATGCTTGTTCTGCATTGTAAATCCCCTTTATAAACAAAATAGTTAATACGAAACATAATGTTATGAGAAGTTTTACATTAGAATAGTCAGTGAATACGCGGTTGTTTTAGCAGAGGAATGAGTTTCATATAAAAAATCACAAGTGAATATCAAAAAGAAAATAGCCCATAAAACTGAAATATCGGCATGGGCTAGCCGTTGTCACTGAAAGCATACAATGTTCGCGATGAGAAAAATCTTCGCTATTTCATCGCGGCTTTTACATAGACATCGAAACGGTTTTTCTTGGTTTCAATAACCGTATTAGGCTTAACCCCGTCCAAATCTTCGGCATAGTCTGGGCGCTTAACGACGACACGTTTAGTTGCTAAGGCTAAAGCGGGGGCGAGTAAGCCATCGGCATCTAAATCGGCACCGACTAAGGATTGGAATATACGCATTTCTTTTTTAACAAGGGCCGATTTATCACGGTGGGGGTACATAGGATCGAGGTAAACCACATCCACCTCTTGTGCCAATTTCGATAGTGCTTCTAGGCTAGAACCATGAAACAGGCGCATCCGCTCACGCATCCAATCGCCGATTTCAACATCTTGATAGGCGCGGCGCAGGCCGTCTTCAAGCAATGCCGCAACCACAGGATGACGTTCAACCATAGTTACAGTGCAACCAAGGCTTGCGAGCACAAATGCATCGCGCCCTAAACCCGCAGTGCCATCGACCACACTCGGTGTTACCCCTTGTTTCAATCCCACCGCTTTAGCGATAGATTGGCCGCGACCACCACCAAACTTACGTCTATGGGCGACGGCGCCAGTCACAAAATCCACCACTATGCCATCGAGCTTAGGCTCATCGCGTTTATGCAGTGATAAAGTATCTGATTCAAAACGCAATTCGAAGGTCGCATTCGCATCGTAGACGAGTTGCCAACGTGCACAAATATCCACAAGTGTTGGGTATTGCTGATTGAAAAAAATCGGGGTCACAGGCTGTCTTCTAACCAACGAAAATGATGGCCATTATGCCTAAAAATCTCGTTTATGAATATGCTAGTAAGCAAAACACATCGCTAAGCTCATCACTGTCTTAGCCAATTTGTCTCAGTACGCCCTTAATAATTCAAACAAGCATCACACTGTAATGTACTGATTTATAAAGGCAGCAATCTATTTGTATAACAGTTTAGTGATTTATGTTATATGTTACGTCCCCAGCCAACCTGCGTGACTTCCGTACGGGATAAGGACTTTTTTTGCTTCAATGGCTAAAAGGTTTTTTGTTTATCAGGGAGCAAGATTTTTTAAATCCTGACAAAACGATATTAAAAACCAGCTTATTGCGGATTATTCTGCTTAGTGGCGCCATCTTGACCACTAGCATAGTGCTGCATAGCTCTTTAATTGCGTATGAGTTAAACCTCACTTTCATTATCAGCATTACGGTCAGTTTTTTAACCGTACTATTCCTATCTTTATGGTTTACGCGCAAATATTTACTCGTCAGCTCTATCAGCCTGCTGGCTATGGTTATTGCAGCCTGTTTATCTATGCTGTTGTTTATCCCTGACTTTAACTTATCGCAGGTAGGTATTACTTTCTTATATACCTTGCCCTTGATGGCGCTTTTCCTGTTTGGCAGAAAAGTCGCTTTTATTATGATGTGTTTCAACGTATTGCCTTTTTTACTGCTACTGCGTAACCAAAACCTGCCACCCATTATCGATATTGATATCAGCCTACCTGCGACCCACGCTTATCTAAACGGTTTGCTGTTTATGTTTTTTAATATCTGTATCCCGTTGTCGGCAATGCGCCTGCTAAAAACCCAGAAAATCCATGCGCAGCAAATGATCCAGCATCAAAATGCACTGCAACATACATTAGATCAATATGCTGAAATCTTTGAAAATAATGGTACAGCCTCTTTCTTCTGCAATGAGGATGGAGTCATTCTCAACCTGAATAATGCCGCGAGGGAAATCGCTGGAAAAGTCACACTAAACAGCACTCGCCTATGTGGCATTTTTGAACTTACCGAAGATACCAGCACAAATTTACTGGCGGCCTCGTTTCCAACCCATTTAAAAAACAATAACAGCACTAAATATCTGCTGCAAAAAGCCTCATTACAGCACCATGATACTTTGTTATTTCACTGCCACGATGTCACAGAACAGGCAAACCATGCGATTGAGCTGAGTCGCCTTAAAAAACACCACATCAGCACACATTTCTATGATTTAGTGACAGGATTACCCAACGAAAATCACTGGTATAACCCAGCGCCAAGCTTGATCCATCAGGAAATGACCGTAGCCTTAATAAAAATTGATAATCTTAGCCAAATTAATGCTGCTTTCGGTATCAGCGTCGGAGATGCCATCCTAAAAGCCTTTGCTATTGAACTCAAAAATCGCTTTGGTCATATCGCAAAAATATACCGATTTAGAGGAGCATCGTTTGCACTCGAGTATACTAGCCTGCCGCTTATCTCCCCTGAAAACCTAGCGCTACAATTACGCGAGCGTATTCCAACAAACCTACAACTTAAGCAAGAACAACAGAATGAATATCATCTCGAGTGCAGAGTCGGTTGCAGCTCAGGTAATAAAGCCTCACCGCAGCAAGCCGCGGAGCAATGTTTAATTGCCATAAAACAAACCACCCAAGCTAGCCCAGTGATGGTGTATTACATTGGTTTGATTAACAATCTTCTCGAAGCTTCATCGCAAAAAGCCAGAATCCGTGACGCGCTGAAACACAACCGCCTTGAAATGTGGCTGCAACCTAAAGTGATGGCCAATGGCCACATTACTAGCTTTGAAGCGCTAGCAAGAATGTTTGACGAAGACGGCACTATGATCATGCCGAACACTTTTATCCCCATCATAGAGTCATCTCAATTGCAGGCGATTTTTGCGATAAAAGTCTTCAGGCAATTACTACAACTGATCCGTTCTTGGCCTAAGAATGTGCCTCTGGTTAGGATAGCCTTTAATTTATCAGGGCAAGATATTCTGTCGGATCGCTTCTTTAAAGTGTTGATCCAAACCTATATGAATCATCCTGAACTCATCCCATTGTTGGAAATTGAAATTACTGAAACCTCTGTATTTTCAACCCATAAAGAAACAGGCCGACGCCTAAACACCTTAGCTCGCATGGGGGTTTCTATCGCCATTGACGATTTTGGCACTGGCCATGCGTCATTAAGCCAGCTCATTGATATCAGTGCCGACACAATTAAAATCGACCGTTACTTTGTCAGTCAAATGGGCATTAGTGAACGCCATACCCAAATTGTTAACGCCGCCATCCTGTTAGCCAAGAGCTTAAAACTCAACGTCATTGCCGAAGGTATCGAAACCGAAGCCCAATTATTGCAACTCACTGCGCTAGGATGCGAACAATTTCAAGGTTATTTATTCGGTAAACCCGCACCAGCGAATCTCTGGCTGAAAACCTTTCAAATGCAAACCCCCACACATTGGTTTGCCAATAAAAAGAGCGCCAACTGAGGCATTAAATTTACGCCTAGAACCATCGCAGGTATAATTGCCGACTGGCATTTGCCTCTCTTTGCTATGTTTGCAAATTACTAGGATTACCCCATGTTAAGTTACCGTCATGGTTATCACGCTGGCAATTATGCCGATGTGTTGAAACACGCCATCTTGCTACAAACCTTGCAGCTGATGCACAAAAAAGACAAACCACTCGTGTATATCGATACCCACGCAGGTGCGGGTGGTTATGCTTTAAGCGATGAATTTGCACAGAAAACAGGTGAATACCTCGAAGGTGTAGCTAAGCTTTGGGATAAAACTGACCTACCACAATCGCTGCAGGACTATGTCGCCGCCGTGCGCCATTTTAATGAAGAAAATCCAGAAGAACTCAACTTCTACCCAGGTTCACCCGCCATTATCGACATGGAGCTAGGGCCTAAAGATCGCATGGTCTTGCACGAGCTGCACAGCACTGATTATGTGTTATTGGATGATTATTTCTGCGAAGACAGACAAGTTAAAGTGATCAAAGGTGATGGCTTAAAAGGCCTTATCGCCGCAGTACCACCATTAGAGCGTCGTGCTCTGGTGCTAGTCGATCCTAGCTACGAGATGAAAACCGACTACCAAGATGTGGCCGAAACCCTGATAAAAGCGCACAAGCGTTTTGCTACGGGTGTGTTTATCCTGTGGTATCCAGTCGTAAATCGCACTCAGACCGAAGGTATGTTATCGCGCCTCGCCAGCAGTGGCATTAAACGTCAGTTGAGAATTGAACAAGCCATTAAGCCCGATTCAGATGAATTTGGCATGACAGCGGCAGGATTATGGATCATCAATCCACCTTGGCAGTTAGACGAAATCGCAACTGAATTAATGGATTACTTGGGTAAAACACTTGGACAAGTGGACGGTGACATCACCGTAAAATGGGAAGTCGGCGAGTAACCTTCGATTCAAATGGCGGCGATGATCTCCGGATTTTCGCCACTTCATTTTAGCTTATCAATACGGCAACTAAACGTCCTTCTGCTCGCGGTAACGCTTCAATAAAATTTTCACACGCTCAACATAGGCTTGGGTTTCAGGATAGGGCGGAATGCCATTGTACTGAACCACGGTCGTCGGCCCCGCATTGTAAGCCGCGCAGGCCAATGCGATATCACCATTGAACTGTTTTAGCATTTGTGCCAAATACTTACTGCCACCTAAGATATTCTCTTCGGGTAAAAATGCATTTGCTACACCCATTTCTTTTGCTGTTTCTGGCATCAATTGCATTAATCCCATGGCGCCAGTTCGCGAAAGTGCACGCGCATTAAAGGCTGATTCCGCGTGGATCACAGCGCGGATTAAGGCGGGATCAAGTTGATGCTTATGGGCTGCATGGGAGATCAAGGCATCATAATTAGCGGTAAATAGCCGAATACCATTCCAGTCTATGGTCGAATCGGGACGACAGGCAAAACAGTCATATAACAAAATTTGATACTGGTTATTTGCGGGGGCTTTGTCGGTAAATACGGTGACACCATTAGCTTGTTGGTATTGATAAATTTTGAGTTTTTCTAAACCTTCACTACTCACTATGCCGCTCTGTGAGTACCGCGCCACAATACGCGGCTTAGCTTTTTCGTGCGCCTCCTCAGCATTTGCATTTATCATCAAACTCGATATCAATAATAAGCACAGGCCTAGCGCCTCAAATCTGCAGGGCAATGAAAAGGCTGCAAAAGTCAGTGTACGAGCAAGCGCTGAGCGAGTAAGCAACATCAAAGTCCCGTGTACTGATTAAGTTTAAGTACTTCAATAATAGCAAAGAGTTGCTTCATTTCTCGGTTTATCTGACTAAATTCTACTGAAAAGGTTGCGCCATGAAAAATGGACTGCATTTGAAAATGCGTTCTGCGATTCGGTAGGAACAAAGTTAGTTTATTGCGGAAAAATGCACATTGAATATTGCCATCGAAATTTTTTGCAAGCTCCTGTAAGCGCTCCATAAATGCCGTATTGAGCAAATAGCGTGACTCGATTTGATCCGTTGAAAACACGTCGAACTCTTTTTCAAATTGCGGATCTTCAAGTTTGACTCGTACCAGTCCCGCATGGCTGTCGGACAGGAAATTTGCTAAACCACCGCGATCCCTCAGCACAACAGTATGACCCATAAACGCTTTATGGCTACTCAGCTCAACCACTAAGCCACGAAACTGGGTTTCCGTGCGGGTCACAGTTCTGCGCCTGCTGGTACTGACATCCAGCTCTTCGACTTGCACATTCTTGGTCAGGGTAAGCTCATTGACCGCCAACTCAACGCCCTTATAGCAGCCTTGTATATAGTCACCGAAGCTGACTTTGTCGTATCCCGGTAATACTTTAGCCGCAACGAGTCGATTCATGTCGAGGCACATTTCACGGCTATAAATAAAATCATCGCCGAAATATTTAAACATCAGCGGATAAATATCATTTTGAACCAAATGCTTAAACTCACGAGTCGGAGCAAAGCTCCACCAGCTTAATCCAACTAAGGCAAGCAATGGCAAAGGCGGGAAATAAGCGCCACCGCTGTAGTAGCCAATAACGGTGAGCAAGCTCAGCCCAAGCACTATCATCAAACTCAAATACAAACGTTTACGCGCCGCCTTAAGGCAAGCCACACGCTTAGTTTCATATTTGCGACTGATTGGAGCGATATGTTCTTCGTAATAGGCTTCGAGTTGAGGTAGTTCGTCCAAATCCGCAGACAAACCAACAGGCCCCCGATAAGTCCGAATCGGGCTACCTAAAATAAAAGTGATGATATTCATATTGATGTCATAGTATTGCAGGGTGATAACTCACCCTGCACAGCTAAGCTTACAAGTATTCGGCCGCATCTACGGGCGCTTTTGCCGCTTCGCTCACCTCATAGAATGGCATCACTTTAATACTCGCCATAGAAGCAATAATCGAGCCGGGGAAGATTTCTACCGCAGTATTAAGCTCGGAAACTGCCGAGTTGTAAAAACGCCTCGCAGCTGAGATATGCGCTTCGACCTCGTTATAGGTCTGCATCGCCTGCAACATAGTGTTGTCGGACTTGAGCTCAGGATAGTTCTCCACATTCACCATCAAGGTACTCATTTTGTCGTTCAACCGCTCAGCCTGAACTAAATGTTCTTTAACTGCGCTAGGGTCGGCCTTGTTGTAATTATGGCTTAGCAGAGTGCGTAATTCGGTGATTTCAGTGAGCAGTGACTTTTCATGCTCCATAAATCGTTTAGCAATTTTTAGAATATTAGGCACAAGGTCGGCACGCTTGGTCAGCTGTACATCGATACCCGACAAGGCTTCGAGCGCGGTATTGCGCTTTTTGACTAGGCTGACGTACCAAAGATAGGTCACGATAAAAATCAGCGTTAATCCCAATAACAATTTTTCCATCTTCCATCCTTAGGTTTCTTATTCTTGTTAATAGGATACAGCTAACCATAAATGAGTGAAAATTTCACCTGCGGGCTGATTAAGACAATGAAATTACTCGCTGGTCAGAGCTGGCGATGTTATCTAACGAGCAATCATCAACGAAACTGGCCATATTCAGCGATGAAAAGTGATCATCTGCATAAAAAACAGCATTTAACCTATAAATTTATCAATATTCAGCTCCGATACAGCAAACAACGTCTATAGTGATATGGCACAACATTAGAGCATCCAATTTTGCTCGTGAATACTGGACTCCTCGAGAGTCCATTTTTTTATCCTAATTTTCGCCCTCCTCACTTCAACACAGTCAATAGCAACATTTAAGTTTCAATTAAAACTTAACAATCATACTTTGCCGCTAATTTTTTAACTTTTACCTTAGCTTTCACTCCGAGTCTTGCATCTAGAGTTATCCCCTCAGCCACGTCATCCACAATCGGCCGTCGGCAATGTCTCGAGTCTGTTATAGGGTCAAAATATTGCGCTGCGTAAAGGTCGACATAAAGGAAGGACGATGAGTTTTAATTCCGGCGATATTCCCCCACAAAAAGCTTCTGAACCCAATCCACAACAGGGCGATATCAGCTCTAGTGGTTGGTTTGTACGTTTTCTCAATATTGTTGAACGCTTAGGCAATCTGCTGCCCCATCCAATCACCTTATTCGCACTGTTCTGTGTTGCAGTGGTCATTATTTCAGGTATTGCGGGCTACTTTGGGTTAACCGTGGTTGATCCTAGACCTATTGGCTCACACGGCCGCAGTGCCGACGGTTTAATCCATGTGGTGAGCCTGATGAACGCCGAAGGTTTGCGGATGATTGTCTCGCATCTAGTGACCAACTTTACTGGCTTTACACCGCTCGGCACTGTACTCGTGGCGCTACTCGGCGTCGGGATTGCCGAACGCTCAGGCTTATTATCTGCGGCTATGCGCGCCTTAGTCATGGGTGCCTCTAAACGATTAGTCACTGTGACCATAGTATTTGCCGGCATTATGTCCAACACCGCTGCCGAGCTTGGCTATGTGGTACTTATCCCTATGGCGGCGATGATTTTCCACTCCCTTGGCCGCCATCCACTTGCAGGTTTAGCTGCCGCTTTTGCCGGAGTTTCAGGAGGTTATAGCGCTAACTTATTGCTTGGTACTGTCGATCCCTTGCTATCGGGCATTACCGAAGCTGCGGCGCGTATGATAGATCCTCAATACAACGTCGGCCCAGAAGTAAACTGGTACTTCATGTTTGTCTCCACCTTTGTGATCACTTTCCTTGGCGCCTTTGTCACAGAGAAAATCGTCGAACCTAAGTTAGGTCAATACCAAGATGATGATGCAGACGAAACCGTACTGCAATCGATGGAGAGCATCAGTGCTATTGAGAAACGCGGCTTAAAATGGGCTGGGTTATCTATGTTAGTGCTCGCGGTTATTTTAGCGATTTCAGTCGTACCAGAAGGCGCACCGCTGCGCCATCCTGAAACCGGTCTCATCTCAGGTTCGCCATTCCTCAAGGGCATAGTCGCCTTTATCTTTATCTGTTTTGCCATACCGGGCTTTATTTACGGCAAAGTCGTGGGCAGCATCAAAAATGATAAAGATGTCATCAATGCCATGTCCCACAGCATGAGCACTATGGGCATGTACATCGTCCTCGTCTTTTTCGCCGCGCAGTTTGTCGCCTTCTTCAACTGGAGTAATTTAGGCGCAGTATTGGCGGTGTTAGGTGCCGATGCACTGCAATCCATAGGCTTGACGGGCCCAATCGTATTTTTGTTCTTTATTATGCTCTGCGGCATTATCAACTTGATGCTTGGCAGTGCCTCGGCCCAGTGGGCCATTACCGCTCCTATTTTTGTGCCTATGCTCATGCTGGTTGGTTATGCGCCCGAAACGATTCAAGCGGCGTACCGTATTGGGGATTCGGTGACTAACTTAATCACACCTATGATGAGTTACTTTGGCTTGATCTTAGCGGTTGCCTGTCGTTACCAGAAAAACCTAGGGATAGGTACGCTGATCGCCACTATGCTGCCGTACTCGCTCGTGTTTTTCGTGGGTTGGACAGCGTTCTTCTTCCTGTGGGTATTTGGCTTTGGTCTGCCCGTTGGGCCAGGAGCCGCGACTTACTACACGCCTTAATCGCAATAAAAAAGGCGTCGATGATGAAGTCGACGCCCTTTCTTTATTCGATAGCTTTAGTCGTATAGCCATTCCATTAACAGACTGCAGATCATCAAAAAAATACCTAGATTAAACACATAGGTCTGTAGGGTAGATTTTAATGTCGAGTCCTCAGCTTGCGATACTATCTGGCTCACTGACATAAAAAATAATTGAGGGGCTAGCCCCATGCCCACAAATAACACTGCAGCACCGACACAGCGAGTTAACTCTGGCAGTACAAGCTCCTGCAAGTAAAATGCATAAACGCCATAGGCCAAAAACGCCAGCGCTATGCCATGGCATACCATTCCCACGATAAGTTGCTTAGTGGCAAGATTACCCCACGAAAACACCATGTCACCCCTACACTCAGCTTAACCACAACTATTGATACTATTGGGCGCGCAGTTTATCTCGCTTACGATTAATCTGCACCCACACAAACCAACCAAATAAAATACCGCCAATGGGATAAATATAGAGCGCTCTTTGCAGTTCCGCCCAGAATGGATCGCCCGAGACAAAATAATGTATTAAGGCGACCACGAGGGACGTCAGCATACCCCAGAAAAATACGCCAAAGGCCAAAATGACGTACATCTTACCCTTAGCAATGAGTGCATCTAGTTTTTGCAATTCCAACGCAGCATCATCCATGTTTCGTCCTCTTAACTGCCTCAGCGCAATATGCCAGAACTCGCGCACAGTGCCTATCCATCTTTATAACTAACAGCATTAAAATAACAAAAAGCCCTGCAATTGCAGGGCTTTAGTTTAGAAGTTTAGAAACGATCGAGCTTATTCAGCTGAGTTTGGCTTCTGTTCTTTAGCTTTCTTCTCGCGCTTACTGAAGAGACGCTCCACTATCACGAAGAATAATGGTACGAAGAAGATCCCTAGGAAAGTCGAGCTCATCATACCGCCGAGTACACCTGTACCAATGGCGTTTTGACTACCAGAGCCGACACCGGTACTGATAGCTAACGGCACAACACCCAGACCAAAGGCTAGAGACGTCATTAAGATGGGGCGAAGACGCACACGCACCGCATGCAAGGTCGCCTCGACTAAGCCTGAACCTTTCTCATAGAACTCTTTGGCGAATTCCACAATCAAGATGGCGTTCTTAGTCGCTAACCCTACTGTGGTTAACAGCCCCACTTGGAAGAACACGTCGTTTGGCAAGCCGCGACCATTCATTGCAATCAAGGCACCGATGATCCCAAGCGGAACCACGAGCACAACTGCAAAGGGTACCGACCAGCTTTCATAGAGTGCTGCCAATACTAAGAAGACCACTAAGATCGACAGAGCATACAGCGCTGGCGCTTGGTTACCCGATAGACGTTCTTCATACGATAGACCGTTCCACGCGACACCAAAACCAGGAGGAAGCTGCTTGGCTAAGTCTTCCATAATTGTCATAGCTGCACCGGTACTGAATCCAGGAGCTGTGGCACCCTGAATGTTCATCGATGGTAAGCCGTTAAAGCGTTCTAAACGTGGAGAACCGTATTCCCATGCACCAGTGGCAAACGCAGAGAATGGCACCATGTCACCCTTGTTATTGCGCACGTACCAAGAATCTAAATCTCCCGGTTGCATACGATACTGGGCATCACCTTGCACATATACTTTCTTCACGCGGCCGCGGTCAATAAAGTCATTCACATAAGAACCACCCCAAGCCGTTGCAAGCACATTGTTCACATTAGTGATTTCAATGCCTAACGCGCTCAACTTAGCGTGATCTACATGTAATTGATAAATTGGCGCATCTTCTTGACCGTTTGGACGCACACCCACCAGATTTGGATTCTGTGCCGCCATACCAAGCAGTTGATTACGTGCCGCCACTAACTTCTCGTGGCCTTGGCCGTTCTTATCCTGCAGGTACATGTCGAAACCGTTCGCCGTCCCCAACTCGATTACCGCAGGCGGTACGAAGGCGAATACTAAGGCATCTTTCATCTGACCGAACACACCCATAGCGCGACCAGCAATAGACTTCACATCCATACCAGGCGCTTCACGCTCAGACCAATCCTTCAAACCAACGAAGGCGATACCCATGTTTTGCCCTTGACCCGCAAAACTGAAGCCCGCCACACTAAACACCGACCTCACGCCCTCCTCAGCCATAAAGTGATCAGACACTTTCTCCAATACTTTTAAGGTACTTTCTTGAGTTGAGTTAGTCGGCAAAATGGCTTGCGTGAACAAAATACCTTGGTCTTCATCTGGTAAGAACGCCGTAGGCATACGGATAAAGATCCAACCGACTGCAATAACCAGCACAACGTAAATCGCCATCACTCTAAAGCCGCGCTTGATGATCCCAGCAACGCTCGATTCATAACGATTAGTCAGTTTATCGAAACTACGGTTAAACCAACCAAAGAAGCCAGTTTCGATATGAGCATGGCCCTTCTTAATCGGTTTGAGCATAGTCGCACAAAGTGCAGGAGTTAAAATCAAAGCAACTAGAACAGACAACGCCATCGCAGATACGATAGTGATAGAGAATTGACGATAAATAACCCCAGTTGAACCTGACATAAATGCCATAGGGACAAACACTGCGGAGAGGGTCAGACCGATACCGACTAAAGCACCGGTAATTTGATCCATCGACTTACGCGTCGCTTCCAGTGGACTTAAGCCCTCCTCGGCCATTACCCGCTCGACGTTTTCCACCACCACAATCGCATCGTCCACCAGCAAACCAATGGCGAGCACCATAGCAAACATGGTTAAAGTGTTAATCGAGAAACCCGCTAACGACAGAATCGCAAAGGTTCCCAGCAATACCACTGGTACCGCAATAGTCGGGATCAAAGTTGCACGGAAATTTTGCAAGAAGAGGTACATGATGATGAACACTAGTACAATAGCTTCAAGCAGGGTATGCACTACACCTTCTATCGATTTTTCAACGAAAGGCGTTGTATCGTATGGATAAACAACTTCTAGCCCTTGCGGGAAGAAAGGTTTCATCTCAGCAATTTTTTCACGAACAGCTTCAGCAGTATCAAGCGCGTTAGCACCCGTTGCCAGCTTAATCGCTAACCCTGTCGCAGGTTGACCGTTATACAGTGACACCACAGCATAACTTTCAGAACCTAATTCAACCCGTGCCACATCGCTTAGGAAGACGTTTGCGCCTGAAATATCCGATTTAAGGATAATTTTACGGAACTCTTCTGCCGTTTGTAAGCGGCTTTGAGCCGATACCGTTGCGTTCAACTCTTGGCCTGCCACAGAGGGCGCGCCACCTAACTGTCCAGCTGAAACTTGAGCGTTTTGAGAACGAATCGCTGCGATAACGTCTAAACTGGTCAAGTTGTATTGAGTCAATTTCAACGGATCTAGCCATATACGCATCGCATATTGGGCACCAAACAACTGAATTTCACCTACGCCAGGTACGCGACTCATAGGATCTTGAATGTTCGCACCAACATAGTCGGCGATATCGCCTTTATCTAACGAACCATCGGTCGATACGAAGCCTAATACCATTAAGAAGCCTGAACTCGACTTGTTAACGTTAACCCCTTGTGCCTGCACCTCTTGCGGTAACAGGGTCATAGCGCCCTGTAACTTGTTCTGTACTTGAACCTGTGCAATATCCGGATCGGCTTCAGCGTTAAAGGTTAAAGTGATCTCAGCATTACCAAAACTGTCACTGGCTGAGGCGATATAACGGAGGTGATCGATACCCGTCATACGTTGCTCAATCACCTGAGTCACAGAATCTTCAACAATCTTAGCGGAAGCGCCAGGATAGTTAGCACTGATCACCACGGTCGGTGGTGCAATGTTAGGATATTGGGACACTGGCAGCGAGCGGATCGAGAGGATCCCCGCCAGCATAATAATCAAGGAGATCACCCACGCAAAGATGGGGCGATCAATAAAAAAACGTGCCATAGCTATGCCCTATTGTGCTTGCGTTTCAGAAATAACTTTGGTGGTTACTGGAGCGCCGGGACGAACTTTCTGTAATCCTTCCACAATCAACTTGTCGCCCACAGTTAAACCAGAAGTGACTCGCCATTGGTTGTTAATCACTTCTGCGGTCGTCACTGTTTTCGCTTCGACTAAACCTTGGTCATTCACCACCATAGCCACAGCTTCACCCTTAGAGTTACGCGTAATCGCTTTTTGTGGAACCAAGATAGCCTGTGGATCAGTGCCCGCATTTAACATAGCGCGAACATACATGCCAGGTAACAAGATACCTTCAGGGTTAGGGAATTCTGCGCGCAGAATAACTGAGCCAGTGTTTGGATCCACGCTCACTTCAGCGAACTGCAACTTACCCGGATGACTATATTGAGTACCATCTTCAAGCAATAATTTCACGTCTGCATTTTCTGAAGCTTGTAGTTTACCTTGCTGCAACTTAGCTTTAAGACGTAACAACTGAGCACTCGATTGCGCGATATCCACATTGATAGGATCAAGTTGTTGAATCGTCGCCAGCGTTTGGCTCTGGTTGGCAGTGACTAACGCACCCGCAGTCACACTCGATTTACCGATACGACCAGAGATAGGTGCTAATACTTCAGTATATTGCAGGTTGATTTTAGCGGTGTTAATCGCAGCTTCAGCCACGGTTACATTTGCCAATGCTTCTTTATATGCCGCTTCAGCTTCATCGAACTCTTGCTTACTGATGGCGTTGGTTTTTACCAATTGCTGATAACGTGCCGCCTTAGCTTTTGCTGAGGCTAAGCCCGCATTCGCTCTGGCTAAATCAGCATTGGCACTCACTAAAGCAGCTTTATAAGTAGAAGAGTCAATCTGATACAGAGATTCACCCTGTTTCACATTGCCACCTTCAACAAAACTACGCTTAGTGATAATACCGTTAACCTGTGGACGAACTTCAGCCTCGAGGAAAGCTTTACTGCGTCCTGGTAATTCCACCTGAATCACTTGTGGCTGGGCAACAACATTAAGGATTCCCACTTCCATACTACGTGGACCAGCACCCGCCTGAGCGCTCTCTTCTTGAGGGCTGCAAGCTGCCATCCATAACGCCACGCTTATAACTGAGGCAAGTTTAATTGTCTGCCGCATGAGAACTCCTTCAAATATTAACTGCCCACATACCAGTACACTTATTGCGCTGACACGAGCCGTAATTGTAACTAAAATCAAATCCGTTATTTATCTCATAGCCTATATGAATCAACAAGGAAGATAACGAAACTAAATTGTAAACTAATGAAAATTTTCACTCATTCAGCATTACTATATTCATCGAATTGTTATTCGATTTAAAAAATCGGTTAACTTTGAGTGGCATTGTTAGGGGGATATGCCGTAAAACACCCAATAAGCCTACTCCATATTGAATATGTTGCAAATCTGTTCATATTCTAGACTTGCGGCAGGCCAAGGCCCACAGCTCAATGACGTTAGCTTAACCGTCACTTGTTGCAATAATTTGTACATAGAGACGAAAACGCAGCGCGCTTGTTTTTACTCAGGCCACTCTCAGTATCAAGTCGTTAAAAACGCCCCTATCAAGACTGACAATACCGAAAGAGAGTAAGCAAAGAGCTGGCTTCAGACTGCTTGTGCGTAAAAACATGAATACATCCGATAGCGGATTGCTGTGCAGTTTATTACATCTACTATTTGTGCACGGCTAAAAGGCAGCGCCAGCGTTATGAGTCAACGCCACACAATTAAACAGTCACAAATAATAGCTAGCGGGCTATTTTAGTGGTTACCCCAAAACGGAGCAAACCCGAAATTCAGATTAATACTCCATTAAATGAAACTCAGACTCCCACAAATAATGCTTCTGTAATGAAAAATATTGCTAGCAAAGCAATATTTGTCTATTAAAACTAATTTGTTCATCTTCAATCACAACTTAACAGGACTAAATTCGATTATCGCCCACGCTGCAAGCCAGAATACGGCTGATATCAGCCAAACAACGACCCGACTCCTGTTGCCACTGATTAAATACGGCTTGCACTTGCTTAAGCGCCGTTTGTGATGAAAAACCCGTATCGACTAACTTATGTGCTTTAAAATAGCCTTGTACATCATCGGTTAACAAAAAAGTATCTTTGCCAATACCGCGCAGAAAATAGGGACCCGTATTGCCGCCCAATCGAGTACCGCGTTTCTTCAACAACGCCCACAAACCAATAATATCCTGTGTCGGCCAAGCGGCGATCAGTTGCGCCAAACTGCCATGTTCGCGAGCAACATCGTGGATCATCAGAGCGTTATCATAAATAGCTTGAGTCTTTTTAAGATGGCGAATCAAGGTCGCATCACTTGCCCGCGCTTGAATTTGTTCAGGCGATAACATCAATACTTTATGCGGTTCGAACCCAAAGAAAGACTTCTCATACTCGGGCCATTTGTTAACAACCACCCGCCATACAAAACCACTTTGAAACACCTGACGGCTCATCGCCGACAATAATTCAGCATCCCGATATTGGCGAATTTCATCATCAGACAGGCAACCAGACAATAAGGCTTCGAGTCCAGCAGGTCCGCCTTTGCGCTCACTGGCTCTGGCATAAATTGATGAAAAACGCTCTAACTGGCTCATATTATTACCTTTAAAATGATTAAATCCCGACACTTTCTATATGGGCTCATAATACCGATTTTTATCCCTGATGGATCACTTGGCTTTGCCAATAAAAATTGTGTTTATTCCAGCATTTTTTAAGAAAACTCTTACAGCAAGCGCTTCAATTACGACTAAAGTTAAAACGTAAAGTCCGTAAAAGACTGGGTTTGGAGTGAGTGCCTATGGAGCTTTTTTATCACCCGTTATCACGCTATTCACAGAAAGTGCTCATCGCACTTTATGAAAAGCAGGCCAACTTCTACCCCAGAATCATAGATCTACGCGACCCTTTGTCCCGCAAGGAATTTCACCAACGTTATCCGCAAGCGCGAATCCCCCTGCTTAAAGCCCAAAATGAACAGCTGATACCCGAATCCAGCATTATTATCGAGTACTTAGATAGGCATTTTGAAAACAGTACCCAACTGCTGCCACAAGAACCACAACGCAACTTACAGGTACGTTTGTTCGATCGCATCATAGACAATGATATTAACAACCCATTATTTCAATTAGAAAAGTTAAAGCATATAGAAGACAGTAATGAATTCGAAATCAAACAATTAGAGAAGCAACTACTGACACAGTTTCAACGCTTAGACGCGCAACTCACACAACATCATTGGGTCTGTGGCGACAGTTTTACCTTAGCCGACTGTGCACTCATCCCTTGCTTAAGCTATAGCTTCCAACATCTAAACCTGTTGGATTTAGATGAAATCGTGCGCTATTGGCAACAGGCACAACTGCGTGGCGCTTGGATGTTAGTACAAGAAGAGGTGTTACTGGCTGAGATGGAGGAAACGGCAGGAATAAGAGGCATACCTTAGCAAGTAAGTCATGCCTCAACACAATCACATATTGCGTTCTTTCTTCAACTGCAAAAACGCTTTCCACTTCACGACTTCGGGCGGCAACTCAGGTGCAGGATCGGTATAACCCGCTTCTTTCACTAGTACATCTAGCGGCACTTGCTTACCTTTGCACACAAACACACCGCGTACATGGACGATACAATGTAGGCCACGTTCGCTCACAAAGCGTTGTTCAATATAGAAATATTTTTCATCCCAACCGACGACTTTGGTTTCAATCTCAAAAGTTTTCAGCGGCTTAATATCGCGAATATAGGTAAATTCGGCGGCGTTGACTATCGGCATCCACTTCAACTTTAAGAAACGTTTCAGCAGACCCATCTCAGCCAACATATAAGTCCGCGCCAGATCCATAAACGCGGGATAGCGAGAATTAGTTAGATGGAAATTGATGTCGCAATCGCTCGGTAAAGCACGATAAGTGATACGGCTTGTCCCTAGAAAATCGATCTTACGACAATGGCGCGTGCGCCAGAATAACAACCAAAACAAACGAAAATACAGATTCATAACGCGCCGCCCTTGAAATAAGAGCCACAGGCTAACAGAGGTCATACCACAGGGCAAGCGGGATATAGCTCACAAAAAAGACGCCCTAAGGCGTCTTTTTATCGTTCGATTAAGCTAAATACCCTCAAATAATCATCCCATTAAAATGGGCTGATTTATCAAAACTCACAATTGCTTATGCAGCAATACCTGAATGTCTTAACAGGGCATCGATATTAGGCTCGCGTCCCATAAACTGTTTGAACAAGTCCATAGGTTCGGCTGAGCCACCCATTTCGAGGATATTGTGCAGGAAGCGACGACCCGTTTCAGGGTTGAAAATACCTTCCTCTTCGAAACGGGAAAACGCATCAGCCGAGAGCACTTCAGCCCATTTATAGCTGTAATAACCTGCGGCATAACCGCCCGCAAAAATATGGGCAAATCCATGTTGGAAACGGTTAAAATCCGGCGGCGTTAATACGGCTACCTGACGACGCACTTCGTCTAAGGTTTCTTGAATGCGCGCGCCTTTAGCGGGATCGTATTCGTGGTGCATTCTAAAATCGAACAACGAGAACTCGAGTTGGCGCAGCATCATCATGCCAGACTGGAAGTTTTTCGCCGCCAGCATTTTATCTAATAAGGCTTTAGGTAATGGTTCGCCGGTTTCAAAGTGGCCAGAAATTTCGGCCAATGCTTCTTCCTGCCAACACCAGTTTTCCATAAATTGACTTGGTAACTCGACCGCATCCCAAGGCACGCCATTGATACCCGACACGCCTGCAACATCGATTTTGGTCAGCATGTGGTGGATACCATGGCCAAATTCGTGGAACAGGGTTGTCACTTCATCATGGGTAAACAGCGCAGGTTTGCCATCGACCGGACCATTAAAGTTACAGGTCAAATAAGCCACAGGCTTTTGTAATCCATTGGCGGTTTGACGGCGCACACGGCAGTCATCCATCCAAGCACCACCACGTTTACCTGTGCGGGCATATAAATCGAGGTAGAAACTGCCTCTGTGTTCGTCAGTTTCGTCGAAAATATCGAAGAAACGCACGTCTTTATGCCAACGGTCAAAATCCTTTTGCTCAAGGATTTTGATACCGAACAAACGCGATACTGTGTAGAACAAACCCGAGAGCACTTTATCTTCGGGGAAATACGGACGCAGGATTTCCTGTGAAATCTCATACTTATGCTGCTGCAACTTCTCAGCATAGAAACTTAAGTCCCAAGAGGCCATTTCAGTCACGCCATATTCGGCCTCGGCAAACGCTCTCAGCTCAGCCAGTTCTGCCTTAGCTTGATCCTTTGAGCGCAGCGCTAACTCATTTAAAAATGCCATCACCTGCGCCGGTGTTTCAGCCATTTTCGTCGCCAGAGATTTGTCAGCAAAACTATCAAAACCGAGTAACAATGCGAGTTCGTGGCGCAAAGCAAGAATTTCGTCCATCAGCGGGCTGTTATCAAACTCTCCGGCATTGGGACCTTGATCTGAAGCGCGAGTGACAAACGCACGGTAGCATTCTTCCCTAAGACTGCGGTTTTCGCTGTAGGTCATGACGGGTAGATAAGAGGGGAAATCTAAGGTAAATAACCAACCTTCTAGCTCACGCGACTGCGCCATCGCTTTAGCGGCGGCTTTGGCAGACTCAGGCAAACCAGCAAGCTCAGCTTCATCAGTGATCAACTTAGTCCAAGCTTGCGTCGCATCCAGTAATTGATTCGAAAAACCACTGGTGAGTTCAGAAAGACGTTTTACAATCTCGCCATAACGCACTTTTTGCGCGTCATCTAAGCCAATACCCGATAGTTCAAAGTCGCGCAGGCTGTGCTCTATCACCATCTGCTGGGCTTGGCTCAATTGTGCAAATTCATTGGATGCTCGCAGCGCTTTATAAGCTTGATACAAACCTTGGTGTTGGCCAACGTAAGTACCGTATTCCGATAAAAGAGGTAAACAAGCATCATGGGCGGCACGCCACTCATCTGTGCTAGTCACTGAATTCATATGAGAAACGGGCGACCAAATTTGGCTTAGCTCATCGTCAACCTGTTCTAATGGCGCGACCAAGTTGTCCCACGTAAAAGGACCTTGGTTCTGCAGCACTTCATCAATCTTAGTGCGGCACTGAGCAATGGCATGCTCAACGGCGACTTGAATATGTTCCGGTTTAATCTGTGAAAAAAGCGGTAATTTTGCGCCGCTAAGCAAAGGGTTGCTCATATTGACTCCTCAACAATCTGTATCTGTTATAAATAAGGGCTAATGGCCTATTTATCAAGGCGAGAAAACCGATTGTCCCCTTCGAACGCCTTACTTAACCCTATTTCCCCTGAAAAAAAGTGAACTAGTTCGCATTTAGGATTTACGTTTTATTTACCTACACATTGTTGCAATCTCGATCGCAAATCGAATCAATTCGCATTAATGTTTGTATGTGAGCAAGGTATTATCTGCGTAACTAACGTACCTCGACCAAAATCAGTAAAAATATGGCAACACACTCAGTGAAACTTATCGCCAGCGTCCTCTGCACATTAGGGATCAACTGCCTTAGTCACAACGCAGTTGCTAATGAGGGCCTAGAACAAGTCGATAGTATTTCAAACACCATATTACCCCGCCAGATAACAGAACCTTTGGCGGTGACGCTGGATTTAGGTTGGGACAGCAAATATGTCTCACAGGGTCGCAATAACTTGCAAAATGGGGGTATTTATTGGCTCAATGCTGCTGTTCAACACGGCAACTTAACCACTTATGCCTTAGTCGGACGCGGTGATAGCCAAGCCTATACAGAGTGGAATATCGGCCTTGAATATGGGTTCAACTTAGCCGAAAACCTAGAGGCCAATTTGGGATATCAGCGCATTGAAGGCTATAGCAATAGCCGCTGCCAAGATAACGAGCTATTTGCAGAACTCGCCTACAGCGCCACAGCTTGGTTGGTACCATCGGTGAGTTATGTCTATTCCACAGAAGCGGCAGGCTACTTTGTTGAAGTGAGTTTGCACAGTTATTGGAATATCACAGACCAGTTCAGCCTCACGCCCTATATCACTCAAGGGTTTGATTTTAAATACCGCACAGAAGAACACGATGGCAGTAATAACCTGCAGTTTGGCCTCGAAGCGAATTATCAACTGACCCCAAGCATGAATATTAGCGGGCACATTAGCCACAGCATTGCCCAGAGTGATATTGAGCAAGAAGCCTCAGCCAATGGCGATATGAGTTCACAGGATCAAACCTATGCAGGCATCCACTTTGCAATAACGTTTTAACGTCGTTTTAGCTCTGTGTTTCTAGCGCTGTATTGCAACCTTCCTCTGTCAATTTATCCCGTGACATTTGGCAAAAACAAAGCTCACTAACTAAACTCAAAATGTCGACGGAGCGACTCACTATTCACATCGATTTTGCCGAGGAACAGGGAATGTTAACGCATCATTTCTATCTTATCCGAACCGCTGTCATTACCTTGCCCCTGCTTTTTATCCAAGCTACAAGCTCGACAAATGCGCAGCAGGTACCAGAGCCTGAACCGAGTCTAGACTCCTTAGCGCAACCGACACAAACCGCACCTTTGCCCCTAGGCACTTTGCTCGACAATGAGGGCAAGCCGATTAATGTGCCTAACCAAGTGCAAAGTGCGTTCGAGTATTCGCCCCCCACTGTCACACCCGCAGAGCCATCCAAAACCACTAAATCAACTAAAGCCACTCAATCGAACAAAGCCGCTAAGAGTAAAAAGCTCAGTCGCAAGCAACAGCTCGCCAGTCGTGCACATGTCGCCAATGATCCTAACTGCCGTTGGCTCGATAAACGTATGGATCAGCTAGAGTCCCTACTCGGCGACAAGCAAGATAACGCTGCTAAACATCAAGCCGACGAACTCAGCGCCCGCCAAAAGGAGTGGCAATGTTTGAAATGTGGTGCAGAAGGCCCAGCTCAAAACGATCACTCTAAGTGCCAATATCGCCGCGAAACAGCCACGCGATAACAACTGAATGCAACTTTAGGATTATTTTTATTAAAAGCAATGCCTTATACGTTAGTGATGCAATAGGCTGGTCTGTTACCGCAAAGCCCCCTACAATGACCTTCTGCTGTAAAGCATCTCATCCTTGAAGTAAGACGGAGAAACTCATGGCTCAACATTTTGACTATATCTGCCTAGGCGCAGGCAGCGGCGGTATCGCCTCAGCAAACCGAGCGGCAATGCGTGGTGCTAAGGTTCTACTCATCGAAGCCAAACACGTGGGTGGCACCTGTGTAAACGTAGGTTGTGTGCCCAAAAAAGTCATGTGGTATGGCGCCCATGTTGCCGAAGCGATGAACCTTTACGCCAAAGATTATGGTTTCGACGTCACTGTTAATAAATTCGATTGGAACACTTTGGTCGAAAACCGCGAAGCCTACATTGGTCGCATTCACGATGCCTATGGCCGTGGTTTTGCCAACAACAAAGTGACGCTGTTAAATGGCTACGGCCGTTTTGTGGATGGCAACACCATCGAAGTGGACGGCGAACATTACACCGCTGATCATATTCTTATCGCCACTGGCGGCGCACCGACGATTCCGAATATTCCTGGCGCGCAATACGGTATCGATTCCGATGGTTTCTTCGCCCTACGCGAGCAACCTAAGCGCGTTGCCGTTGTTGGCGCGGGTTATATCGCTGTTGAAGTCGCTGGCGTGTTACACGCTCTGGGCAGTGAAACTCACTTATTAGTGCGTAAACATGCGCCGCTGCGTAACTTTGACCCTATATTAGTCGATGCTCTCGTCGATGCGATGGCAACCGAAGGCCCAACATTGCACACCCATAGCGTGCCAAAAGCAGTGGTTAAAAATGCCGATGACAGCCTGACATTAAACTTAGAAAACGGTGAAAGCATTACAGTCGATTGCCTAATTTGGGCAATTGGCCGCTCACCTGCAACAGGCAATATCGGCCTAGAAAATACCGAAGTGCAATTAGATAGCAAAGGCTATGTCATCACTGATGAGCAGCAAAATACAACTCACAAAGGGATTTACTGTGTCGGCGACATTATGGCGGGCGGCGTAGAGCTCACCCCTGTTGCGGTTAAAGCGGGCCGTTTGTTATCTGAGCGTTTATTTAACGGCATGACAGATGCCAAAATGGATTACAACCTGATCCCAACAGTTGTATTCAGCCATCCACCTATCGGCACTATGGGCTTGACCGAACCAGAAGCGCGCACTCAATACGGCGACGATAACGTCAAAGTGTATACGTCGACGTTTACCTCAATGTACACAGCCGTCACGGCCCATCGCCAAGCCTGTAAGATGAAGTTAGTCTGCGCTGGCAAGGACGAAAAAGTCGTCGGTATTCATGGTATTGGTTTTGGTATGGACGAAATCCTTCAAGGTTTCGGCGTCGCCATGAAAATGGGTGCAACTAAGGCCGATTTCGATGCGGTCGTTGCTATCCACCCAACGGGCGCCGAAGAGTTTGTTACCATGAGGTAGAAGCGATTTTCGCTTTGATTTCATCATATTTAGGGCCAGCTTATGCTGGCCCTAATTGATCACAGATAGTATAAAACCATTAACTCTCACGCGACTTTCCTATAATCTCGACTGAGTACTTTGCATTTTAAACACCTAGCGCGGTTATCGCTGCGCCACTGTTATCGGGATGAATAGCGTAATGCTTAAAGAACTCGCGTTCGATGGTTTGTTATTTAGTCCATTAATTATCTTTATCCCCTTAGCTTTTCTGCTTTCCTGCATCACTCGCGGGGTACTCTATCAAACTGGGCTCTATCACAAGCTGTGGCGCGCAGCTTGGTTCGAAGTTGGGCTGTTTATCTGCTATCTGGCGTTGGTCATTTACTTGCTTGGGAGTTGATTGTTCATGGGAAAAATCTTTCGTATCAGCCTCACCCTTATTGTGGTCACGATTGCAGGTATCGCCGGACATTGGATATGGTCGCACTACCTTTATTCTCCTTGGACCCGCGACGGCCGAGTTCGCGCCGAAATCATTACCATAGCGCCAGATGTGTCCGGTTGGGTGAACCAACTGAATGTAAAAGACAATCAAGTCGTTAATAAAGGTGATGTATTGTTCACAGTGGACGATACCCGCTACAAAGCCACCATTGCCGAATTGAATGCCAAAGCGGAAAGCCAAAAATTAGCATGGGAACTGGCAAAACATAAATACAAACGCCGTATTGGTTTGACCAACGCCAACTTAGTCAGCAAAGAAACCTTCGACGAAGCCTTTATCAATACCGAACTGGCAAGAACCAGTTATGAACTCGCACAGGCACAATTAAATACCGCCAAAATTGACTTAGCGCGAACGCAAATTCATGCCCCCGAAAATGGCACCCTGATCAATTTAAGCCTGCGTAATGGCAACTATGTCAGCAAAGGCAACTCAGTATTTTCGCTGGTCAAACAAGACTCTCTCTATATCACAGGGTATTTTGAAGAAACCAAAATCCCCTTGGTTCACATAGGTCAAAACGCCGATGTCAGCCTGATGAGTGGCGGCCATGTCTTGCACGGTAAAGTGGTCAGCATAGGTAAGGCGATTGCAAATACCAATGTCACCGCTAATGGGCAGTTATTGCCGCAAATCGGCCAAACCTTTAATTGGGTGAGATTGTCGCAGCGTATTCCGGTCGATATCCAGCTAGACAGCATTCCTAAGGACATAGAGCTGAGCGTCGGCATGACAGTTTCCATCCAGCTACAGACTGACAAATAGTCATTATGACACTGTTACTTAAGAGTTTATTTTTTCCTGACCGACGAACCCTCATCTTCGCGATTAAAGGCGTGATTTCGATGGCGCTCGCCTTATATGTGGCCATGTTCTTAAATTTAGAACGGCCATATTGGGCGCTGGTGTCAGCGGTATTTTTGCAAATTCGCCCCGAAAGTGGACTCGTGATCGAAAAGGGCTTATGCCAAATTGGCGGCACCTTAGTCGGTGCGCTCGCGGGGATTGCCATACTCAACGGGTTTACGCCCTATCCCGAACTCGCCTTAGGATTACTCGCCTGCTGGATAGGGTTAAATTCTGGGTTGTCGGCCATGGTGCGCCAGCAAAACTTTGTCTATGCCTTTGCTATGGCGGGCATGACAGCCTGCTTGATAGTGCTTATTGTGATGGCGAGCCCAGGCACAGCCGATAGTGCAAAAATATTCGATGTGGCGCAGGCGAGGATCAGCGAAATTATCGTCGGCGCAATTTGTGCCGTCTTGGTCAGTTCGCTACTTTGGCCGACTAAGGTAAAACATGGTCTGCAACTGCATGCTAAAAACACAATTAATCAAACACTTAACTATCTTATATTAGAACTCGATTTACAGGGCGTACATGCGAGCCGCCATGAACATATCGACACTATTATGGAATCAGTATCGGCGCTGAGTGACGACTCCAGCGCGGTGATTTATGAAGGTCCTGAAGGACGCGGACAAAGCCATGCGGCGAACTTTCTCTGCAATAAAACCCTTTCGCTGTTGGCGGCAATCCAAATATTTGGCCGACTACAACGTAATCATTCCCATCTGGTCAGCGAACCGCTCGCGAAAACCTTAGCCAATATGCGCAGCAGTTTTACCCTGATGGCGCAATCCACTGATGACCAAGAATGCTACAAAATGGCGCGTACCCTAAGGTATCAACTCCAGCAAAACCTGATGCAATACCGCGACCGAACCCCATTAGAGACTCGCTTACTCAAAGTTGCGATGGAGTTAAGCGCCGATCTGATCATGGTGCTCAAGAGTTATAACGTGCTGACAAGCAATTCTGCGGTACAACTCAACGCGCCACCAATGGAATTTCACCGAGATCCACTGATAGGGTTTACGACCGGTCTACGTAGCATGGCGGTATTTGTCATTGGTGCTTCGCTGTGGATCGGCACAGGGTCGAGTGCGGTACTCATGATGATCCTGATGCCTGTGGTCTTTTCCATCATGATGGCGCGCCAGCCACTGCCAATGCTAACCACGATTTTGCGCCGTATTCTTGTCGGTATCACTATCGCTGTACCCCTCACAGTGTTTTACGCTTTACCTTTGCTGGCAGAGAGTAGCGGCGATTTCGAAATCCTCATTTTAGTGCTCGCAGGCCCCTTTTTTATTGGGCTACTCGCCTTAGCGAATCGACCGACCTTGCCCTATGGGCTCGGGATTTGCGTGCCGTTTGCGGTATTAGTACAGCCCAGTAATACCATTTCATTTGCGATAGAAAACACTGTCAGCAATGCCTTAGCGATTTTTGTTGGCGTCACTGTTCTGTATTGGTTGTTTAAATTGATTACCGAACCGAGCCAGCGGCTGATGCAATATCGTCTGCTGCAATCTATCCAAAAAGATCTAGTGCATATCGCGCAGCATAACGATCCTGAGCCTTGGTTTAACGCCCGCATGGGCGATCGACTGCTGCGGATAGCCAGTTACGAAAAAGGCTCGGGCAAGAGTTCGAGGGTATTTACCGATCTGGTGTTCACTGCACTGAATCTAGGCCATGTGTCGATTCGAATGCGACGCATATTGCAGGGGATTTCAGATACGCACTCAGACTTAGAAAATGCACTCAACCTCTGGCAACACAATTTAGGTCAGGCATTTATCGCCTGCGCCCACGGCCAAGTCGCAGAAGAGTTTAACACCAGCAGCGAAGCCTTATTACAAGCGCTGGCGCAATGCCCGTTACCCCACGAACAATTAACTCTGATTACTGGGATGTTTGAACGCATCACCTTAACCTTCGAACGTACCGCCCACAGTATCGCCGAGCAGAAAAACACCGCTGAAAAATAATCAGATCTCAAACTATTTACCGCCGAAAAAGCCACTCTCGTACCGCCGCCAAAACCATTTAAATCCAATAGAAGCTTGATATTTGGCCGATAAAATGCCTTAATATAATTAGATCACTAACTATATTGGTGATATAAATTCAATTATCAACCAAGGAGCAATTATGTCTACGGAGAACCCACCAGAGGAAAATCTTATCTCGCAAGTAGCAAGCTTTACCCGATTACACGCCAAGGAAACCATGCAGTTTATGTGTTTATGCGCAATATTAAGCACCTATCTCTTTGTCATTTTGAAACCGAGTATTATTCAAAATAACAAAGCGTTAGGAGACAAATAACCCATGAATTACCTGGCTTACGTTTCCTTAGCGATTTACTTTATCGCCATGCTTGCTATTGGCTTATTCGCCTATAAAAAATCCACCAGCGATGTGTCCGGCTATATTTTGGGCGGCCGCAAGGTGAGCCCACAGGTCACCGCACTCTCAGCGGGTGCATCTGACATGAGTGGCTGGATGCTAATGGGTCTTCCCGGCGCAATGTTTTTGGTTGGTTTCGAAACCATTTACATCGCACTTGGACTATTAATTGGTGCTCTAATTAATTACTTGGTCGTTGCACCCAAATTAAGGGTCTATACCGAAGTCGCGGATAACGCCCTTACTATCCCGGAGTTTTTTGCTAAACGCTTCGGCAATGCCAACAGTAGTATCCGAATTATCTCGGCCGTGATCATTGTGATCTTCTTTACCTTGTATACCTCTGCGGGTTTAGTGGCTGGCGGTAAGTTATTTGAGTCAGCATTTGGCCTGAACTACGACATAGGTTTAGTCGTCACCCTCGGCGTAGTGGTTTCTTATACCTTGTTGGGCGGATTCTTAGCAGTGAGCCTCACTGACTTTGTCCAAGGCTGTATCATGTTTGTCGCTTTAATCTTAGTGCCTGTGGTGGCATATCAAGAGTTTACCAGCGCTGACACTATGCTGAACTTTGCGTATCAATCGATTCCACACTTCACCGATGCCATGCAAAACGTCACTATGTTAGGGCTTATCTCAAGCTTATCTTGGGGACTCGGTTACTTTGGCCAACCGCATATTATTGTGCGCTTTATGGCAATTCGTTCAGTCGCTGACATTAAAACCGCCAGACACATAGGTATGGGCTGGATGACAGTGACCATTGTGGGTGCACTGGCAACAGGTCTTGTCGGTATCGCTTACGCCAATAAATTTGGCATGAAGCTGACCGATCCTGAAACCATCTTTATCGTGTTTTCTGAGTTGTTGTTCCATCCGATCATTAGTGGCTTCTTATTAGCCGCAATTCTGGCCGCGATCATGAGCACCATTTCATCGCAACTATTAGTGTCATCAAGCTCGCTAACGGAAGATATTTATCGCGTGATCTCGAAGAAAGAATCTAGCGAAAAAGACATGGTGAAAATGGGACGTTTTGGCGTAGCTGGCGTGGCAATTGTCGCAAGTCTACTGGCGCTTGACCGCTCTAGCAGTGTGCTGTCATTGGTGAGTAATGCATGGGCAGGATTCGGTGCCGCCTTCGGTCCGTTAGTCTTGTTTAGCTTGTATAAAGCTAACCTAACCCACAAAGCCGCGATTGCCGGCATAGTGTCAGGTGCAGCCACAGTCCTGTTTTGGATTTATGCACCAGTACTTGCTGACGGTAAAGCTTTAACCACAGTGGTGTATGAGATGATCCCCGGCTTTGCCGTGAGCAGTGTGGTGATTTGGATAGTCTCGTTACTCGATACTGATCCCTGTGCCAAAACCACTAAATTATTCCATAAGGCTGGCCGTGTTTTAGCCGAAGACAGATGAGGCGCGCAGGTATGACTGACTTACCCTGGAAACGCATTGTCGTTAAGGTAGGTAGTGCCCTGATTGCTCCACACAAACAAGGTTGCAGCAGCCACTACTTACTCGGCATTGCCCAATTTATTACTTATTGTCGTGCCCAAGGGATCCAAGTTGTCTTGGTCTCTTCGGGCTCAGTCGCTGCAGGATGGCATCACTTTGGCGAGGTTGATAAACCGAGCGTCACAGTGAAGAAAGCCATGGCTGCAGCGGGTCAGGCCGATATGATGGCCACATGGAACAAGTTATTCGATTTCCCAACCGCACAGCTACTGTTAACCCACGGTGATTTACGCAATCGAGATCGTTACATCAGTATTAAAGACACGATTTTCAGCCTACTCGAACATGGGCTATTGCCTATCATCAACGAGAACGATGCCGTGACCGCCGACAAGCTCAAAGTTGGCGATAACGATAATCTCTCGGCCATGGTCGCCGCGGCGGCCGATGCCGATACGCTGATTATCTGTTCTGATGTGAATGGGCTTTACACGCAAAACCCCCATGAATATCCCGATGCACAGCTTATCAAGCAGGTGACCGAGATTAATGCCGAGATCTACGCCATGGCAGGCGGCGCCAGCAGTGCCGTCGGTACGGGGGGAATGCGGACTAAGATACAAGCCGCCAAGAAGGCGATTTCCCACGGGATCGAAACCTTTATTATTAATGGTTTTGATGCCGACTCATTCAACCAATTGTTGAAGGGCCAAAACCCAGGAACCTTATTTACCCCCGATGAGAAGCCAATGCAGGATCACTTGCACTGGATGACACATACCTCGCAGGCTCAAGGCGAAGTCATTGTTGAAAATGACTTTAATATCGCCCTTGATATCCATAGCGAGCAATTGACCAGTGACGATGTCGTTGCCATCAATGGGGACTTTTCTGTCGGTGACACCATTTTAGTACGCAAAGACGATGGCACTAAATTGGCCAAGGCCAAATCCAATTACAGCAGCTGTTTACTTAGCTTTATTACGGACCAAGACGATCGCGAGTTTGCTAGTGAATTTCAGCAAAAGACTGGGCCGATTATTTCCGAGAAAAACATCGCTATTCTCGAATAAGCATCAGCCGAATAAAACTAAGCGAGTAAACATCTAAGCGGAGTAAATATGACTTTAATCAAAAACTTATCTCAAGAAGCTGCCAAGGCGGCTCTGATCCTCGCCCAAGTTGACGAACAGCTTAAAAATACTGTACTCCTCGATATGGCACGCTCATTACGCGAAAAGTCCTATGAAATCCAAAGCGCAAATTTAATCGACTTACACAGAGCGACCGCCGATAACGTCGGCCCTGCCATGCTCGACCGATTAACGCTAACGCCAGAGCGTATAGAAGCTATGGCGGTAGGCATTGAAACCATCGCCGCCTTACCCGATCCCATTGGCAACGAACGCTATATTGGTCAACGACCTAATGGTTTATCCATCAGTAAGATGCGCGTTCCCTTAGGCGTGGTTTGTATGATTTATGAAGCGCGTCCCAATGTCACCGCCGATGCGGGTGCCCTGTGCTTTAAATCCGGCAATGCCGTGATCCTGCGCGGTGGTAAGGAGGCGCTGCACAGCAGTAAAATTATCGCCACTATTTTGCAAAGCGTATTGAAACAATACGGCTTGCCCGAGGCGTTAATCACAGTGGTGCCCGACCCAGATCGCGGCCTCATGCTAGAACTGCTGCAGCAACGAGATTATATCGATGTGATCATTCCCCGCGGCGGTGAAGGCTTGATTAACTTTGTGACTGACAACAGTAAAATCCCAGTGATCCAGCATTTTAAAGGCGTGTGTCATTTATACGTCGATAAAGATGCCGATCTGGATATTGCTATGGACTTACTGCTCAACGGTAAAACCCAGCGCACTGGCGTATGTAATGCCCTCGAAGCCCTATTAGTACACCAAGAAATTGCCTCGCAATTTTTGCCTAAAGTAGCCAAAGCGCTGGCCGAGCATAAGGTTAAAATCAACGCTTGTACTCAAGCCGGTGGTTATTTTGAAAACTGTACTTACATGGAAGAAGACGATTTCGGCCAAGAGTATTTAGATCTCGAAATTGCCATTCGCCAAGTCGATCACTTTGACCATGCTATCCAACATATTGCCCGTTTTGGTAGCCAGCACACCGAAGTGATTTGCACCGAAAACGAAGTCACAGCCGCACACTTCCAACGTGCGGTCGATGCTTCTGTGGTAATGGTCAATGCCTCTTCGCGCTTCTCCGACGGCAGCGAACTCGGCCTTGGAGCAGAAATCGGCATCGCGACCTCTAAGCTACATGCCTATGGCCCAATGGGACTCGAATCCTTGACCGCTGAGAAGTATTTAGTCTCAGGCACAGGCCAAGTACGGGCATAAACCTAAGGTGTAAATCACACTTTTAGGCTTAACAAGTCCGCTGGATTTCGATTCAATTGTAAAGATTAAAGGCCACAGTCAGTAACGTCTGTGGCCTTTTTGTTGGCTAAATTGACCCTATCCACAACAGCCTGAGTTCCCAGTCAATGCCCTGAAACCGAGTTATAGTAAGGCATGCGCTAAAAGTGCAGATCCTACTGCGACGGCTTGTCACAGCTCGCTGACAAGCTATTCGCCAATAAGTTACAACCCAGCTTAAACAATTTACACATTGAGCATATTGCATTTATTTTCAACAAACCTATCATGCGATCGATTCTCATTTGCACCTAAACACTTTATTTGCACTCAGGATCACCAATCATTATTTAATCTGAAATCGCCTGAAAGGATTGAAATACCATGCCTCCCCTATCTGTTTTAACGTCTTGGCGCTCGCCATTGATCCCTGTACTTCTCAGCACACTTACTCTGACGGTTCAAGCCAATACTGACCCTAAGCAAGATGAGAAAAAAGATACAGAACAGATAGAAAGATTGAACGTGGTAGGAACATATACCCGCGCGGCAATGAATAGCGCCACGGGTTTGTCTATGTCACTCAAAGAAACCCCACAAAGCGTCACTTTGATTACCGAAGAAATGATTAGCGACAAAGGTTTGGTCACTATGGAGTCAGTGTTAAATCACACTCCTGGCGTCACTATGGTGGGCGATGCCTCTGAAAATAGTCAGATATTCGTGCGCGGTTATGCACTCGACAGCGGTGTTCAAATTGACGGCTTAATCACAACCTCTTCATCCCATGTTTACAGCGGCTCAATTGATCAAGGTTTAGACCCTGTGATTGCCGAACGGGTTGAAGTATTAAAAGGTGCGGCAGGGATTTTAAGCGGTTTAGGTGAACCTTCTGCCACGGTTAATTTTATTCGTAAACGTCCAACGGATGACACCCGTGCCACGGCAAGTGCAAGTTATGGCTCATGGAATACCTATAGACTTGAGGCCGATGTTTCTGGCTGGCTCACGGATTCGGGCAATGTGAAAGGTCGATTCGTGAGTGCGGTGAAGAAAGGCGATTCTTTTATCGATCGCTATCAACGCGATACCACAGTGCTCTATGGCGTGGTTGAAACGAGTCTCGGCACAGATACTAGCTTGTCGCTATTTGCGGACTATCAAAAATCACAAACCGACGGTGTGTATAACTGGAACTCTAATCCCGCATTTTATACCGATGGCACAGCTGTCGATTTTGGCCGCAACTACTCTAGCTCACAGGACTGGACCCATTGGGACGTGACACAAAAGAGTCTCATGGCCGAATTTAAACATAGATTCGATAACGACTGGTCACTCGTCAGTGCCTATCGTATCGCCAACGCCACCATAGATGCATTGGCCTTTTACCCTGGCGATTATATCGTCAAATCAACCGGCGAATTTGTTGGCCCTTGGGGCGATACCTATGCCGCCCAACATGATCGCGAATCCGATACCAACAGTTTCAACCTGTACGCCACGGGTAACTTCGACTTACTCGGCCGTGAACATAGTGCGGTGATCGGTTTTAACTATGGTGACAACGAGTTCGATAACATCAACACAAACTCCGCACGCCAACGTCGCTATAACGTCGCGGATCAGGGCAATTACCCCAAGCCTAATATTCCTAATTCACCCACCAATGGCCAAACCAATGAGCAAAGCCAATCGGGTGTTTACGGCACTGTCCGTGTCAATCTGTTGGATTCACTGAAATTAATGGTCGGTGGACGCGTAAGTAACTGGTCCTATGAAAAGCATGATCTCGTGGGTAACAGCACAGATGCGACCATGGAAAAAACCGGTATTTTCATCCCCTACTACGGCCTAGTCTACGATGTGACCGAGCAGATCGCTGTCTACGCTAGCCGTACTGAAATCTTCAAACCTGGCACCTATTTTGGTGAAGATGGCCAACTGCTCGAACCTGCAGAAGGCACAAACGTCGAAGGCGGCGTCAAGGTCGCGCTGTTCGATGACACGCTAAACATGTCAGCCGCCATCTACGAAACCAATAAAGACAACGAACCCGAATATGCAGGGAAAGGTCAGCTACCTTCCGGTGACTCTATCTACGAAAGTGTGGATGGGATTACCACCAAAGGCTATGAGTTAGAAATAGCCGGACGTCTTACCGACTTATGGGATATCAGCGGTGGTTATACCCACAACAATGCAGAAGATAAAGATGGCCTACGTCGTCAAACTTATCTGCCCGAAGATATCTTCAAACTCACCACTAAATATAACTTTGAAGATATTCTGCCGGGCATTACTGCAGGTGCGAGCTGGCGCTGGCAGAGCAGCACCTTCTATCAAGGCACTATTTGGGGTGTCGATGGCGCGCCGAATGTGGCTTACCGCCAAACACAATCCGCCTACTCACTCGTTGACTTAATGTTTGGCTACCAAATCACACCATCTATTTCTATGCAATTGAACATTAACAATATTTTCGACAAGAACTACAACCGTTCACTCTGGGGTTACGCCGACTTTGGCGAGCCACGTAATGCCACACTGTCACTACGTTGGACGCTCTAAAACATAGCCCTAACCAGAAATAACATTAAGGATGATCAAATGAAACAAGCACTTGTAATACTCACTTTACTCGGCGGTATCGCTTTTTCGGCTCAAGCACATGAAGTATGGCTTGAGCGTAATAACGATGGTTCGGTTAAAGTGCAATTTGGCGAACCGGGTTCAGAGCAGGCTTCGGCAGAAGAGTTAGCATCGTTAAGCGCGGCGCGTATTTTCGCCGCCAATGCCAAGACACCGTTAACCGCCACAGCACAGGCCGATCATCTACTGGTCAAAACCCAAGATAGCAAGAGTGACATCAGTTTCTATGCCGATACCGCGTGGCAACCATGGAAAACCGAGACCGGATTGCAGGCCGCAATACTCTATGCCCGCACGGGACAAGAACACACAAAAGCGCTGCAAGATTTTGAATTTACGCCAGTAAAGTCAGGCGTTCCCGAGTTTGTGCTTAGCTATAAAGGCGCGCCACTGGTGAATCATCCAGTGCAAGTGTATCGCCCCGGTTTTTGGAGCAAGTCTTTCACCACCGATGCCCAAGGTAAATTCGCCCTCGATACCCCAGATGCGGGCCGCTACTTACTCGTCAGTAATCACACCACAGAAGGTAAACAAACACTCGCAGGCAACGAGGTTGATAGCGTTTTACACATCACCACCACGAGTTTTATCACTCAGTAATAATCTTAATAGTGAGATGGAGTTAACGTGCGTTATTTAATGATAGGTTTATACATGCTGTGTTCTGCAGTCCACGCAAGCACAGCACCTGTAACAGTCGCCTTGCCCCAAACAGGCAGTACCAATGAACTTTTGCCACTCAGTGGCTCCATTAAATCCGCACGGGTAGCCCGCTTATCTGCACGTACCGATGGCCTAGTCGCCAAAGTGCTGGTCGATGCGGGCTCGCAAGTCCGCGCTGGCCAGCCTCTACTCGCACTCGATGACACCTTAGCCATACACCAATTAGCACAGCGTCAGGCCGATGTAATGGCCGCTAAGACCATGCTGGCAGAAAAACAGCGACTCCTCACCGAAGCGCAAACACTCAGTTCTCAGCAATTATTCCCCGAAACTGAGCGCGCGATTCGCCAAGCGGCGTTAACCGAAGCCGAAGCTAATCTGCAGAGTTTAACGGCGGCATTAGCACACCAAAAAGAGGTGGTCGCCCGCCACCAACTGATCGCGCCGTTTGCGGGAGTGATTTCAAGCAAACAAACTGAAACTGGTGAATGGGTCAATGTCGGCACTGAAATCTTCACCTTAGTATCCCAAGAACAGCTCTGGCTCGATATTCAAGTCCCACAGGAAATGTTCCAAAACATAGCCACTGCAACTCAAGTCGATATTGCCGCAGATATGCTGCCTGAACAGCAGTTTATCGGCCATGTGAATGCACTCGTCCCCGTGAGCGACCACAATGCTCGCAGCTTCTTGGTGCGCTTAACCATTCCTGATGCGAGTGGACTTTTGATGCCCGGCACATCGGCCACTGCGACCTTCCACTTACAGCGGGCGCAACACAGTGTTGTCGTGCCGCAAGATGCGCTAGTCCGTCACCCGGACGGCCAGTTCAGTGTCTTTACCGTGCAAAACAACATAGCCCAAAGGCATACCGTTCAAGTGGGCCATACGAGCGCCATCGGGATTGAAATCCTTAGCCCATTACCCAAAGACGCGCCCGTGGTGATCCGCGGTAACGAGAGCCTACAAGACCAACAGTCAGTCTCTGTACTCAACTCTGCTGTAGGAGGTTAGTTGGATGCTGAAGTTTGGAATTAAACATGGCACCTTACTGTCTGTCATCGTCTTGATATTTTGCGTATTGGGCACGGCTGCCGCACTGCGTATCCCAATCCAAATGATCCCCGACTTAGATGTGCGCACCATCAGCGTGGCCACAGGTTGGCCGGGGGCTACGCCGCAAGACGTCGAGAAAGAAATTCTGCTTGAGCAGGAACGCTACCTGCGCACTCTGCCCAACTTACAACGCATGACATCTTGGGCTGATACGGGTTCGGCATGGATAGAACTCGAATTCCCCCAGAGCACTGAGATCAGCGACGCGCTTATTCGTGTTAGCAATGCGCTCAGCCAAGTATCGTCCTACCCTGAAAACGTCGATCAACCACGGCTTTACAGCAGTTCATATTCAGACAACGCTTTCATGTATTTCCGCCTCGTGCCTGTCGCGGGGAACCCGCTGAATCTAGACATAGACATGATGCGCGATTTCGCTAACGACTTTATTCGCCCACAAATGGAGCGCGTCAAAGGCGTTTCCTCTGTCACTATTCAAGGCGGCGCTGAACGGCAAATTCAAATACGGCTCGATCCCGCCAAACTCGCCCAACGCGGCATCAGCATTATGGACGTGCGCCAAGCCATTCGAGATCGCAACAAGGACACTTCTGCGGGCGATATCGACAGTGGTAAAAAACGTTATTTACTGCGGGTAATTGGCCGTTTTGAGGATTTAAATCAACTTAAGCAACTGATTTTAAAACGCCAAGGTAATACGAATATTCTGCTGCAAGACGTTGCCGAGATAAAACTCGACCACGCCGAGATCCGAGAACTGTCCTTTGCCGAACAAGAACGCACCCTCAGCTTAGCGGTCAAACGGGATGTCGGTTCTAACGTTATCGCCATCAAAGATGCCATGATGCCCGTGATAGCGCAGATCAATCAAAATCAACTCGCCCAGCACGCCATGCAGTTAGAGTTATTCAGTGATGATGTGCGCTATGTGCAAGATTCGGTTGCAAATGTGTGGGTCAATTTAGGTCTAGGTGCCTTACTGGCAACCTTGGTCATGTACCTCTTCTTGCGCTCGAATCGAGCCACCCTGATTGGTGTTATCGGTATTCCGCTGTGTACCTTAGCCGCCTTCGTCGGGCTGCTGGTGTTTAATCGCACTATTAATGTCATTTCACTGGCGGGTGTTGCCTTTGCCATCGGCATGACGGTCGATAACAGCATTGTGGTGCTCGAAAGCATTGAACAAGCGCGCAGACGCGGATTAGAGCGTCTCGAAGCAGCCATAAGTGGTATCTACGATGTCTGGCCCGCAGTATTAGCCTCGACGCTCACCACAGTACTAGTGTTTGTACCCATTCTATTTATCAAACAAGAAGCGGGACAACTGTACTCGGATATCGCGATTGCCATCGCTTCATCCATTATCGCTTCTATGCTGGTCGCGGTGTTCATCGTACCCGCCGCTATTGCCCGTTTTGGTTTCGGTAAGATGCACTCGGCGCAGACAAACCAAAGTGAGCCCCCCAAAGCATCACGCATATTGAGCTTAGTTAGCCAACTTGTACTCTCTGCAAGACGCCGCACCTTTGTGATTGTGCTGTCACTCGTCTCGACGATTGGGCTTGCTGCTTGGCTGATGCCCCCGGCCGAATATTTACCCGAAGGTGAAGAACCAAAAGCCTTTACTTCTATGGTCGCGCCGCCGGGTTACAACCTATCGGAAATGGCTAAAATTGCAGAAGAATTAACGACTCAGCTATCCGCGAGAGTCAATGCCGAGGCGGCATCCTTTGAACGTGGTGAGCAAAAGATCCCGCCGCTAAAATACTATACCCTCAGCGTGGGTGTCGGCAGTATTTGGGTGATGAGCGAGCCCGTTCGCAGCCAAGATATGGATGCCATGATGAGTTCACTCACCGCCTTGTTTGAGCAATATCCGGGCATGCGCGCCTATTCATCGCGGGGTTCCATTATTTCCAGCAACGATGGTGGCACCCGCGCTGTCGCCTTGGATATTTCTGGCCCGAATCAAGCCAGCCTCTATCGTGCTGCCGAAGCGGCGTATCAAGCGGCGGAAAAAGTATTTGCCGAACCACAGCTGTATTCTGACCCATCGACCTTGTCGCTAGATCAACCGCTGTGGCAGATCTCCCCTCGCTGGCAACGTCTTGTAGAACAAGATTTTAGCGGCAGCGAGTTTGGCTATGCAGTTTCGGCACTGAGCGATGGCGCCTATGTCGACGAGTTTTTCCTTAATGATAACAAGGTGGATATCTTTCTATTTAGTCTGGCAGGCAATCAACAGAGTCTGTCGCAATTAGCGCTCGCTCCGATAGTCACGCCTAAGGGCAATGTACTGCCACTGCAAGCCTTGGCCGACATTAGTGAGCAAATGGATAGCGACAGTTTACGCCGCGTCGATGGCCGCAGAACCGTGACTCTTTACATTATTCCGCCGCGTTCCATTGCGTTAGAAACCGCTGTGGCTAAGGTGCGGGAAGAATTAGTCCCCATCCTCTATCAACAGGGTGCTGTCGGCAAAGATGTCAGTTTGGATATTTCGGGCGCAGCCGATCAGCTCGAAGCGACGAAAGCGGCACTCTCCAGCAATTTTCTGGTCGCCGTGTTGATCATCTACTTGTTATTAGTCGCGATTTTTAATCACTGGGGTTATCCGTTATTTGTGCTGATCACTATCCCGCTAGGACTTGCTGGCGGTTTAGTCGGCTTACAAGCGCTTAATTATACTGGCAGCTTATTTGCGTATTTTGGCGGCCAAGGTTGGCACCAACCCTTTGATATGATTACTATGCTTGGGTTTTTAATCCTACTCGGCACTGTCGTTAACAACCCGATTTTGATCGTGGAACAGAGCCGTAAAAACCTGCAATCGGGTCAGTTTGGTGTCGTTGAAGCCGTCAAATCTGCCGTCGCCAGTCGATTACGACCGATTCTAATGTCTACCGCGACGACCTTGTTTGGCTTATTGCCGCTGGTGTTATTCCCCGGTGCTGGAAGCGAACTCTACCGCGGCGTTGGCATAGTGGTATTGGCAGGTCTTATCGTGGCAACGCTACTTAGCTTAACCTTTTTACCCGCCCTGTTAATCTCTGTGCTATCCCGCACCCACAAGACAAATTCAGCAGAAGTGGCACACCATCATGACTGAAAAAACCAACATGACTCCGCCGTTAACACAAAGACTGATGCGCTGGAAAACGTCAGCCATCTGGAACGATAGCCTGCACATAGGCAATCGCTGCCTCGCAGCAACCTTTGGCGGCTATTTGTTAAGTGCAGTAGCGACTATTTTGCTCGCACAAATCCTGCCGTTATCTCAGGTTGATCGGGTGTTAACCGCCATGATGCTGTCATTTACTGTGTACACCTGCGCCGTGATTTGGGTGTTCAGCGTTAAATCAACATGGCGATACTGGCTGGATTTATTCGCGCTCAGCGGTCTGCTGTATTTAGCTTACCTCGCCGCTAAAGCGTTTGATGTTACAAGTGTTCAAGGGAGTGGATTATGAAAGACTCCTTTTTTCGTTCAATGACTTGGCTACACACTTGGGTTGGATTGCTCACCTGCTGGGTGTTGTTTCTGGTTTTTTTCGCCGGAACAGCGGCCTATTACCGTGCTGAAATCAACCTGTGGATGCAACCCGAAAACCACGGCAGCCAATATGATGCCAATGCGGATAATCAACAATTGATACTTAAGGGCCTCACGTCCTTGGCACAACAAGCGCCTGACGCTGAGTCATGGTGGATTTACTTACCCACACAACGGATGCCATTACTGACCTATGCATGGAGCGATCCCGCCGCTGAAGGCCAGCGATTTGGTGATTATCATCAAGGCTTTATTAACCCTGCGACAGGTGAAGCCTTACCTAAAGCACGGGAAAGCCGAGGGGGCGACTTTCTCTATCGACTGCATTTCGACTTGTACTACATGAGTGTGCTCACGGCGCGTTGGATTGTCGGCTTTTGCACTATGTTCATGTTGGTCGCCATCATCAGCGGGATAGTGATCCACAAACGTATTTTTAAGGATTTTTTTAGTTTTCGCCCCGGAAAAGGCCCGCGCTCTTGGTTAGATGCCCATGTCGCCAGCTCAGTTCTCGCATTGCCCTTTCATCTTATGATCACTTATACCGGCCTAGTGACCCTGATGTTTATGTATATGCCATGGGGACTTAACACGCAATATGGTGATGAAACTCAAGCCTTTTATTCGCAATGGAAACCCATTTACCAAACTCCCGCCGCCACTGGCACACCAGCCACTATGCTCGATAGTCAGAGTTTACTCAGTGCGATTCACAGTGTCGTGGGTGAGTCGCCACTTGAAGGCTTGCAGTTTGATAATCTCAACGACAGCAATGCCAGCGTAACAGTCAAAATCGCCCCTGAGCACAGCTTAAATCAGCAAGCGCCTTGGTATCACTTGTCTACTGTGACAGGTGCTGTGTTGGCGCAGTCGGCTGTGACTTCGGGAGCGAATCAAACCCAAAGTGCCATGATAGCCTTGCACAGTGGTCGCTTTGCTGGCCAAGGCCTACGTTTACTGTATTTACTGGCGGGATTAACGGGCTGCGTGATGATCGCCAGCGGCGCGATTATGTGGGCCGATAAACTGGCACAAAAGCAGCTTAAAAAAGATAAGAATCATAGCGGGCTTACGCTAGTGAACATGTTAAATCTCGCCACCTTTGCTGGCCTGCCCATTGCGCTAGCCTGTTATTTTTATGCCAATCGACTCTTACCTGTCACCTTTGCAGATAGAGAGAACTGGGAAATCCATTGTTTCTTTATCAGTTGGGCGTTAGTCGCACTGCTCGCTTGCTTCAAACGAGATAAACAAACATGGCAACGACTTTTTTTACTCACAGCCTTGCTTTATGGCCTGCTACCCCTGCTCAATGCCATGACTTCGCAGTATCAGCTGATAAGCAATCTACAGCGCCAAGCCTATGTTCTCGCAGGATTTGATCTCATGATGCTCGCACTTGCAGCGCTATTTTACATGGCAGCCAAACGCTTGCGTAGCCCTAAAAAAGTGCTGGCTACACGGGTAACCAAAGCGACGGCAGAATTAGGAGTTGAATCATGATAGCCACAGTCGAATTGTTAACCTGTTTTATCGCCATGGGGCTGTTGGCCTTATCTTATTTTAGCCACCACCGAGCCGTGCGTAACCGCCCGTTAACCGATGCACAGGCACGCGGATTTCGCACCGCTGGTACTGCAACGCTCGTCCTGTGCTATTGGCTTGCCAGTCGTCATTACGGCCCAGCGTACGCCAGCGTATTACTGCTCGGCTGGGTGTGTTTGAGTTCGATAATCCTAGTAATTTTACTCAGCTACAAGCCACGCTGGTTACAGCCCATATTGCCCACCAGCGCCGTAGTATGTTTGCTCGGTTTGCTGTATTAAGTCACCATACCAAGCGCCGAATAACGTCAATCATGATCGAGGTTGGAAAGGTAGGAGATAGGTTTAGCTTGATAAAAAATCGCTGAGTGTGATGTGAAGCGGATAGCCAAACTATAATTCGATAGAATTATAGTGAAAATGCTTAAGCACTCGCATTCCAGTGACTCGCCGTGAATATATCCCTATAGGCTCGACGGCGGCATCCATGCCGCCAACGGTCACTTACATGCAAGTACTTAATCTCGACAACTCAATGCAAACCTTAAGTACGCTCTTTCAAGTTTTACAAATAGACCTAGATAATGAAGTAAAGCCCCTTACAAAGGCTTCAAATAAACCGAAAGTACCCAAGCAACTTGGTTTTTATATAAAAAAACCTTCCAGTCACCACTGGTAGTAATAACTTCAATACGCTCTCCTTTTAAAAGTGAGCCGAGTAGATATCCATTACGATTAGGCTTATCTCTAACATTGAGCTTATCTACTGTAACTTCAAATACTTGTATATTCTCAGATGTAGGTTCGCTGGTACCTTTAACCCCAGAGGATTGGATATTATTTGCTCCGTACAATGTAGACGATTTATAGCTCTGACTTGATGTTCCAACATGACAAGTTTTATTCCACGAAATGCATGAATTACCACATGGTTGGCCTTTCTTACAGTTTTTAGCATAAGTAACTGATGTCAAATTACTCATTAAAAATACTAGCACTAGCACCCATAGCCTATTCATATTTAGTTCCTTTAATGTTCTTACCTAACACCCAAAAGACATGACAAGCAAATCTCTTCGGGCCTAAATTTCATACCTGATGCCGCAGAATACTATTCCCCTCGGAGTTGCCGCAGGGCGAATGGTAAATTCGCGTGAGTCTCGCCATGGATGGCGAGCTAGCTTTCGCAGGTGCATGGACGCATCCTTCGGAAGCGATAGCAAATTTGCCAATGAGCACAAGGAGCTTTCAACTCCGTTGGGGGCGTCATGGAGCATCCAAGGAGGATAGGACGAGCAGTCCTCCTTGGTCGGGTGTGGGGTGAAGCCCCACGACTTTCTCGGCTGTAAGCCCGCAAAACTCAACGTAAATCAAATAGTGATTTACGTTGCCCCATCACACTGTGACTTACCTGCTTGATAGCAACTTGGTTGACGTGGGCATACGGCGCCGCGAGAGCAAATAAGGCGGGCATCGTTTTTGATCCCGCGTTCTATCCAGTTGATATTGAGGATTTTTGCGACGCTGACCAGATCGCTTTTAATGTGTTTGGGAATAGTGACTGAACCGCCGCTGGCGACACAGGCATCTTTCAGGTCGTGGGCGATAGACAGGGCATCTTTACCCTGTGCTTCAATCGCTGGATTTAAATCTATGCCAGCACAGAGAACATGCGGGTTGCCCGCCGAGTCTTCGACTTTAATCGACTCGCAGCAGTAAATGCGTGGTTCGTTGCCGACGTTTAAAATCGAAATCTGTGCCGAAGTGCCGACCGTCGGCTCGCTGATCATCCTAAAGACGGCCCAATGCTGACAAGGGTCTTCCACTAGTCGCATATTGCCCCAAGGCAGTGGAATCCCGTTACCACGGTAAACGGCTTTGAGCTTGCCCGGTGCGTAAGCATCGAAATAATGCCAATGGGGATAAGGAGAGACGACAGTCATACGCCGCATGGCGACTGAAGCTGACACTTGCAGTTGCTTGTGTACTTCAATCTCATAACCGTGGCGGTCGAGTAATTGGCGATAAGGCACTTTAGGACACAGCAGCGCACCGGCGAAGAAGCTCGATTCAAAATCGCGCCATGCATGCAAGATATCCTGCGCGTTCAAGGTATTGGACTGCATACCCGCCTCTTCATCCACTTCTAATTTGCGGCCTGAGATCATCACACTCTTGAGGCCGTCCTTGTTGTGCAACACGCAATGACCTATGTGCACGGCTAAATCATATTTGAGTCTGTTGGGGCGATTTTTGAGGATTTTATTTACATAAATCGTGCTCGGCGGCTCAATAAATGAGGTGACCAACTGACGCGAACTCACGCCCATTTCATCGATAACTTCCTGCGGCGTACTGTCTATCCACTTGATTTTTAATCCCATTCCCTTAGCGATATCCAGCATATCGTCCAGAGATAAGGGCATACGTTTGAGGCCGACGTCTTCGGCGGCACGTTCAAGATCGGGGAAATGATTTTGATGGTGTTCTTGATGGGCGCGGATCAATAAATGGGCAAACTGCCGACCTGAGATCCCTGTTTGCGACAGCATCTCAGGTATCGCTATTTGTAAAATATCATTGGAAAACAAAAAGCTGGGCTCGAGTGCCATACCGCTTATGCCACCACGTCGGCCCTTGTCTGGCGTAATGGCGTTTTCTTCGGGCACATCGTCTAAGAACCATTCGGCGTCTTTTTGAAAAACCGCGGCGATCACAGCCAGCATTCCTGCACTCGGCACACGCTTGCCACGTTCGATCATCGACAAATATGACACAGAGGGCGCACTTCCCGCGTCGACTCGAATGCATCGTGCCGACAAATCTTCCATAGTTAAATTATTACGTTTCCGTAGGTTACGTATTTTTGTGCCTAGGAAATGTGATTTTCTCATCAAGCTCTGGTCATTGCGCATTTTGTAAAATTCACAGTGTAAAATTTTTATTGTGAAATTGTAGTCAAAAAAAGACTAGACTACAAATCAAGCAATCAAGGAAAGGCTAATGCGAACAAGCTAAGCCATTCCAGTACAAGAAATGCTTAACCACTCCCACTAAAAGTGGCTAAGCACTCAAAGCGGACAAACCAAATTGAAGACAAACTTTGATAAGCCAAAAGTTAAATCAAAACCCTGAATTTTTTTAAATTGAAAGAGTGAGAGGAACAAGCGATGAATATGTCAATTATCAAGAGCAACCAGATCCAACCGAATCTAAACAGCCTCATCGCAGAAGAAGTGCTAGCCGTGGCCCAAGTGAATGTCGCCGAGCACGAGAAGATCGCTAATGCGAAACAATTCCTCGACCGCCTCTTTCCACTTAACTCTGGTTCACACCAAGATGTGAGCAGCTATGTGGTTTACTACCAACACCTGTTGGCCTTTTTTGCCGACGGCAGCCACAGTGGTTTACGTCAGCCAAAACAGTTTGTGGCCTTTAACGGCACTAAAGATGCGCCTTGCGCCATAGTGTTACAGGACCTAGGTTGCCACGTTGAACTCAGTTTCGACCGCAGTGGCATGATAGGTGCGAGAGACGTTGCCAATCTGGAAGATATCCAAATCGGAACGTCATTAAACATGGTAGTCGGAACACCAGAGTCACGTTCTGCCGCATCGCGCCATTGGCTCAGCCTATTACATGCGGGTATGTCCAGCGCCAACGACACCCAAGATAAGTTGTTTACCGCAAAGGATGGCAGCGATTACAACTTGAAAAGTATCGTAAATTTATAATTTCACGCTTTGTAACCTCGCCATTTATTATCTAGCCAAGAAGATGAACTGAGCTCAGTTCATCTTCTTCGATTTACCCTCCTGCTTTGCCAAATCTTCTAAGAGTCAATAAAATTGATTAACTAGGTAAGTTTAATTGATTTTATTGAGGCTCATACACACAGCTATAATGCCCTCTTGCATCTGTCTCCATGATCAATCCAATTGATCGCCATTTTGTATCCGTCGCTTAATGTGAAGATCTGTGGTTGGAACGATAAACCGAATCGCTCGAGCCTAAGGCGTTATGAATTCTTCATCGACATCACAGCAAGATAATAAGACTCATCGCATCGTTTTCATCTGTGCGGGTTTGTTATGCCTCGCGCCTTTTATCTCATCGCCCATGGCGCTAGTGCTCGGTTTTACCTTAGCGAGCCTTGGTTGGGTACCAGTGCAATGGAATATCGCCGCACTCACCAAAAAACTCCTGTCTTATTCGATCATTGGCTTAGGGTTTGGGATTAACTTAAACGCGGCGATCGAGGCGAGCACCCACAACTTCGGCCTGATTGTTGGCTCAATCTTTTTCACCCTCAGCTTAGGGTTTGTGCTCACCCGCGCCCTGAAATTTGATCATGTCACGGGCCACTTAATCGCCTCTGGTACCGCTATTTGCGGTGGCAGCGCCATTGCCGCAGTCGCTCCGGCCATCAATGCGCGTAACGATCAAACCGCCACTGCGTTAGCCTGCGTATTTGTGCTCAATTCAGTCGCGCTATTTTTATTCCCCGCTCTCGGCCACTTGCTCAATATGAGTCAATACGATTTTGGCGTGTGGAGCGCCATCGCCATCCACGATACTTCATCGGTTGTTGGCGCGGCTTCAGCCTACGGCGATGAAGCCTTAAAAACCGCAACCACCATAAAACTTGCCCGCGCCCTGTGGATTATTCCGATCGCATTGGTCAGCGCTATGTTGTTTGGTGGCGATAAGCGCAAGCTTAACCTGCCGTATTTTATCGGTTTTTATTGTTTAGCCATTGCCGTGGCCCATTGGTTGCCACAATTCCACGCTGTTTATGACACCTTATTTATGGTGTCGAAACGGGCATTAGTCCTGTGTTTATTTTTGATTGGTGCAGGAATTACAGTGCAGAAAATGCGGGCGAGTGGCCCCAAACCTTTGTTGCTTGGGGTGATGCTGTGGGCAGCGATTGGTATCACGTCTTTAGTGTATATTCTTTATTTTCAATAGCTAAGATTTAACTCAAAGCCAATCTACTCTGCCGTCGGCTTCATTCGCCAAGCCCAGTAGAGGACGCCAACAAAGGCGGAGAATTCGATAAGTGAACGCACGAGTCCTGTGGTTTGCGTCGAAGCGACCAAGGCAATCAGGCAAAACACGATAATCAGCCAGTTTTTCAATTGCATCTTCCTGCAAACTTAGGGGATGCTCATTATTGTTTAGAACTAAAAACTCAGCAAATATCGATTTTCAATAACAAATAGCTATAACAGCTAAGCCAATCCTGCGTTGATTAAGCCGCCTTAGGGCTTGATGCCGCTTCATTCGCAGCAAGATCTTGATTATGTTCTTGAATAAAATCTTCCATAAACCAAGCGCAAAAAGTATGGCGTCCATCGACTGCCGCTTTACCGTAAATGGTCGATGCCTGTTGTCTGACGGTTTTTTCTTTAGTCTGGCGCACTTCAGCAATTTCTTTAAAACTTAAGCCCTTAAGTAATAAAAATGCCACTTGCTGCTCACTCTTAGTAAAGCCCCAAGTCTCGAATTGCTGCGACACCGCTTGGCTATATTCTTGTCTGGCAGAGCGCATTTGCGTCGACATATTGTCGATTTTTTTATCCGCATGCTCCAACCGTTTAGCCAACGCTTTCACTTCGCGGGAGCGACGAATAAGGTCATAACTTAAGTACATGGCACCAATCACAGTGAGCACTAATAACATGGCTTCCTGGGCAATATGCCATTGGGGAATGCCCAATTGAATGTCGGAAGTGATGTCAAAAAGCTTAAAGCATATGATCAAGGCCAACAGACCAATAATGACAAGATCCTTCATCGAAAAACTCCTAAATAAAAGCAAAATCAACCCATTAATTTATGGGACATATGTACCATAGACGGTTTTATGATACATGTCCCCCACGACTTTCGCCCACCAATCCCTACACTGACAGCACACTTTATTACCATAGAATCGTCCTATGTCTGTCAGTACGTCTTGTATCAAGTTATGTCTGTTGGCGACCTTAGTCAGCTGCAGTTTCCTGTGCCACGCCGCTAATTCCGAGCTATCTCAAGCACTCACCACCAGCCAAGCAAGATTACATTCTCTATCTCAATCAGGCGGTCAGTTACCGCAATCACAAATAAGCTTAAGCAGTTCATCTTGGCTCAATGGCCTGCCGAGCATTAGCTTGAGTCACTTAGGTAGCCTAGATAATGGTAACAGCTACGAGCAGGAACTCTCACTCAATTTGCCAATAAAATCCCCTGCTTTGCACAGCAGCGATAAGCAAATTAAACAACTCGCCCAAGGCATTCAGGTGCAACAAGCCGCGCTGCAAGGCCTGTATTTATCGGGATTATTGCGACAAAGCCTGTGGGAACATCGCCTTGCCGCAGTAAAACTGGCCCAATTAGATCGCAAGAGCCAATTACTCGACAAGCTTCATAGTCAGCAAAAGCAACTCACAGATGCGGGCGAACTGCCGATTGCCCACATTCTCTTGTTAGAACGCGAACTGGTGGATATTGCACTGGAGCGGGTCGATCTTAATCAGCAACAGGCCGAGGCGCGTGCCCTCTATCAACAACTCACCGGACAAGAGCAAATACCGCAGAACATAGCCGAAACCGCGCGGCCACTTTCTGCCAACAACCAACCCAATGACATGCTCGCGCAGCATCCATTATGGCAACTATTGAGCCTGCAGAAGCAGCAACAGCTGTTGATCATCCAGAGTCAGCAAGCAGGGAATAACGATCCTTGGGCAGTCTCACTCACGGCCAAAAATACCGCCGATAATAAAGTCGATGATCAACAGCTTGGCATCGCCGTTTCTGTACCACTGACCTTAGGTTCTGCCCTATCACAAACCGAATTATCCCAATGGCAACAAGCCAATACCGAGCACACGCTCAACCTCGACCGTACCTATATCGAGCTAAAAACTCAGCTTAAAAAGCTAGAGCAACAGCAACAAAACTTACTCGACCAACAAACATTGCTAACCCAAGCCTTACACCTTAGCCGCACCATCACTGAAGAGCTGGCCAAGGTCAAAGACCAAAATCAAGTTAGCTACGAAGTCTGGCTGCGCCGCTATATGGATGCCCTCGATACCGAATCCCGCTTAGCACTGAACCAAGTCGCGCAGCAACAACTGCACTCCCAACAACTGCAAGCCTTAGGAATTTCATTATGATGGCCAAGTACGGCGCATGCCTTTTCTGTTTATCCGCCAGTGTTGCCACTTTAGTGCAGGCTGAATCCTTAACGATAAGCTCCCTCGGTAATTTAGACCTGAGCTACGTACAACCACAGAAAGTCGCCAGTTATGAGGGCAGCCCGTTGCCCGCGCAGGTTGAAATCCTCCCCGGTAACGATTATTGGATCAGCACGCCGGAGAATATCCAGCAGATCAGCTTTCTCGTCGGCCAAGGCCAGCTCGTCACTAAAGGCCAAGCGATTGTCAAACTGACTGGGCCAGAAGTGTTCCACTACCTCGCCCAAGTCGAAGCCGCCAGCAGCTTATATCAACTGGCCAAAAGCCGTTATGAGCGCAATAAACCCTTATTAAACAATGGCAGTATCAGCGCAGAAAAATGGCAAGAGATCAGCCAAGACTACTTCAGCACTCACCTCGAATACGAGCACATGCAGCATTTTATGGAGATAGTCAAAAGCACAGATGCCGCCACAGACTCCCTAGTGGTAGGCACGCCAGTGGCGGGGATCGTTAAACTCAACCAAGTGAATGGACCTTATATGGCGGGTTCACAGCTATTCTCACTGGTGCCCAGCGACAGCATTCGCGTCAAGGTCAGTGTGCCAATGAGTCAGTCGCACTCACTTTCGGCGGTGAATATCAATCAGTGCCATATCGCCATTGAGTCCGTGTCGGCCATCGCCGAAGGTGCCTTTGTGACCGCTTGGTCATCACCCTTGCCGCAGGAATGTAACTTACTGTTAGGACAACAGATCACTGTGATACCCGAGTATCAAAAGGCGGTGTATTTATTGCCTAAAAATAGCGTATTCAGTTGGGAGCAAGACAGCCAAGTCTTCACTAAAACCGCAGACACGCTCACCTCGATTACGATCGATATTCTCGGTTCAACCCCAGAGCAATATATCGTTGAAAGCGATCAAGATCTCAGCCAAATCCAAGTGTTATCCCAGTCAGTTGCTGCAGTCAAAGGCATAATGCTTGGCCTAGGAGGCGAATAAGATGTTGACCTCAGTCATCCGCTTTTCGCTTACGCAGCGCTTATTTGTGCTGATTGTGGCGCTGATCATCATGTTAGCGGGAGCGCGAGCCTGGTTTTCCATTCCCTTGGATGCCTTTCCCGATATTTCGCCCACCCAAGTGAAAATCATCCTCAAGGCGCCCGGCATGACGCCGGAGGAAATCGAAGCGCAAATTACCGTGCCGATTGAAACCGAACTGTTAGGTATTCCCCATCAATCGATTCTGCGCTCGACCACTAAATACGCCATCAGCGATATCACCCTCGATTTTGACGAAGGCACAGATATCTATTGGGCGCGCCAGCAGGTGAGCGAACGCATCGCCGCCGTGTGGGACAGTTTCCCTGAAGGTGTGACGGGCGGCGTAGCGCCAATGAGTACGCCGCTCAGCGAAATCTTTATGTTTTCACTCGAAAATCCCAATCTATCACTGATGGAAAGGCGTCAATTACTCGAATGGGAAATCCGTCCGCTACTACGAACCGTTGCAGGTGTCGCCGATGTGAATATCCTCGGTGGCTATGCCAAAAGCTTTAGTGTGACCCCCAAACCTGCGGCTATGGCGGGCGCGGGCGTAAGTTTTGCGGCGCTGCAACAGGCGATAGTGGAGAATAATCACAACGAAGGTGCGGGCAAGCTCACCATTGGTACAGATACCATCATAGTGCGTGCCGAAGGTCGCATCGATGACATCGACGAGCTCAAACAATTAGTGATCAAAGCCGATGATGCCAGAGTCTATCGACTGCAGGATTTAGCCGATATTCAAATTGGCCACTTAGCCCGCTATGGCGCAGTCACTAAGGACGGTAACGAAACCGCCGAAGCCTTGATCATCGCCCTGAAAGACGCCAATACCGCACAAGTAGTCAAAAACATTAAAGAAAAACTCGATCAAATCAGCCTAACCTTACCAGAAGGGAGCCAGATCAACACCTTTTACGACCGCGCGAATCTGATCAATACCGCGATTGATACTATCTCCAATGCCTTGTTCGAAGCCGTAGTGTTGGTGATCATCTTACTGGCGCTATTTTTAGGCAACGTTCGCGCCGCATTAGTCGTGTCACTCTCGCTACCACTCGCCGCGCTGATGACGTTTTTGATGATGGATTACTTTAATCTTTCTGCGAACTTAATGAGCCTAGGCGGGCTAGTTATCGCCATCGGCATGTTAGTGGATTCATCTGTGGTCGTAGTCGAAAACATGGTGAATCTCATCGCCACTAAGCAGAGATTACCGCGGCTGCATTTGATTTTTCGCGCGACCAAGGATGTTGCCATTCCCGTGGTGTCGGGCACTGTGATCGTCATGATAGTGTTCTCACCCTTGCTGACCTTGAGCGGGCTCGAAGGCAAACTCTTTACCCCAGTTGCGGTCACTATCGTGTTTGCCATGCTGTCGGCGCTGGTGTTGTCGTTAACTGTTATTCCGGTTATCGCTTCTTATCTCGTCAACGAAAAAGCCGCCAAGGAACCTAAGGCGATTGAAAAGCTTAAACAGCTTTATCTGGCCAGCCTCAAGAGCACGTTTAGCCATCAAAAACGCTTTATGGTGATCGCCTTTAGCTTGCTTATCGTCAGCCTAGGGCTGTTCGGGTTAGTGGGAAAAACCTTTATGCCGACCTTAGATGAAGGCGACATTATCCTGCAGCTGGAGAAATCCCCGTCGATTTCACTCGAAGCTTCGATTGCCATCGACAAGCAAATTCAGCAAACCTTGCTGGCTAAAGTTCCTGAAATCAAACAAATGGTGGCGCGTACTGGCGCGGATGAAATCGGCTTAGATCCCATGGGGCTCAATGAAACCGATGTATTCTTAGAACTTCTGCCCCGCAGCGAATGGCGCTTTGCAAATAAAGAAGCGCTTATCGATGCGATCCGCACTGTGTTATTGGACTATCCCGGCGTTAATTTTAACTTCACTCAACCGATACAAATGCGCGTGTCCGAAATGCTCACCGGTAGCATTGGCGACGTGGCGATTAAGGTCTTTGGTAATGATATCGACACCTTAGGTCAGCTCACGAGCCAAATCCAACAGCTGGTTAATGCCACCAGCGGCAGCGTCGATGTGAAAATGGCGATGATCGAAGGCAGCCCTTTTATCAACCTCACCTTAGATAACGAGCTCGCCCGTGGCTTTGGCATGAGCACCATGGAGTTTGCTCGCTACCTGAAAAGCCAACTCGAAGGCGTGATCGTGACCGAAGTGCTGCAAGGTAAGAAGCGCACACCCGTACTGATGGCTAATAATCAGAGCCACTTAAGCAGCATTAATGAGCTTAAAAATCAGTTACTGGTGATGCCAGATCACTCCTTAAAACGCCTGAGTGATGTCGCCACCTTAAGCTATAAGCAAGGCCCCATCCTTATCGAGCGTGAGCAAGGGAATCGCTTTTCAGTGATCACCACCAACGTGCAGGGGCGCGATATTGTGAGTTTTGTAGAAGAGCTCAACGCTAAAATCGCAAAGGAAATCAAACTCCCGAGCGGTTATAGCGTGAGTTTTGGTGGCGAGTTTGAAAACCAGCAGCGAGCCACCAGCAATTTACTGTTAGTGATCCCCATTGCTATCGCACTGATCACTTTGATTTTATTCACCACATTTGGCTCACTGGCCAAAGCGGGCTTAATCCTCGCCAACGTTCCCTTCGCTATGATGGGCGGCATAGTTAGCCTGTATTTATCGGGGGAGTATTTGTCCGTGCCCGCCTCAGTTGGCTTTATCGCCCTGCTCGGCGTCGCTGTGCTCAATGGCGTGGTAATGGTCAGCTATTACGAACAAACCAAGCACATGTTCAGTCATCTGCGCGAACGGGTAGAACAAGGTGCGGCGCGGCGTTTACGCCCCATTTTGATGACGGCGACAACGGCCATGTTTGGTCTTATGCCGCTAGTGTTTGCCTCAGGTCCTGGGGCTGAAATTCAAAAACCTTTAGCGATTGTGGTGATTGGCGGTCTGCTCACTTCAACCATTACCACACTGTATTTACTGCCAATTCTGTATTTTTGGCTGGAGAAACGTAAATGAGCACAGAACAACTGTTAGTACTGATCGCCCAAAATGATATTAAGGACGACATAGTCGATACCTTGATAGAGTTAGAGTTTCTATCGGGTTTTAGCCTAGGGAATATTTGTGGTTTTAGCCGTGAACACAGCCATTTTAATATCAAGGAACAAGTGGAAGGTTATCGGGAGTTTTGCAAATTCGAAATCATGCACCCCGTTGCACAACAAGCCGCGCTGCTCGCTGCGCTGGCGTTGGTCTGCAAACATAATCCCTGTCGCTATTGGATTATGCCCATTTATCAAAATGGCACTTTGTCCTAACTCACTGCGCCATTAACCGCGTTAAATCTCGTCATCCGGCCTTATCGCTAAGGTCGGGATGCCTTATAAAATAGCTACAAAATTGGCGTTGGACGCCGCACTAAAAAACCACTCAGGATCGATAAAATGCAGTAAGCGGTAAAGAAGTAAAATCCATTTTCAAATTGCGCTTGGGTTTTTAGCATTTCCCCCATGCCACCTGAGGCGTTCCCCGCCATAAAGGTGATGATCAGCGCTACCACAAACACATCGGCCATCGACCACTTGGCGAGTGCGTTGACGACGGCATTAATCCTCAGTTTCAGGCCAATCGAGCTAACACATTGCTGTGCCAACATTAAGCTCAACTTCAAGGCTGGCACTATCACACTGAATAACATGACTAATCCCGCGACGAGCCCATTACCAGAGTGATAAAGCTCGGTCACTGTTCCCCAAATACTACGAGTCTTCTGCAACACTTGGACTTCACCTTTAAGACTATTAAACCCAAGCAAACCACTGACCATGCTTAACATACCGCGGGCACTGTCACGCCCAGAGTCCTCATCAAAGCTTTGGGCAACTTGCTCTATGCCTTGTTCCGCCAGCTTGGCCTTATCGATACTGCCGCTGATACTCAAAATTGGTTGAGTCACCCCAGGGATTAACAAAGCCAAGGATAAGATAATGATAAAAATAGGAAATAGAGATTTCATAGCACTGTTCATAGCATTGCTCGACCAGAGAAATACTTTCAGTTTACGGTTTTTAGCGCAGGCTCTGCAATCATTCACACCAGCCATCGACTCAGATGACCGGTATTTAAGGTAGGATTTGAAGATTAATAGAAAGGAGTCGGATCGATATCTAATGTACTCGGTGACACACCGCGTTCAATATAAAGTTCAGATTTTAATAAATCCACCATAGCGACATCAGTGTAACGTTTTACTTTTAAAGAATAAAAACACTTTACGATTGGATGTAGCGCATCCCTATCTTTCGAGGCCCAAACAATACCAACACGACCATCCGACAATTCAACTAAGGAACCCACAGGGTAAACACCAATACAACGAATAAACTCATAGACCAATTCTTGATCCAAATGGAATGGCGTCAGACTGAGTAAAATTTTAAAGGCCGCGGCAGGGCTCATAGCCTCTTTATAACATCGCGTTGCTGTCAAAGCATCGAAGATATCGACGATACAACTCATACGGCCATGGCGGGGGATTTCATCACCCTTCAAACCCCTTGGATAACCTCTGCCATCTAACTTTTCGTGGTGCATTAAGCAGATATCTTTACTGATCTGTGACAATCCATTAGTTTCGTTCATAATTTCAAGAGCATACACTTGATGCAGCTTCATATGTTCGAACTCTTCCGGCGTCAGTTTGCCCGGCTTATGCAGCACTTTATTGTCGACTTTAATCTTGCCAATATCGTGCAAAATCCCGCCGACCGCCATTTCCCGTAACATGACGCGATCTAGCTTTAAGTATTTACCAAAGGTAACCAGTAGAAAGGCGACATTCACTGAATGTTCAAGTAGATAGGCATCTTTTGAACGGAGTGCAGACATACATTTAAGCGCATCAGCATCCAACATCACTGACTCTATCATGGTATCGGCTAACGCTTCGAAGGGGGCAACTTCGATGGCTTTACCTTCGAAGGTCTCAGATAAGACTTTACGAATGAGGTCTTTCGCTTCGGTAAGCATGACTTTAGCTTGAGCTTGTTGCTTATCTCGGCTAATGAGCGCTTTTTTATTGTCGGTTTGATTATCGTTAGTGATTTTTTTCTTTAACCCACAATGTTCAGCCGAACGATCAGCGTCTACCCAAACAAATTTAATACCGCTTTTAGCTAACTTTAAAATCGCATCCTTGTGTTTAATTTGTCCTGCATTTGCAATAGCAAGTTGACCTTTATCATTTTTGTCTATGGCACTGACAAACATACCCAATGTCAGCTGTGACACTGGTAATTTGATAAGTTCAACTGATTCTGCCGACTCACTCATATCTACAACCCCAAGGATGATGTGCCTGAATAAAATATCAACTTAACCATACGACATTAAAGCGACTTACGCTCAAATGTTCTGTTGTTATTTTTGATTATTATAGAACAGACGTGAGGGGCATTCTAAGACGAGGATTAGAAAATCACCATAGACTTTCTTGGTAAATAAAGGGGCTTAAACAAGATACGATGAAATCAGAGCTTAAGGTGTAGATTAGACCCATTTCAATCTCTCATTATTTCAACAAATGCCTAAGGGCTAGGCATTCAAAACCTGCGACCCTCACGCGCGAAAAGCTCACAACTACCCCACATAACGCTCAGCCATTTCAGTTGACTCTTCCACCAATAAACCATTACGTAAACTCAGTTGCCGTGACACTGCGCTGTGTTCAATGCTTCTGTGAGTGCTGAGCAAAATAGCGCAACCTTGGGAGCTTAACCGCTTTAGCAAGTACCACACTTTGCCGTAGTAATGCTTATCCATCCCCGCCAATGGATCGTCCAAAAGCAGCACCTTAGGGCGTAGACAGGCGAGTGACGCTAAGGCAATCAAGTGCTGTTGGCCGTAGGATAATTTGTGGGGCGACAGATGGGCTAAGCTAAATAAATCCAACTCGTCTAACATTTGCACCGCTCGCTCTTTGGGGAGCTCAAAGCGCCTAAGGCTAAACTGCATTTCGGCTAGCACGTTAGACTCGAATAATTGTCGACTCGGCCTTTGCATCAATAGTCCCAATTCAGCGCCATAAATCCCCAATTTAGGCCTTCGCCCTAGCACTTTAAGGGGAAGACGCTGCCTTAAACTGTGCACGCCCGCTATGGTTTTCAATAAACTCGTTTTACCAGAGCCGTTGTCGCCCACTAAGGTCACTATCTCCCCCGCTTGCAATTGAAATCCTTGTGGACACGCAAATAACGTGGGACAAGCATCGAACCCAAAATCAAAGGCTTCGGCACTGACCAAGACTTTGCCTAAATGCTCAAATTTAGCTTGATGTCGCCACGCAGGCGCTTCAATTTGCGGCGCATCGCTCACTGTATAGATGCCTTCGGACAACTTGCCAGCCTCTAACTGCCAATAATGCTGAATAATCTCGGCGAATGCCGAGGCGTTATGCTCAACTAATACTAGCGCCATACCATCTTGGATAAGATTGCGAAGCACGACCAGCAGCTCACTCACACCGTGATCATCGAGTTGTGCCCAAGGTTCATCGAGCAACAGTAAATGCGGCTCTGACACTAGTTGGGCGGCGATCATTAAGCGATATTTTTGACCGAGGGAAAGCGTGCTGACTTGGGTATCGAGGCGCAGATACAAGCCCACGCGCCGCAGTGCTAATTGCACTTTAGGTAGCATTTGCTCGGCGGGAATACCGAGGTTTTCTAAGGCGAAAGCCACCTCGGCACCAACGGTTTGCCTTAGTAGCTGAGTTTGTGGGTCTTGCATTACCAGACCCGTAACCAATTGAGGATAACGCCAGATGTCACCTTCATGCGGGCGATTTAACACGCCCGCCAGTAGATTTAGCAGACTCGATTTTCCTGAGCCCGTAGGACCGCTCACGCAATGACATTGGCCAGTGCCAATCGCCAAGTTAATTTCCTGTAATACCGTCGGTAACTGGCTGCCATAGTTGAAGCTAACGCCTTCGAGATCTAAGAGTTTCATGCTATATCTGCCTATAAAGATCTAACGAACAGCCTATGACAAGGCTTCACCCTAGTCGTCTTTCATTCCCCACGGCGAGTCATACGTTAATAGACATCTAACTTGTCACGTAGAAAATTTAAGATGTGCAAGCTATTGTGGACCGCGATTATTCTGTCTCAACCGAAAAACGTTTAAAAACCAACCTAGATCGACTAATTACGACAAAGGGAAAGTATATTTAGCGACTAAGAGACAAAATGTCCACCGAGGGTGACTTGCCCGACAAAAAGACCCACTCAAGTCACATTTTTTATCAGCGTAAAATGAGACTATGGCGAAAGTCACACGATAGGGCCTTACATCTTGACACACTCGACCGTGGCCTTTAATTTGAGCGAAAGATTCTTATTTACAGACTAAAATCACTACGGGTAAATGGCTTGTAAAAGAGGACATTAACCTGAGTCGAATTTACTGACGCTGACAGAGTGACCTTCAGCTTTCGCCTTCATCCGTTATCTTTGGAGTTCTATTTGCCCGTTCATGCCCTGTCTGAAGACCTTAAGTCTCTCATCGACAAACTCATTCAATTAAAGCAAGTTCCACCGACGGAACCGATAGTGCAGTTGTCACTAAACACTGTCGCTATGCCTTTAATTTCATGGCTGGCATCCCAGACTCAATACCCAAGGATCTACTGGCATGGGCGCGACAGAATCGAAGAAGTCGCGGCGATAGGGGCATGCAAAGACTTTAGATTTGAAACCGGAATCAATGATCAGCAACTGGCCATGGCCTACCAAGAGCAGCGAGCCTTATCGACGAATCAGAATATTCGCTACTATGGCGGTGTTGCCTTCGATCGCACTATAGAGTCTTGGCCTGAGTTCGGTAATAGCCGCTTTATCCTGCCGCGCATTGAATTTAGACGCAGTGGTAACAAATTTAGCCTATTAGTGAATCTTAATTTTGCTGATAATGATCACCATAGCGAGATAGATAAGGCCATCGGCGCTATCGAAGCCGTCATGCCTGCTAAGCCACTCTCGCCACCTAAAAAGATCGTTCCACTTGGGCGCAGTGACAAACCTGATTTTGAACGTTGGAAGACATTAGTCGAGCAAGTGGTGGATCCTAAGTTCAATCAAGATACCCCAAAAGTCGTGTTATCCCGCTTAACGCAACTTGAAGTCAACGAACCTATCGATCCTTGGATGGTGCTGGCTTGCTGGCAGGGCCGTAATCCCAATAGTTTCCAGTTTGGCTTTCAATTTAGCCCAGATCGCACTTTTATCTCTTGCTCACCAGAGCGTTTATTCCGCCGCCGTCAGCAGGAACTATTTACCGAGGCACTTGCTGGTACAACGGTACGCGGTCTCAATCAAGAAGAAGATGTTGCGCTGGCGAACGCTTTATTAGAAGACAACAAAAATAGCGTTGAAAACCAACTTGTTCGCAGTCACATAGTGAATATGCTCACGCCGCTGAGCAATTATGTTGGCGCCGATGAATTAGCGACTATTTTTAAACTGAACCATATTCAACATTTACACCGTGCAATTCGAGCCGAATTGAAACCGGGCGTGAATGATTTCCAACTGTTACAAGCCCTGCATCCTACTCCTGCAGTTGGCGGCTTGCCGCGGTATTCAGCGCTAAACTTTATTCGTCAACGTGAAGGTTATATTCGCGGTTGGTACGCCGGTGCCTGCGGCTATTTCAATAAATATGAGAGTGAGTTTTCGGTAGCGATCCGCAGTGCGCTGATCGAACCCGGTCGGATTAATCTATTTGCGGGGGCGGGAATTATTGCAGGTTCTGAGCCCGAAGCTGAGTGGCAAGAGCTTGAAAATAAACTCGCAACCATAATGTCGATTCTATTCGAAATGTAATAAGCCTAGTAAAAATTAAGACTATTCAGCGCCATCAGCCCTTCGTTTTTCAATCGTTTCAAGGTAAAGCCTGTCCTGTTCACCCGAATCGATTAAGCGCTTATGTGCAAGGTCAAAATGTTGTTTCAACATCTGGCCTTTCTCGGTGTTAGCGAAAACAAAATAGGTTTCGGCCTTGAGTACGCCTTGAATAATCACAAAATTTTGTGGCGCCTTTAATTTAGAAACAAACGTAAGCAAATTAGGTTTGTAATCTAGCACGGCATCTATACGTCCAGCATTTAAGCTATTGAGCATAGTCAGCATATCGCTACTTTCTTCGTAATACATAGGCACAGGTGTCAGCATATTGTATCTGTAGGCCAGCATGGCCTGAACCTTCTTGTGGGATAGGCTTTCAATACCAGTCCATCCTGCCGCCACCTCGGCAGTAACAGCCACATCGATAGAGTCCACTTCAACCATATTCTCTGTTAATAGCCCCTTTTTAATATCACCCTTGTAAACGCTGAGCGTGATATCGGTACGATTGTGCTCAACAAGATATAAACTGCGGGCAAAAGGCATAAACTGTACATTGAGTTGCCATTCTGGCTCAGGGAAAATCCGCTGAAGTAACTCGAAGTAGTAACCCGTTTTATCACGATTGGCAAATCCCTCCCAAGTTGACGTTGCGACATTGACCACTATCGGCTGAACGGCGGAAACAGATACAGGTAACACAGCTAAAAATAAGCAAAAAGTAGCAAAAAATCGTCTCATGGCTATCCTCCTTCGACGTATTCAAAGTGTAGAAGAGTTTTCATTCTATGTGCACATTTAAACAGCAGACTTGCATCTTAAAACTCGACCACTATAATGGCGACCCGATTTCAGCACGCAGTCATCGGCAATAAAGTCGTAAACATAATAAATTGAATATTAGCGGGTTCCCTCACCCCGCCCTACACAACTAAAAAGGCCACATATGTTAATGTTAACCACAGCGCAGCTTCGCCGCGCTTTATTCCTATTAGTAGGATTTCACATACTGATTATTTGCGTCAGCAACTACTTAGTACAATTGCCATTTCAACTGTTTGGCTACCACACAACTTGGGGGGCATTCAGCTTTCCGTTCGTGTACTTAGCCACAGATCTCACTGTCCGTATTTTTGGCCAAAAAGCCGCACGCAGCATCATACTCAAAGCTATGATTCCCGCTTTGATGATTTCCTACGTGATGGGAGTGATGTTCCATCAAGGTAGCTTTCAAGGTGCTGATTCACTTGCACAGTGGAATACCTTTGTGTTCCGAATTGCCTTTGCCAGCTTCGCGGCTTATTTGATTGGTCAGTTGATGGATATTAAGGTTTTTGCCCGTATTCGAGCCAGTCGCTCTTGGTGGGTCGCCCCAGCCGCCTCAACCTTAGTCGGAAATCTGGTCGATACTTTAGTCTTTTTTAGTATCGCCTTTTACGCCTCTTCCGATAGCTTTATGGCAGCCAATTGGCCCGAAATCGCTACAGTCGATTACGGCTTTAAGCTAATCGTGAGCTTAGGCCTTTTCCTACCGGCATACGGTGTTTTGCTAAAAGTCTTACAGGACAAGATTTTGCGAGCCAATCCGCAAGAATCAATTTCCTGATTAACCCAACTGGCCAGACCTGTTATAATTTAACCAGTTAATAGCTCAGCCCTGCTCCTGTTAACGCGCGAGTGGGGCTGATTTTTTATGAGAGTAAACTATGTATTCTATTGAAATTAAAGCAGAGTCAAGTTTGACTCCCGAGTTAGCCGCTCAGCTTATCCAACTTAGCCAACAAATCCCAGAGCTCGATCACCCACTCACAAACGAAGTGTTAGACCAGCGCTTACAGGGCAAGACATGTTTGATCTTAGTCGCATATGTAGAAGGTGAACTTGCGGGTTTTAAACTGGGTTACGAGCAAGAAGAAACCATCTTTTACAGCTGGTTGGGTGGGGTAGCATCCGACTTTAGACGTTTAGGCTTAGCGCAGAGTCTACTCGAATATCAAGAAACTTGGGCACGCCGCCATGGCTATAATCATATTCAGGTGAAAACGATGAATCGTTTTCCTGCGATGCTTAATTTATTGATCTGTAATCAATATTTAATTACTGAACTGACAGCCGATCCTAAAAGCTTAGTCGATCATAAACTGTATCTGTGCAAGTCGATCTAAACCGTTAATGGATGAGGGCAAAACGATATTTGTAAAGATGTGCACTTTTTGCAATAAATAGCTTGCAAACACAATTGAGAATGATTATCGTTAACGTGCGTTCCAAAACTCATCTTTAACAACGATGACTGGTAATCGACGTTGTTATGGAGCTCCTGAGTTTGCAAGCACGACATTGCTCACACACACTCTTTGTGGCCGGACTCATCATCCGGCTTTTTTTTGCCTAAAAATCAGTAATGCAAAGCCACATAATACAAAGCCAGCAATCGCTCGACATATTTTAATTCAAACTTAATCAGCCAAATACAACACAATGTCTATCTAACGGGATAAGACTAATCTGCAGACATATCGCTGTAGTTGCCCGCAAAGTGTAAGCCATCGTAGGGATTATTTTGCTGATCTTCCTTCGCTTCATGATACAAACCTATGGTAAATAAAGACCCTTTACCCAAAGTTGAACTCACTTCTATCGTGCCACCAATCCGCTTGATAATGCCGTAACTGAGCGAAAGACCTAAACCAGTGCCATCCTTACGTGTGGTATAAAAAGGGTCGAATATCCGTCCAAGCTGCTCTGGCGCTATCCCTGAGCCTTCATCTTCCACTTCGATTTTGACGCCAATCGGCATATCCTGCTGCACCCAGTCATAGGTTCGCACCCAAATACGTCCTTTACCGTCCATCGCATGCGCCGCATTCACTACAAGATTAATCAAGACTTGCAGCAACTGCGGACGATTAACCTGTACTGGACAACTGGCGTTTAACTCAGTGATCAGCACGACTTCTTGTTTTTGAATCGAATGTCGCACCAACACCAACATTTCTTCGATAATAGGAGTCATCGGATGCATTTCTAGTGGTGCGTTGAATTCGCCAGGTCGGCTGTATTGCAACAGGCTACGGATGATAGTGCTGATCCGCCCAACCTGTTGAATGACTAGATCAATTTCTTCTTTTACTACTTCAGCATTATCACCAAGTTCGTAGCGCAGTAATTCCATATTGCCAAGAATTACGGCCGTCGGATTATTGATTTCATGGGCAATACCTGCGGTCAATTCGCCAAGAGCTGTGAGCTTCTCGTTAGTGACGAGCTGTTGACGCGTTTCGTTTAGTAATGCCACGTTACGTTGCAGCTCTAAGGTTTTATCCTGCAAGCTACGAGTACGCTCTTCAACCTTCATTTCAAGCTGTTCTGCCGCCGCTTGAATTTGGGCATTTCGACGCTGTAGTAAGTCAAGCATACTGTCGAACTGCTCAGCTAAGTTCGATAACTCATTATCCCTATCTAATCCTAAGGCGCCGATACGAATATTGCGCCCCGACTGCACCGCTTGTACAACATGGTGAATGCGTTCAATGGGCTGCAATAAACTATAGGCGCCGCGATAAACCAGCAGGCCAGAGACCAACAGTACTAACATTAGAATCGTGCCTAGCTCTATGATATTGAGTAAATAATTATGGATAAATGGCGATTCAGAAAAGCCAGTATAGATCATACCGACACGTTGGCCGCGAACATCTTCCAAGGGGGCATAAGCGGAAATAAACCAATCGTTAAATACGAAAGCGCGATCGACCCACTGCTCGCCTTGAGTTAACACTTTATCTTTCACTTCCTCCGACACTAAACTGCCAAGCGCGCGGCCCAGCGTCTCATTGCCTGTGGGATAAAAATGCAGCGGCACGTTGGTGGAAATACGGATGTTATCTAAGAAGATGGTCACAGTGCCGATGGAACGCTCGGGCAAGGTGCCTTTGTCGTATACCAGATCACGAATGTGGTCGACAATTCGAGTATCGCGATTAAACAAGATCCCACCATCGAGATACCAAGCCACTTTGCCTTCCATATCAGGGACGGGCAATAGGCTACGGCTCAATAAACCACGTTCTTCAACGGTTTTAACGGGGCTCTGCGCCCGCAAGGTTGCAACTATCGGAATGCTCGCAGTGATAGCCAATTCGGGGTCGATACGTGCTAAACGCTCGGGCGGCAGCACCATCAAGCCGGAGTAAGGTAATAAACCGTCTAACTTAGGAAGGATTTGTCGTAAATCGGGGTCTGCGGCCGCTTCGGCAACACTAACTAAACGCAAATAATCGAGATTTAGCTGTTTTTTCTGTTCAAGAAGAAAAGCATCAATACTGGCTCGGTAGCTGACTTCGCCACTTAATTCTTTACCACTGAAAAGTGGCCTAAAGTCATTTTGAAAAGTCCAAGACGTCACCACACGTTCAAGTTGTTTTTCTTGGCGTACTTGCACTTGCTGCAAGGTGTTTTCGGCAACAGATAAGTCAGCTTTAACCTTCATAAACAGCTGCTTACCTGTATAACTGATGTTCCAGTAAATAGTGATAAACACTAAACTCACCAGTGTCAGTAGAATGGGCAGTAACGTCAGGATTAATATGCGATAGCGCACCTTGGCCTGCATTTGCTGCCAACTGACACCAAAAAAGTGAGTGAAGAATGACACCCTATGACTCCTGTTCGCCACTAAAATCAAACCACTCTTTATACTTGCGATCTAAGGTCTTACGCGAAACGCCTAAATCCCTCGCCGCGGCAGACTTATTGCCAGAATGTAAGTCCACAACACTGGTCACATGGTGTTTTTCTACGTCTTTCAATGGCCAATCCAATGGATAACCCGATGTGGATAAAGACTCACTCTTCAGCTGTTGCTTCCAATATTCCGCTGGCGGTTTACCCAGCAAAATACAACGCTCAATCATGTTGCGCAGTTCACGAATGTTACCAGGCCACTCGTGTTGCTGTAGTTTCACCATATCTTCATGGCTCCACACGACTTCTCTTACCCCTAATTCAGCGGCAAGTTGGCGAGTGAAATGATGGGTTAACTCCACGACATCTTCGGGTCTATCACGTAATGGCGGGATTAAAATATCGAGCACATTCAGCCGATAATATAAATCTCGACGGAAATTCCCTGCATCCACTTCATCAATCAGAGTACGGTTAGTGGCCGCGATCACTCGCACATCGATGTTAACTTCTTTCTCGCTGCCCACAGGACGAATCGCTTTTTGCTCTAATACTCGGAGTAAAGCCGTTTGCATTTTCAGTGGCATTTCGCCAATTTCATCGAGAAAAATCGTCCCGCCAGAAGCAAAACTGAATAAACCTTCACGATTGCCTTTCGCACCCGTAAAGGCACCGGCGGTATGGCCAAACAATTCACTTTCGAGCAGTTCAGGGGCGATAGAGCCACAGTTAACTGGGACAAAAGGTCCCTGACGTCCACTAAGCAAATGCAATTGCCGTGCGACTAATTCCTTACCCGTGCCCGACTCACCTTGGATTAAGACGACGGCATTGGTCGACGCCACACGTTCGATGATATGTTTCACCGACTTCATGGCTTCACTGCTGCCAATAATGGTCGATGAATAACCGATGGAAACCTCACGACGCAGCATCAAATTTTCACGTTTAAGCAGACGACGTTCGATACAGCGATCGACCGCAGTCATCATCTGTTCGAGATGGAAAGGTTTCATGATGAAGTCAGACGCACCAGCGCGTAGCGCGGTAATCGCGACTTCCATGTCAGCATAGCCGGTCATAAAAATGATGTCCGAACGACGCCCCTGCTCATCCAACGCTTCATGCCATTCGATACCCGAACGACCAGGCAGACGAATGTCGACGATAAGCAAATCGAAATGGCAACGGCTACGCAGCTGCTCAGCATCTTCGATACTGCCCGCCGTTTCGACTAAGGCAAATTTCTTCGAGAGTGCCTTATTTAAAAAACTCCGCATTCCGGGTTCATCATCAACAATCAGTACCGATACTGCCGATGGAAGAGGCTTGAGGTTATTATCTATCTGGCTCATATTGTCTGCTTCTGGACATTTTGACTCATTTGCGACCAATTCTAGCACTGAAAATAGATGAATAGGTCACTATGAACCATCAGAAGTTTGTCCTGAGACAATTTGTCTGTGGAGTATTTGTTAAGCTTGGGATCAAGCTCACAAATTAGGTTAAGCTGTGAAGAAAATGACCGCATTCTCAGCTTGGCATCTAACTTGCTTTCAACCGAACGTATTACAATTTACGAGACCTTCCACTCAGTAGGCATTTGAGTTGGAATCCTATTTTCCGCCAAGGAGTACCCATGCTAAACATGAAATCTCATATGAAGTCATTACTGGGACTGGTTGTTGCAGCCAGTATGTTCACTGTTTTACCCGCTCACGCGACTGAAATTATCAAGTTAGCCACCACCACCAGCACAGAAAACTCAGGCCTATTGAAAGAACTGTTACCTAAGTTCGAAAGTGAATCAGGCTACAAGGTTCAAGTCATCGCCACAGGTACAGGTAAAGCCCTGAAACTAGGTGAGCAAGGTGACGTGGATTTAGTCATGACTCACGCGCCTAGCGCCGAAGCTAAATTCGTAGCCGATGGTTTTGGTGTTGAGCCCCGTGGCATTATGGAAAATGATTTCGTAGTACTTGGCCCTAAAAACGACCCAGCAAAAATCCGTGACAGCAAAACGGCCGAAGAAGCCTTCGTTAAAATGGCAAAATCAGGCGTACCTTTTATCTCTCGTGGTGACAACTCAGGCACTCACATCAAAGAGTTAGAAGTATGGAAAGCGGCAAATGTTACTCCTAACTTCAAAGGTTATACTTCAGTCGGTCAAGGCATGGGTAAAACCCTGCTGATGGCAAACGAAATGCAAGGTTACACTCTGTCTGACCGTGGTACTTTCGTGGCTTATAAAACTAAGCTCGATCTTGCCGTTGATTTCGATGGTGGCAAAACCTTAGCCAACCCATACCAAGTCATTCTCATCAACCCTACTAAATACCCAGATCTGAACCACAAAGGCGCTAAAGCATTCAGCGACTGGTTGATCAGCAAAGAAGGTCAAAGCATGATCAACAGCTTCAAAGTTGAAGGCGAGCAATTGTTCAAGGCAACTTATAGCGAATGAACGACGGCTGGCTAGCACTATTACAGCAGGCGTTAAGCCTGCTGTTTTCTTTAGACCCTGACGTTTGGTCCATCATTTCGATCTCGTTTTCGGTTTCTTTCGCGGCACTGCTGATCACGCTGGTTCCTTCCATGGTGCTCGGCTTTGTGTTGGCGTTTGCGCCATTTCGCGGCAAATGGATAGTCACTAACTTAGTTCAAACTCTGCAATCAATCCCTACAGTGGTTATCGGTCTACTCGTGTATTTACTGCTAACGCGCAACGGTCCTCTGGGCGATCTAAAATGGTTGTTTACCCAAGAAGGCATGATTCTCGGGCAAATGTTCATCTGTGCCCCCGTGCTAATTGCAATGAGCCAAGCCGCATTCACTAGCGTTGATCGCAGAGCTTGGGAAACCTCACGCACCTTAGGTGCCTCTTGGTGCCGTGCAGTGTGGACAGTATGCAGAGAACTGCGCATGCCCTTACTGCTGGCGATTGTCGCGGCCTTTAGTCGCATTCTGACCGAAGTCGGCTGCTCTATGATGGTCGGCGGCAATATTTTAAACGTGACCCGTAATATTCCTACCGCAATCGCACTTGAAACCAGCAAAGGTGACTTCGCCCAAGCTATCGCCCTCGGGCTAGTGCTGCTAATCTTGGCCTTGATCCTCAACTTTGCCTTAGGTAGTTTACGCGGCAAAGCCATGCCAAGGAGCCATTAAGCAATGACTAAGGTCAAACTGATCGCCCGTGACGTAGAAATGTCCTTTGGCGCGCGCCTGTTATTCAAAGCCGACGTATTATCGCTCTGCCAAGGAGATGTGATTTATCTGCAAGGCGACAATGGCACAGGCAAATCAACCTTGATGAAAATTCTGGCGGGCTTAATGCCACCAACCAAAGGCCATATTGAGGCTGTCGGTTTTGCCAAAAATGCTTGGTGGCGACGCAATCCATTGTTAGGTAAGGCCGTTTATCTGCACCAACATCCTTATTTGTTCGACGGCACAGTGGAATATAATCTCACCTATGGGCTGAATTTCAGCTCAGAAACAAAAGCCAAAGCGAAACAGCGGATTACTCAAGCGATTGAGATGGCGCAGCTAGGGTCGCTGCTGCACGCAAGGGCCAGTAATCTCTCTGGCGGCGAAAGACAGCGCCTCGCGATTGCGCGCGCTTGGATCCTACAACCTAAACTGTTAATGCTCGATGAACCCACCTCCAATATGGACAAGGATTCCCAAGAGCTAGTATTAAAAATGATCCAACAACTCAAACACGAAGGCACAGGAATGTTACTGAGTAGCCATCAGAATTGCGCGCTAACCGCCATCTGCGAACAACAGTGGCACATAGAAGGTGAGCGCGTGATGACCTCTTATCAACAGCCTGAATCTTTGCCAGCACAGGAGCCTTTGTATGTCATCGCAAATTGATGCCGTTATTCTCGCCGGTGGCATGGCCCGTCGCATGGGTGGCGACGATAAAGGTCTCGTCGAATTAAACGGCGAAGCCATGATTAAGCACACAATAGATAGAATAAAACCTCAGGTTAAGGAGATCCTGATCAACGCAAATCGTAACCAAACACGTTATGCTGAGTTCGGTTTTAAGGTGATAAGTGATGAGCATAGTGGTTTCCTCGGACCTTTAGCGGGTATGATCACCGCTATGGGCCAAACAGATGCAGACTACTTATTGGTAGTACCCTGCGACTGTCCACTCCTGCCTCTTGATCTTGTTCCGCGTATGTTGGCAGCGATTGAAGCAGAAAAAGCCGAGATTGCTGTCGCCAGTGACGGTGAGTATGAACAACCCGTTGTTTTACTCTTAAAACCTAGCTTACGTGACTCAATGAGAGCGTTTCTTGAGGCGGGAGAGCGTAAAGTGGACTTTTGGTATATCAAACATCACTTCGTCGTAGCGACATTCGCCGACCAGCCCAATGCTTTTGTGAATGTGAATACGCCAGAACAAAAACAACGACTAGCGATAGAAATCACCCAATAGCTAAAAAGGCTCCAATAACCCAAATTAGAGGTGCAAATGAGTAACCCCTTCGTCAATCCGCTCGCTATTCCCGTTCTCGGATTTTGTGCCTACAGTGGCACGGGGAAAACCACCTTACTCAAGCAATTGATCCCCGAATTAAATCAACGTGGCCTGCGCTTAGCCGTAATCAAGCATGCCCACCATAATTTCGACGTAGATATTCCCGGCAAAGACAGTTACGAAATGCGTAAAGCGGGCGCACGACAAATGCTGGTCGCCTCCCATGTACGCTGGGCGCTGATGACAGAAGATGCGCGCGATGGCGATCCTGAGTTAGTCCATTTACTCAAGCAAATCGAAGCCGACAAAGTCGATATCGTCCTCGTCGAAGGCTTTAAAAAACTTGCCTTACCTAAGATTGAATTGCACCGCGCCGCCCACGGCAAACCTTTTATCTACACCCAAGATGAGAATATCCTCGCCATCGCCTGTTGCGACGATACTCAATTGCCCAGCGACGCACTTCCTAGTGAGCTGCGCCGACTCGATCTCAACAATGTCTGCCAGATTGCCGATTTTGTGATGGAGTACACCCAAAACTGGGAAGCGCCACTCCAATACCCCATTTCGGCCGTGGATACCTGCGCCATAGGCGACAATAAAAACCTCAGCGTCAGCCAAGGTTTAGCGCAAATTTTGTCCCATGTTTCACCCGTGGCAGAGATTGAAGACATTGAGTTAGACGCCTTAGATAACCGCGTACTGGCCAGCGACAGCATTTCTCCCGTCGACGTGCCACAACAAACCAATTCGGCGATGGATGGCTACGCCTTTGTCTATCAAGACCCCATGCCTACCACCTTAAAATTGGTGGGAGAGGTTCTTGCCGGTCATCAATATTCGGCCACGCTTAAAGTCGGCGAAACCGTGCGTATCATGACGGGCGCAACAGTGCCAGCAGGTGCTGATACAGTACAGCCCCGGGAGCTTGCCAAGGAAGTCGATGGCATTGTTAGCTTTGAAGGCCGCATTCTTTCTGGCCAACACGTTCGCCTAGCAGGAGAAGATATTGCTCAAGGCCAAGTCGCACTCGCAAAAGCCACTCGCCTAAGCGCCGCCGAACAAGGTTTACTGGCCTCACTTGGACTCAATCACCTGAGTGTATATCGCCGCCCAACTGTTGCAGTATTCTCCACCGGCGATGAAGTGAGCCAGCCTGGCGAAGTACTCAAAGCTAACTGCATCTATGACTCAAACCGCTTTACCATCAAAGCGATGGCAAAACGTCTCGGTTGTGACGTTATTGATTTAGGCATTATCGAAGATTCTGAAGCCGCCCTTGAAGCAACTCTCGCTAAAGCCGCCAACCTTGCCGATGTCGTCATTAGCTCTGGTGGTGTGTCTGTCGGCGATGCGGACTACATCAAAACCGTGCTTACACGCCTCGGAAAAATTGATTTCTGGCGCATTAGCATGCGTCCGGGTCGGCCACTCGCCTTTGGTAAAGTGAATGACAGCTTATTCTTCGGACTGCCGGGCAACCCTGTGGCAGTCATGGTGTCTTTCCTGCAATTTGTGCAGCCCGCTTTACGAAAATTAGCAGGTGAAGTGAACTGGCAAGCGCAGCTATTCCCTGCAATAAGTGATGAAACACTAAGAAGCCGTCAAGGCCGCACCGAATATATTCGCGGGATTTATCAGCTTGGTAAAGATGGACGTCTGCACGTGAGTAGCACGGGCAACCAAGGTTCTGGGATGTTAAGTTCAATGGTTAAAGGGAATTGCCTCATCATCATAGGGGATGATGCAGAAGCCGTGAATGCAGGTGAAACTGTATTTATTCAACCCTTTGCGGATCTGCTTTAGGATCCAGTGAGTTTTTATGAGTCTAATTGTGGATTCCTTTGGCCGTAAGGTCGAATATTTACGGCTCTCGGTCACCGACCGCTGCGACTTTCGCTGTGTTTATTGCATGACGGAAGATCCCTGTTTTCTGCCAAAGGACCACGTACTCCACCTCGAAGAATTAGCTTGGATTGCCCAAGCCTTTACCGAGCTTGGTGTGACTAAAATTCGCCTGACCGGCGGTGAGCCCTTAGTTCGCACCGATTGCGACCAGCTAGTGGGTCTGCTTGGCAAACTGCCTGGGCTGACGGATTTATCCATGACCACTAATGGTTCAAGGCTGACAAAATTCGCTAAACCCATGTTTGATGCAGGATTAAAGCGCCTCAATATCAGCCTAGATACCTTAAACCCCACACTGTTTACTCAGCTAACGCGTAACGGCAAATTAGACAGAGTCATCGACGGTATCGATGCGGCTATTGCGGCGGGATTTGAACGTATCAAGATTAATGCGGTGATTTTAAAACAGCAGAATGATAATGAAGTTATTGATTTAGTTGATTTCTGCCGTGGCCGTAACTTAGACATCGCCTTTATCGAAGAAATGCCACTTGGCGAAATGGATGAGCGGAAACGCGCCCGTCATTGCAGCAGCGATGAAGTAAAAGCCATCATCAATAGTCACTATCCGCTACAGCTTTCCAACAAACGTACCGGCGGCCCAGCACGTTATTACACTATGGCCGACAGCCCAATCCATATCGGCTTTATCTCGCCCCACAGTCACAACTTCTGCCACGAATGTAATCGAGTGCGCGTCACAGTCGAAGGCCAATTACTGCTGTGTTTAGGCAATGAACATGCCGTTGATCTCAAAAGCATAGTTCGGGAATTTCCGGCTGATATTGAAAGATTAAAAGTCGCTATTCTCGCGGGAATTAATCTCAAGCCTAAGCAGCACGACTTTGGCAATAATCAGGTACAAATCCTACGCTTTATGAATGCCACAGGCGGTTAAGCATCACCACTCCATCGCTTAAGGGCTAGCATCTCAATTTGGCCGTGATAAACTCGAAGCATCACCCCATACTTAGCGTCACACATTTCTATGGCATTAACTCGTAAGCAATGGAATAACGTCATCATAGTCGCCTGCGCCTTTATGGTCGCCGTGCTGACGTTTATGGATAACAAAACCAATAATGTTCCGAGTGATGCTCAGCTGCTATTTGACGATAATGCGCCGCTTTCACAGCTGCAACTCGATGGGTTATGGCTGCACAAGCAAGCATCACAATGGGAGTGCGACACTACAGTTCTCAACTGTGATGAATGGGCAAAGGCGTGGCAAACCATACGGGTGTCTCCCTTAACGGCTGCACCAGAAACCACAGATAATCCGCAAGAATTAGTTATACAGATTGCAGATATCCGCGATGCTCAGCTGTGGATCTATTTTCCCAATGAAGGCGCCTTAAAGTCTCCCGCAGGTAATTGGTATTTAGTACCACCGAGTTTACGAGCTAAACTGCAACCGATCCTCGATGCGAAACCCGCAGCTTAATACCGCCCCATTTTACTTAAGATAAGAAAAAATCCATGCCGGAATTACCAGAAGTTGAAGTCACCCGTCAGGGTATTGCCCCCTACCTTGTCGAGCAAACCGTAGTTGATCTTGTGATCCGCAATGGCTCGTTGCGCTGGCCTGTGCCTGACATAGCCAAACAGATTATCGGCCAAGTTATACGCCAAGTGCGACGCCGTGCTAAGTATCTATTAATCGACACTGACGCGGGCACCAGCATAGTGCATTTGGGTATGTCGGGGAGTTTACGGATTTTGCCCCACGATACCCCAGTGGAAAAGCATGACCATATCGACTTAGTGCTCGCCAACGGCCGTATTTTACGCTTTAACGATCCGAGACGTTTCGGCGCTTGGCTGTGGTGTGAACTCCCAGAAGAAGCCCATCCATTACTCGCCAAATTAGGGCCTGAGCCACTGACCCATGCCTTTAATGTCGCACAATTAGCGGCAGCTTTAGCCGGCAAGAAAAAAGCGATCAAACTCTGCCTGATGGATAATCATATCGTAGTGGGTGTAGGCAATATTTACGCCAATGAAGCCTTGTTTGCGGCGGGCATTCATCCAGAGGCCGAAGCAGGTAAAATCGATATCGAGCGTTTGACCGTTTTAGTTGCAGAAGTGAAGCAAATCTTAGCCCACGCCATTAAACAGGGTGGCACTACGCTGAAAGACTTCACCAATGCCGATGGCAAGCCGGGCTACTTCGCCCAAAAACTGCATGTCTATGGTCGCGGCGGTGAAACCTGCACAAGCTGCGGTAACTTACTAAGTGAAATCCGTTTAGGCCAACGCACCACAGTATTTTGTGGCATTTGCCAAACACGCTAATATTGCGTTATTTATAAGCCCAAATGCCAAGCAAGTGCTTGGCATTTTTCGTTATTTAATCAATTACAGCTGTCAAAAACGATACTCAAAACTGCTAAATAGCGTGGCATTGGTATCATTTTCTTGAACTTCAAATTCCGATCTCGATACTGTTCCACCTAAGCTCCACATGCCTTTCCACACAGGCATACGGTAAGAAAGCTCCAGCATCAATAAATCTTCTTTTGGCGGTTGTGGTGCCCAAGTGTTCGCCACATTGGAGCCATCTTTATTCAGCTTCGCATAACGCAGCAACGAGGTAAAACCACGGCTGTTATTAAACTGGCCAACTAATCCAACCACAAACACTTGTGCATCACTATCATAGGTAGAACCCAAAGCACGACCATAGTAGCGAGCACCACTCAGATAGACAGGATCCTCATAGAAACAATTGGCACTATCACCATCGCATTTTACATAGGTGTCCGAATATTCCATGAACAACTTAAACTGCTTACCCGATGTGCCAAAATGGGTATCAATACCCCAAAGTGAGCCGCAGTCACTACCATTTTCACAACTATGTTCGAGATATAATCCAACGGGGATATCCTGCAAAGTATCGGCATAACGCATATCAATACTTTGAGTTCTATGACCTGCATCGCGGCGCTCATTGGGCGCACAATCATTTGTACCATCGATACAAACAGTATTACTCGCAACCGAATCCCACCAAGAGTCAAAGTTACAATCTTGGCCCTCACCACAAAATAAGGTCGACCAAGACAATCCCACTTCTAACTGTTTAATCGGTCTTGCACTTAAGCGCATATCCCACTCAGCCGTCTTAGGCACAGCACGATCCACTTCAGTTAAGCTAAATCCGGTTTTAAAGGTCCAAGGGCCAATCCAAGATAACCAAGGTGTTTCAAAAGCCGCGGCATTGTTACGGCTCAAGGTTAACGATGACATAGGGCGGGCATTATTAGAACGATGTAGAGCCGAGTCAAACCCCGGTCCCCACCACTGCTCAACCGCGCCTAAGGTTGCGATCCAATTGCCAAAAATGATGGCAAAATAAGACTCATCAAGGCGGAAGTTTTTATTATCTTGCGGATCATAGGTTTCTGCCACAGTCGCCTTATAAGCAACACGCGATCCTAAATACTCGTAGGAGCCCAGCACTTCACCTTTCTCGCGATAGTCAGAACCATAATGTTGAAAGCGAGCAGGATCAGATGCTGCCGATACTTTTATCCGTGCATTACCACGATTATCGACAGCATTTTGATAATAAAAATTAACCCGTGCAAAGGCTTGTACTAAAGAGGGAGAAAGCAGCTCAGGCTCAATTTTCGCTAAATCACCACCAATACCTGACCACATCAATGGATAAGTATTCACTGGCACAGTGATCACACCCGCATCAGCAAGTGCTTGAATGTCAGCTCTAAGATAAATATCAGAGGCATCGACCCAAGGTGCAGCAGCAAGCATTGAAGAAAAAAACAGGCCAGAGGCAATGCTAGTAGCAAGGATCGTGGGGGAAAAAAAAGCCTTCATAACATCCTTTTAAGTATCATCACAAGGCAACAATGCCTCAAAGTTAACACAAAACTCCTACGTAAAAACTATCTAGTTCGCAGGTAAAATCTAGGGTTTAACCAACTTAAGCTTTGCCGCCAATGCAGCCGTTACTTCAGGGTGAACAAACTGGCTCACATCGCCACCATGCAAAGCGACTTCCTTTACTAAGGTTGAAGAGATAAATGAGTTCTCCTCAGCAGGCGTTAAAAATACGCTTTCCAGATCAGGGCTCAATCTGCGATTCATATTTGCTAATTGGAATTCATATTCAAAGTCGGATACCGCGCGTAACCCACGCACAAGTACACTGGCCTTTTGCTCCTTGGCAAAATCCACTAGCAACCCCGAAAACCCCACCACCTCGACATTATCCAAATGAGCAGTCACCCGATTGACCAATTCAACTCGCTCTTCAAGGGTGAATCTAGGCTGCTTGGAAGGATTAGCCGCAATGCCAATCACCACATGTTTAAACAGTTTAGCCGCACGCTCAATCAAGTCGGCATGACCATTGGTGATAGGATCAAATGTCCCAGGGTAAATTGCTCTTGTGTGCACTTTGCTGACTCAACTCACATGGATGCCAAAAATCATTGCTCGCCAGTCTACTCGTTTTAGCCAAGCGAGTGAATAATCGCAGCAAAAACGGCTTTAAATACCGATAAAAAACTTAAAAATAAGCAAGAACGCTATTGATTAAGCCCATGTAAAGGCACGAACAGGTATAATGTTGCACGAAATTAAAACCGACCACATACAATGTTGCTCCCCTGTTTAACGATATACACTGAGCAGTGTTAGGTTTAAAAAACGACGTTTGAAGACACGCAGAAGAGCATATATGAAGAAAATCGCGATTTTTTGCCATAACTTTTTCTCCAACGGCACAGTGAAAGTCGCCTTGTCGCAGGCAGAAGTGTTACAGGAAGCAGGACAAGATGTGCATTTGTTTGTGTTTCACAAGGAAGGCGATTTTATACCTCCGCAAAATGTGACCATTCATTATCTGTTTGAAGCGGGTCAAAAACCTTCGCTACAGGAGCAGATACAACAACTCAAAGCTAAAGTGAGCGCCGCCGAAAAAACGGGCAAGTTTTCACTCTTTCTAAGTAATTCAACTGACTGCGATGTTGTTGTTTCCGGCTGTCATTTCGATCCTTGCTACTACTTCTGTCATTGTGCGTTAAAACAAGAGTTATTGATGGAGTTAAAACGCGGTCCAGTACACTTCTGGCGCAGATGGAAAAAAGCCAAGGCTCTGATCGGCAAAAAAATCATCACAGTCTCAAATGGTATTGCCGACGAACTCAGAGCCACTTCTTGGTTAAAACCCCAGAGCGTGCAAACCATCTACAACCCTTTTCGCTTAGAAGAAATAAAAATTAAGACTCAAGAAGTTATCGCCGAAATTCCCAATGAGCCTTATATGATCCATGTGGGTAGAGTCACTCGTCAAAAGCGCCATGACATTCTCTTCAAAGCATTGAGGGATATGCCGACAGCACCTAAACTCGTGCTTCTCTGTAATCGACCAAATAAAGCGCGTAAATTAGCCAAAAAATACGGTGTTGAGCACCGAATTATCACACCCGGTTTTCAACATAATCCCTATGCTTGGATTGCCAACGCAGAATTAATGCTACTGAGCTCAGATTTTGAAGGCTTGCCAACGGTAGTCATTGAGTCATTGGCCTGTGGCACCCCCGTCGTAAGCACTGACTGCCCTCACGGCCCGAATGAAATCCTTACCGGACATTTAGCTAAATATTTGGTTCCCGTTCGCCAACCTGCATTGTTGGCACAAAAGGCTCTGGAATGTCTGGCATCGCCTCCATCGCTTGAAGACCTTGCTATTCTTAAAGCCGTAGATAGTCAAAATATTGCAAAGCAATATTTGAACTTAGCCGAATAAATATCTTTATACGGTAAAAAGTAGAAACTCTATTGAATATAAGTAGAGTTTCTACTTAACCTCCAACACCCGTTACACTCTGATACAGTATGAAAGCTCGTTTGAATTGGATTAAAAAAACACAAGACGTTAACAAATGCATCAAACAAAGAGTGATAACACACAGAAATACAATACATTTAGCCTGTATAATTACTATTATTGAACATCGATAAAACAGTTTATTATAAGGTTAACCATTCTGTATTTATGAATAAATAAATTCATTGATAGTCTATTTGAAAAATATCAAAATACTTCCCATCAAATAATTCTGCCTAAGTAGAATTAGCAATAAATGATTTTTTGGGGTAGTAATGAGTAAGCTTAAAGTGGCTTTATTAGTTGATGAGTACTTTGGTGGTACAGGCACAGTGTATGGTGGATACGGTTTTCTAGCACGCCACTTAATCGCCAAACACTTACCCAACGAAAATATTGAAGTAGAAGTGCTCATTAAGAAAGACTGCAGCAAACAAAGATTAATACCTCGTCGTTATATGATCGATGGTATTAAAGTTTATCGCTTAGCTGCTAAGTTTATGGATTTCCTTAATATTAGGTTTCTGAAAAAGAAGAATTACGATATATTTCTGTCAATAGAAATGACAACCCACTCATATCGCATTCTAAAAACCATCCCCAATATTGATAAAAAACTCCTATTTTGGGTTCAAGATCCAAGACCTGATTATGAATGGGATGAAATTAATACCGTAAAACTTTTCCCTGAGAAAAGTTATTGGGACAGTAATATTTATCAGTTTGTTCATGACCTTTGGGCGGCAGGGAAAGTCTCATTTATTTCTCAGGCACGCTTTTTAGATCGTAAAGCCAGAGATCTCTACAATCTCGATGATAAAACAGAAATCAAATATTTACCCAATCCTATCGAGATCGATCATAATTTCGATGTAGAAGCACACCCGAAGAAAAATCACATTATCTTTCTGGGACGAATTGAGTCAGTCAAACGTGGTTGGTTATTTTGCGAGATAGCTAAACTGATGCCTGAATATGAATTTTTCATGCTAGGTCAGTCATTTAGGCAGTCAAAGAAAAATCAGTCCATCATGAATGACTACCTAAATATTCCCAACCTACATTTTGTAGGGCATGTAGAAGGCGATCGAAAAAACCAGCTAATCAAAGATGCTAAAATTTTAGTCAACACTTCAATTCACGAAGCTCTACCAATTTCTTTCTTAGAAGCGTTATCTTATGGCACCCTTCTCGTCAGTTGCCGTGACCCCGACGAGCTGACGAGTCAATTTGGCGTATTTACAGGTACAGTGCTCGGAGATGGTTTTGATAAAGTCGATTTATTTGTCGATGGTATACGCCATCTGATGGAAAACGAACAACTAAGACAAGAACTCGCGGTTAAGGCAGTTGACTACATCAAAGCAAACCACAGTATTGAAGATTTCCAGAAAAATATGCAAGAAATCATCTTTAAACTGGTTGAAGAAACGAAACTGCAAGGCTAACAAAATGGGCCGATATTTCAATATCGGCCCATAAGTAACGACAACTAGCTAAAACAACTTCCAATAACCTAGCTTGCGCCGCATCTTAAAATGGCGCAACAAGTTCAATGGTTTAGGTTTTAGCCAGTCTGTGCCTTTATCAATCAAAGCATCTGTTGCGGCTAAAACTCGCTGGCTAGATTGACCATCGCCCGTAGGGTGAATTTGATTGCAATAATCATGGATGTGCGCCATCAAATCATCAGGACGACTCAGTGCTCGCGTTAATGCAGATTCAATATCCTCAACCCGACTGATATCGATTAAATGATCTTTCGGTGACTGATTTTTAAAGGTCACCACTGGTTTTCGCTGCATTAAAAACATCAACAGAATCGATGAAGTGTCACACAACATCACATCCCCCGCCTGCAGCAAAGGGATCACATTATCAGTTTCAACAAACTGTAAATTCTCGTTTTCTAAAGCCTTGTACTGCTCAACAATTTTAGGGTTCATCTTTGGATGAAATTGCACGAGCCAGCGCCATTGGCTCTTTTGCGACAGGGCTTTAATCTGCTCAAATACCACTGGTGCGCAGGTCAAACTTGGGGAAAATGTTGAGCAAAAGAGTACTACTGGCCTTGGGTCATCAGCTTTGATATAGGGATTATCTTTATTCTCAAGAAATAGGGGGTCGAGCGCAGGCCATCCCGTTTCAACGACAGTAAAAGTACCAAACTTTTTCTCTAGTTTCAGAAAGGGCAGAGTCGTCGCAGGGCCTTGGGTACAATACAAATCAAAACAATCTCTGATTTCGAAGTGATCTTCTCGGCCCTTATGATTCATTTTACCCGCATTAAATCCATGGAATACGCCCACTTTAACCCCAGGAATAAAATGAGGGACAACGTTCCCAGGGACGAATACCGCATCTGGTTTCCACGCTTTCACAGCATCAATGCTCTGCAAGCGCAGTTCATCGGTTTTTAAAAACTTAGGATTGACCTCATTTCCCTCTAAGAACCAGCTAACCTCATCACCTCTTTCCAAAATGACTTGTTGAAGTGGCCTTAACATCGCATAGGAATAGTTTTGCGCTATGTAAAATAAATAACGTCTTTTGGCTTGTTTGGCTTCTTCCACAAGCATGCTCCTAAAACACAAACGGATAAATTATTTTGCCAACGCTAAATATTGTTCGGCAATTAAGGTCGCATCGACTTTGGCCAAAATCTCAACCTGCTCGAGGGATGGCGGCAAGCTAACAACCTCGTCTATAATTTTAGCTAACGCTTTGGGATCACGACGCGGCACGAGATAAGGCACTAAATTACCCGTTAAAATCTCACTGGGTCCATGTGGGCAATCAGTGCTCACAACAGGAGTCCCACAAGCTAAAGATTCAATCAAGACTGTCGGTAAACCTTCAAAATCAGAGCTGAGCACTAATGCCTTAGCCTGCTTAATCCATGGAAAAGGATTACTTTGAAAACCGGGAATAATTAATCGCTTTTCAATACCAAACTTTTTCGCTGCTTTTATCGCTTTTTTGTGGTTATGGCACAAGAGCACGACAGGAAGTTGATTTTGCGTGAGCTTGAGGGCTTCAAACAACACATCATGGCGCTTTTGCTTAGCAAAACGACCGACATGAATAAGATAATCTCCCTGAGGGATTTGCGGATTATCTTGCTGTGATTGAGATGTGATTTCGTTAAATTCAAATGGATTATAGATAGTTTGCATAGATGCTGGATGCAAACGACCTTTATCTTTAATCTCCTTTGCTATGCCATTTGAGACAGTAATCAAATGCTGGCCATTGAGCGCTTTTTTGGATTTTAGCTTCTTGAAATAAGCAAACGGTCCCAGTTTAAATTGGCGGCTCAACTCTTCTTCTACAGAAGAATGGACTATGACATAAAGCGGTGAAACACCAGTTTTGGTCATCATTAAATTGGTTTTATCTAAATTTGATAAAAACAAATCAAACTTGCCCACTTGAGATTCAATTTCCGCGATTTTTGCGCTGAGTTTGTTAACCGAAGCATTCAATCGCCCAAAATGGTCGAAATCTTTATCCTTAGGGGCAAAACATTGATGAATGGGTAAGTCATCTGGGATTTCATAATAGCGATTATCTTCCATAACTAAAAAATGCGGCTCATGCCCTAAGCGAATAAATTGCTTGGCTAAGGTAATCATGACCTTTTCGGCTCCGCCACCCGCTAAACTGTCAATGGCAATGGCTATCCGCATGATTTATCTCCTAAACGATATTCTAAATACAAACCGCTAACGCAGCGATACATCAAGAGTGCTGAACAAGAATGCTGATACTAACAAGCCTTAACTGAGTGTCTGCTGAACCACCAGATCAAACTTCTCAATCACAGCTTCAACACTGATCAAAGCCATCAAATGCTCGCCTTTGGCTCGAGTGCCCCACTTAACTTCGCCACTATGTTGGGATGCTATTGCCTCATCATAGGCGCTCGCCACATATTGCTGCGATAAATACGGACCTGTGCGCCCAGGATTGGAATGGGCATATAAACCAATGACAGGCGTGCCTTGGGTCACCGCCATATGCGCAGGGCCCGTATCCGGAGCTAACACTACACTGGCGCGTTTTAGCAGCGCCAATAATTGCGTCAGACTGGTTTTGCCCACTAAATTATCGATTTTAGAGGGACAAGCCTGCAAAATTTGCTCTGCTAAATCCTTCTCAAGTTGAGTTGGGCCACCGCAAAGCATGACTCTAAATCCTTTCGCAATCGCATGGCTCGCAACGGTGGCATAACGCTCTGGTAACCAGTTACGTTCTGCCTTACTGGCTGCAGCGCAAATGATAAAGACTTTTTCATTGTCTTTAATCTGCGTCTGGGCAAATTCAGTATCCGCAATTGGCACAGGAATATGCCATTGAGGAGTGAGATCGTTAACGCCAATCACCTTAGCGAATCCCATAAATCCTTCGAGCACATGGGGATTTGCCAAGGGCTCCACCCTGTGATTTGTCACTAGCCACTGACCTTCTTTAGCGCGGGCACGATCAAAGCCTATGCGCACCTTTGCCGAAATGGCTAATGAAGCCAAGGTTGCACGTAGCGCAACCTGCATATGCAGCAGCACGTCAAAACGTCGGCCTTTTAAGGCCTTACGCAAATTAAAATAACTGCGCCACCCTTGAGATTTATCGAAAATAACAAACTCAATGCCGGGTAAATGCTTCAACAATTGATATTCGAGTTTACCGATCACCCATGTGATTTTGAGCTCGGGGTATTGCCGCTGAATCGCCTGCACCATAGCCACGGCATGACAGACGTCACCGATAGCGGATAAGCGAAGCAAACAAAGAGAATTCATGGTATTGGGATTTAAACTCATTGGGATTGAAGCTAAAAGCTCTTAAGGTTATTTGGCGCAAGCTAAGGATCTTAATGTAGAATGGCCCTAGGTGCCACGCTTAAGTCAACAAATCTCCGATGAATGCTCAGATACAGCTCATAAAAACCGCCCAAGGTCACATTGCAGTTTGCCAAGATACGCCAACAGATATCGATCCCGCGTGGTTCTCGGTGGATTTTTGGCGGGCTAAAAATGCTGTCGTCGGTTCATCCAAAGGCCGCTACACCACTTGGTTTGTGGCATTTGAGCACAGTCATTGGGTATTGCGTCATTATTGGCGTGGCGGCTTAATGGAGAAATTCAGCAAAGATGCTTACGTTTATACTGGCCTCGAAAATACCCGCGCCATGGGTGAGTTACGCTTATTAGACGTTTTGTATCGCGAAGATTTTGCTGTACCTAAACCGATTGCCGCCAACATAGTGCGCGATGGATTATTTTACCGCGCCGATATTATTATCGAACGGGTCGAAGGCGCCGAAGATTTAGTCGCTAAACTCGGCAAAGGGGTCATGAGCACTGAGCAATGGCAAGCATTAGGGGCTTGCATCGCCCATTTCCACCAGCGTGGTGTGTACCACGCCGATCTCAATGCCAAGAATATTCTGTTCCAGCCCGCGCAAACAGAACCCTTAACGCCAGAGCGGTTTTATCTTATCGATTTCGACCGCGGCGAGTTAAAAACACCTAGCCCACAATGGCAGCAATCGAATCTAGACAGACTGTTACGTTCCTTTAATAAAGAACAAGCCAAGCTACCAAACCTTGCCTTCACCGCTGATAACTGGTCATCACTAATGCAAGGCTATCAAGCGGCGATGCAAAGCGCCTGATCCACTAAACGAATTATCCAGTTGAATTAAGCGGTTATTAAAGATTGCGCGAGAAGATATTGTTGTTGCAAGGCACCGCGATTTGCCTCAACCACAGCCAATCCCGCGTTCACCGCCTGCTGGCGTAACTCAGGTTTAGCAAAATACTCAATCAAGTTAGCGGCAAGTTCATCCGCCGAAGCGACAACCCTTAACCCACCAGCATCCGCCAACATCTGCGTAATCTGGGCAAAGTCCCAATGGTTCGGCCCCACCATAACAGGTACGCCCATAGCAACAGGCTCCAAGGGATTATGGCCACCATTATTGATCAGCGTGCCACCGACAAAAGCTTGATCAGCGGCGCCATAAAAGGTCAGAAGTTCACCCATGGTATCGCCCACTAGCACTTGAGTCGTGGCCGCCACAGGAAAATTACCGCTGCGGCGAACAGATTCAAAACCTTGGCTGGCAACAAACTCAGCAACAGCAGAAAACTGCTCAGGATGACGCGGTGCAATAATCAGCAAGGCATCGGGCCACTGAGCCAATAATTGCCTATGGGCGGTGAGCATGGCGTCAAATTCTCCAGGATGCACACTGCCTGCGACCCAAATCGGCGAGGTTTCACGCCCCCAAGTCTGACGCAACAGCTTGGCATTGGCTAAACGCTCAGGCGTAATACTGAGATCAAACTTCAAGCTACCGCATACTGTCACTCTATCTGGCGATACACCTAACTCGATAAAACGCTGCGCTTCTACTCGAGTCTGCACCGCAATAACATCGAGTCGTTGCAACATGGGTCGACTGAGTTTAGGACGCTTAGCATATTGCGCCGCCGACTTGGCCGACAGACGTGCATTGGCCAACATCAAGCGCACACCTCGCTTAGCCGCTATGGCAACCAAGTTAGGCCACAGTTCAGTTTCCATAATGATGCAAGATTTAGGTGAGACTTGGCGCAAGAAACGCCCCACACACCAAGGTAAGTCAAAGGGTAAATAACAATGTTGCACTGAGTCACCAAAGGCTTTGCGCACTTCGGCAGACCCTGTTGGGCTGGTTGTTGTAACCGTAATGCTTAACTCAGGGTGTGATTGCATAATCAAACGGATCAATGGGATTGCCGCGAGCGTTTCACCCATAGACACAGAATGGACCAGTAAATCCGTCGATTTAAGTCGAGTTAATCCAAAACGCTCCCCCCAACGACCGCGGTAATCAGGGCTTTTAATAGCACGAAATGCTAAATAGACGACTAGCAAAGGGGATAATAAATATAAGATCGTGGAATAGAGAAAACGATTCATTAAAAACGTGCTTATGAGTTTTGCCTGATGAATAGTGGCAATGTTAGCATATGCACCAAATTAGGGATAATTTACCAGCAGTATGGCGGTCGTTGGTTAACTCTATCTATGATGTGGCGTTCACTAGCAATTTGGATAACTTATGAAAACCCGCGACAAAATAATCTATGCCAGTCTTGAACTGTTCAACGAGCATGGCGAAAGAAACATCACCACCAATCACATTGCCGCTCACTTAAATATGAGTCCCGGGAATCTTTATTACCATTTTCGCAATAAAGAAGACATTATCCGCTGTATTTTCAGTCTATATGAGAATCATCTCGAATCGGGTTTCCAACCCTATGAAGATAAGCAAGTGGATGTAGAACTGTTAATCGGCTACTTCGATGCTATGTTCTATACCCTGTGGCAATTCCGCTTTATGTACGCCAATCTTGCAGATATTCTCGCCCGCGATGAAGAACTAAAAAAACGCTATTTACACGCACAGCAGCAAGTCTTAACGCGTTCAAGCCATGTGCTGCATAAACTCACACAAGATGGATTTCTGTGTGTCGATGCTGACAAAATCACGCCACTGGCGGATACCATTAAGATGATCGTCAGCTTTTGGATTGGTTATCAACTCACACAATCCAGCACGTCAACCATTACTAAAGCGACACTTTATGAAGGCGTTTTAAGGGTGCTGATGATTTTCAAAGCCTATGCAACCCCGACTTCCGTTGCGACTTTTACTCGCCTAGAGCAACATTACCACGCGCTAGCGAGTCAAGAATCCCTATAACATCATCCCAAACCCCTATGTTGGGAACTCGCATTCGGAACTAAACTCAAAGCAATTATAGTACTGAGTGCGAACCCGTTTTCGCTCTACAACGCTTAAAAGAATACTCAGTCAAACAGTGGCAAACTTATGTTGCACATTAGTTTTTATAATGTAAAAACCACTTTAGCCCTAAACTAGTTTATCTTGCGAACCTGCATGAAAAAAAGGCTGTAGGCCGATTAGGTTTAGAGTTAGAATGCCGCCACTCCCAAAATCAGAATAAAGTTAACTAAGGAGATATCAGGTGGCCTCTACCTCATTCTACGCACAGATTAATCAACAGCTTGCAGACATCAAAGCCGAAGGCTTATATAAAAGCGAGCGTGTTATTGCCTCACCACAACAGACTGCCATTCAAGTTAATCACCAAGAAGTTGTTAACTTTTGCGCGAATAATTACCTAGGCCTAGCGAATCATCCAGAGCTAATCAAAGCCGCGCAACAGGGATTAGACAGCCACGGCTTTGGTATGGCGTCGGTACGCTTTATTTGCGGCACCCAAGATATCCATAAAAAGCTAGAAGCTAGCCTGAGCGAATTCCTCGGCACTGAAGACACCATTCTTTACTCTTCATGTTTTGATGCGAACGCAGGTCTATTCGAAACCTTGTTAGATGCAGAAGATGCCATCATTTCCGATGCGTTAAACCATGCTTCTATCATCGACGGTGTGCGTTTATGTAAAGCGAAGCGTTTCCGCTATGCCAACAACGACATGGCCGATTTAGAAACTCAGTTGATCGCCGCGAAAGAAGCAGGCGCCCGTAACATCTTGATCGCCACCGATGGCGTATTCTCGATGGACGGCGTGATTGCTAACCTGCAAGGCGTATGTGATTTAGCCGATAAATACGGCGCACTGGTGATGGTCGATGACTCTCACGCGGTAGGCTTTATTGGCGCAAACGGCCGTGGCACCCACGAATATTGCAATGTGATGGACAGAGTCGACATCATCACAGGCACCTTAGGCAAAGCGCTAGGCGGCGCATCGGGTGGTTTCACTTCGGGTAAAAAAGAAGTCATCGACTGGTTACGCCAGCGTTCACGTCCTTACCTGTTCTCTAACTCATTAGCGCCGTCAATCGTGACTGCGTCTATCCATGTGTTAGAAATGCTCAAATCAGGCCAAGCCCTGCGCGAAGCCGTATGGGAAAACAGCCGTTATTTCCGTGAGCAAATGTCAGCCGCGGGCTTTACTTTGGGCGGCGCCGACCACGCGATTATCCCTGTGATGATTGGTGATGCGAAACTGGCGGGCGACTTTGCTAACCGCTTATTAGCAGAACATATTTATGTTATTGGCTTCTCGTTCCCAGTCGTTCCTAAGGGACAAGCCCGTATCCGTACGCAAATGTCAGCGGCACATACCCGTGAGCAACTCGACAAAGCGATCACCGCCTTTACCCGTATTGCCAAAGAAATGGGCATTATTTAGGACTTAAGACAATGAAAGCACTAAGCAAGTTAAAAGCCGAAAAAGGTATTTGGTTAGTCGATGCGCCTAAGCCAGTGATGGGCCACAACGATCTGCTGATCAAAATTAAAAAAACTGCGATTTGTGGCACCGACATGCACATCTACAACTGGGACGAATGGTCACAAAAAACCATTCCAGTCCCTATGGTTGTTGGTCATGAATATGTAGGCGAAGTGGTTGATATCGGTCAAGAAGTTCGTGGTTTTAAAATAGGCGACCGCGTGTCTGGCGAAGGCCATATCACCTGCGGCCACTGCCGTAACTGCCGCGCAGGCCGCACCCATTTATGCCGTAACACCTCTGGCGTGGGTGTCAATCGTGAAGGTTCATTTGCGGAATACTTAGTTATCCCCGCCTTTAACGCCTTTAAAATCCCTGATGATATCAGCGATGATTTAGCCTCAATCTTTGACCCCTTTGGTAACGCTGTGCACACAGCATTATCCTTCGATTTAGTCGGTGAAGACGTGTTGATCACAGGCGCAGGTCCCATCGGCATAATGGCGGCTGCAGTATGTCGTCACGTAGGTGCTCGCCATGTGGTGATCACTGACGTCAACGAATACCGCTTAGAGCTGGCCCGTAAAATGGGCGCCACGCGCGCTGTGAACGTGTCAAAAGAAAACCTAAAAGACGTGATGAAAGAACTGGGCATGACCGAAGGTTTCGACGTTGGATTAGAAATGTCTGGCGTCCCCTCAGCCTTCCACGCCATGTTAGATACCATGAACCACGGCGGCAAAGTCGCTATGCTCGGTATTCCAAGTGGTGAAATGGCCATCGACTGGAGCAAAGTGATCTTCAAAGGTTTGGTCATTAAAGGCATCTACGGCCGTGAAATGTTCGAAACTTGGTACAAGATGGCCAGTCTTATCCAATCAGGCTTAGATATTTCACCTATCATCACTCACCACTTCAAGATTGATGATTTCCAACAAGGTTTCGACGCTATGGGCTCGGGCCAATCGGGTAAAGTGATCCTCAGCTGGGATTAATCCTGTAGAGCATTACCTAGATAGGGGCTGTACACTCGCAGCCCCTTGTTGCACACTTATCCCATCTTGATTTCCATTTCTTAGCTTTGTCAGGTTTTATTATGTCTTCCTTTAAACACTTAAGCGTTAATCAATTGCTGCAAATGACCGAAGCACAGCCAGTGCAAATCGTCGATATCCGCGATGGCAATAGCTTCACCAACGGCCATATTGCAGGTGCAACTAACCTGAATAACGAAAACCTAGCGCAATTTATTAGCCAAGCCGATATGGATAGCCCACTCGTGGTGGTTTGTTACCACGGCATGAGCAGCCAAAATGCGGCGCAATATTTATGCGAACAAGGTTTTGATGACGTTTACAGCCTAGACGGCGGCTATAGCGCCTGGCATGAGGCGAATGCATGATAGAAATTGGCAGACTCCCCAACAGCAGAGCCGCGCAGGCATTTGTCGATTACCTCAAAGGGGAAGACATTGACTGCCAAATTGAGCCGCTGGTTCAGGGTGTTGCCATTCTGGTTATCCATGACAAAGATGTGGAGCAAGCACGCAAAGAGTTTGCCCACTTTATTGCTCACCCTTACGACAATAAATATCTGCAAGCCTCATGGGAACACGGCGATACCCAAACCAAACTCGATTATGGTGCCCCTTCGCTGCAGTTGTTCACCCAATTTATTACCGGCGCAGGCCCAGTCACGCTGATCGTATTTGCGGTTTGCGTACTCATTTTTGCGGCGATGAACTTAGGATTCGCCAACCAAACCTACGAAGCACTGTCCTATTTTGGGGCAGTACCTCATTCAGAGTTCAGCCAGTTCTGGCGTGTTTTTACACCGAGCCTGCTGCATTTTTCAGCCATGCACGTCATCTTTAATTTACTCTGGTGGTGGTATTTAGGCGGTAAAATCGAAACCCGTATCGGTACTGCACCATTGCTTATTTTGCTGTTTGTCGCAGGAACTCTGCCAAACGTTATCCAATATTATGTCGGTGGACCTAACTTTGGCGGGCTGTCCGGCGTTGTGTATGCAGTGGTGGGTTACACTTGGATCATGGGTATACGTAAACCCGCAGCAGGAATAGATTTCCCACCATCATATATGGGCTTTATGATGATATGGTTGGCATTGGGATTCACAGATATTCTAGGGGTTTCGGTTGCTAATGGTGCCCACATTGGCGGCTTACTCATAGGTTTAGCCCAAGGTTTATTTGATAGTCGCAAATCCTCGAGCTCAATCTAATAACTCAATCTAATATTGTGAACCAAGATAAATCCTGAAATTTATCTTGGTTCAATGACTCGCTTCACTCCTCTACAAACCGCTCAAACTAACTCTGATCAGTCATTTCTAGTAGCTTAACGACTAGCTTCTCGATGCCTGAATGCGCTTCAGCAATATTACCAGCCAACATATAAGCGGGAGTGCTGACAATGCGATTCGCTTCATCCACGACTATCTCATGTACTGTCGCAACTTGATGTTCACCGCCCATCAAATTAAACGCTGCAACAGTATCGCTATCATTACCGATAGTGCCTTTTACACCCTGGGGATATAAACGCGGGATCATCATAGGAGCAATACAGATAAAACCAACGGGCTTTTTCGCCAGAATGAACTCATTGATAAAATCAGTCACCAGCGGCTCCACTTCACACTCACTGCCATTCGTCGCAAAGTTACACAGATTTTTCGCCGCACCAAAGCCACCGGGAATGATCAAGGCATCAAATTCGGCGATATCTAATTCTGTGGTCGCTTTGACTTCGCCACGGGCGATACGCGCCGACTCCACCAGCACGTTACGACTTGCAGCAGCATCGACCTCACCAGTGAGATGATCTACTACATGCATCTGTTTGATATCTGGTGCAAAACACTGGTAGTGAGCCCCTGATCGGGATAAGCATAAAAGCGTTAAAACCGATTCATGTATCTCAGTTCCATCGAAAACACCACATCCACTCAGTAACACTGCGACTTTTTTCATTAAAAATATCCTTCTTATGTCATTAAGTTTTAACAAACCATAAACAAACTAGTTGATCTGATTAAAAATCGTGCTAACTTAATTCGTCGAATCTGACGAGTGCCGAAAATTAAGCCAATCCTTAGATGTATTTTACGGAGTCAATAAAAAATCCACAAATTGGGAAGATTTTTTAAGAAACAGTATTGAACTCACACAAATCTTTTATAAACATAAAAAACAACAACTTAAAAAAATCGCACTAAGCCGTAATCATCGCCATTATTCTCAGTTGACTTTTTCACTCACAGACTTATCCACAGGCTGAGAGTCATTTTGCCATGGCTGAAATAGTGCTTCTGTGGCATGCTTAGCGCCATCTAAGTCATCGATAAACGAAAAATACCTATGCCAACCGTCGCTAAAAACCCACTTGTGCTTGTGGATGGATCTTCTTATTTGTATCGCGCTTATTATGCGCCTCCTCACCTAACAAACTCAAAGGGCGAAGCAACGGGTGCCGTTTATGGCGTAGTGAATATGTTACGCAGCTTGTTGACCCGTTATCAGCCAAGCCATATAGCAGTCGTGTTCGATGCCAAGGGAAAAACCTTCCGCAATGACATGTACAGCGAATACAAAGCACAGCGCCCACCTATGCCTGATGATCTACGTTCGCAAATCGAACCCTTGCATCGCATTATTCGCGCACTGGGTTTACCACTGATTTCAATTTCCGGCGTCGAAGCCGATGACGTGATTGGAACTATTGCCCGCCAAGCCAGCTTAGAAAACCGTGCCGTGCTTATCAGCACAGGCGATAAAGACATGGCCCAGTTAGTGGATGAGAACGTTACGCTCATCAACACCATGACAGACACCATAATGGGCCCAGAAGAAGTCGTCACCAAATTTGGTGTCGGTCCAGACCGTATCATAGATTTACTCGCACTGATGGGCGACAAGGCTGACAATATTCCAGGCTTACCCGGCGTGGGAGAGAAAACGGCGCTCGCTATGCTCACGGGAGCCGGCAGTGTGAGTAACTTATTAGCGGAACCCGAAAAAGTCGCCGAGCTCGGCTTTAGAGGTTCTAAAACCATGGCGGCAAAAATCATTGAAAATGCCGACATGCTCAAGCTTTCTTACGAACTCGCCACCATCAAAACCGATGTCGAACTTGAGCAAGATTGGCACGAACTCACTCTCATGCCAGCAGACAAAGATGAACTGATCAAATGCTACGGCGAGATGGAGTTTAAACGTTGGTTAGCTGAAGTCTTAGATAATAAAATGACGGCAAATACCTCAATTGATGCGGCATCCACAGAAACACAAGAATACTCATCTCCAGTCGAAGCGATTGAAACACAGTACGACTGCATTCTCACCGAAGCCGAATTAGACACTTGGATTGCTAAGCTTAAACAAGCCGACTTAATGGCAGTCGATACTGAGACCACCAGCTTAGATTACATGGTGGCCGAATTAGTCGGGATTTCCTTCGCCGTTGAGACAGGAAAAGCCGCTTATCTTCCTTTGACCCACGATTACGTTGGTGCACCGACTCAAATCGATAAAACGGTCGCGTTAGAAAAACTGCGTCCGCTGCTTGAGGATCCAAAACTTAAGAAAGTCGGTCAAAATCTTAAGTACGACATCAGTATCTTAGCCAATGCAGGGATCAAACTACAGGGCGTCGCTTTCGACACTATGCTCGAATCCTATGTTTTCAACTCTGTGGCTTCGCGCCATGATATGGATGGTTTAGCACTCAAGTATTTAGGCCATAAAAATATCAGTTTTGAAGAAATTGCTGGCAAAGGTGCAAAACAACTGACCTTCAACCAAATCCCGCTAGAGACGGCTGCACCTTATGCAGCAGAAGATGCTGACATCACACTGCGTTTACACCAACATTTATGGCCAAGACTCGAGAAAGAAGCCGAACTTGCCGCCATGTTTACCGAAGTCGAATTACCGCTAATCCAAGTGTTGTCGGACATTGAACGTCAAGGGGTCTTAATCGACAGCATGTTACTCGGCCAACAGAGCGATGAACTGGCGCGTAAAATCGATACCTTAGAAGAAAAAGCCTACGACATTGCCGGTGAAAAATTCAATCTTGGTTCACCTAAGCAGCTGCAAGTATTGTTTTATGAAAAGCTAGGTTATCCGATCACCAAAAAGACCCCAAAGGGTGCGCCATCGACCGCGGAAGAAGTATTAGTCGAATTAGCCTTAGATTTCCCACTGCCAAAGGTGATCCTCGAACATCGAAGTCTATCTAAGTTAAAGAGCACTTACACCGATAAGCTGCCACTGATGGTCAACGCCAAAACGGGTCGCGTACACACTAGCTATCATCAAGCTAATGCGGCAACAGGTCGCTTATCGTCAAGCGAACCTAACCTGCAAAATATTCCGATTCGCACCGAAGAAGGTCGCCGTATTCGCCAAGCCTTTATCGCCCCAGCAGGCCGTAAAATTTTGGCCGCCGACTACTCGCAAATCGAACTACGGATCATGGCCCATTTATCCCAAGATGCAGGCTTACTCAAAGCCTTCGCCGAGGGCAAAGACATTCATAGAGCCACTGCTGCAGAAGTATTTGGTACCGACTTTGATGAAGTAACCACAGAACAACGCCGCCGTGCCAAAGCGGTTAACTTCGGCTTAATTTATGGCATGTCAGCCTTTGGTTTGGCGCGTCAGCTTGATATCCCACGCCATGAAGCACAAACCTATATCGATACCTACTTTGCCCGTTATCCTGGCGTATTACGTTATATGGAAGAAACGCGCGCGGGTGCTGCTGACTTAGGTTATGTGTCGACTCTGTTTGGTCGTCGCCTCTACTTGCCCGAAATCCGTGATCGTAATGCGATGCGCCGCCAAGGTGCTGAACGTGCTGCGATTAACGCGCCAATGCAAGGTACGGCTGCTGACATCATCAAAAAGGCCATGATCAATATTGCCCAGTGGATCAAAACAGAAACCCAAGGCGAAATCACTATGATCATGCAGGTTCACGATGAATTAGTGTTTGAAGTCGATGCGGATAAAGCAGAGGCACTTAAAAAGACAATCTGCACCTTGATGGCGCAAGCAGCTAATCTCGATGTTGAACTGCTTGCCGAAGCAGGCATTGGTGATAACTGGGATGAAGCCCACTAATCTCAGTAATATCCAGAAGAACACTATCAATATGATTTAACTGAAAATAAAGCTAATCTGACTTCAATATTTTGAGCTCAGATTAGCTCTCTCCCGTCTTAATCGCCTCTAAGAACATCAATACAGAGTCCTTTTCATCACTCAGCATAAATAACCCTTTCACAATACAAATTAGCTCGTTAAGTTAGACAAACTTCATCGGCAGAAAATGATTCACTCACAGCCAAACAATCTTTACCTGATACATTTGGCAGTAGAGTTCATCGATACACTGCCACAGCAGATGGATATTAAAAGGTGTGATTTACTCGAATTGAAACTGCATTCAAGTCAGCCATATATGCTCAAGAATGCCATAACGGTTGTTCTCTCACGCGTACACCAAAATCTTAGGTCAGGATTAGAGTAAAAAATCAAATCTCAAATATTGATCACTTTTGTATATAAATTTCGAGTTTTCTCTTTAAATCAGCCAATTAACCATTTTCACTGAAATTTTAGGATCAATTTGAGATGCTTTTTCACTCACAACCTGAGATCAAGCGCACATAATTACCTCTTTTTTGAAAAAACTGTTTTCCATTTAAAGATAAATAGAGTAATATTCTCTGCGTAGGGTACAGAGGTTAAGATGTTCTATCTTTCAGACCTTTATTTCACTTATAGTGATGAGCCAAATTCTGGCGCCTCAGCAACTTGTTTGCTGAGGCTTTTTTTTGCTCTTTTTTCAGACTTTAAGTAAATTTTAGAGTATTTACTTTAATAAGGGATGAATTGGCTGTATGCTAGTTTCATTGAGAACCATTGAAGCTAATTTGATGGTGCTTGAGTCTTGTTGAATTTAGCTTCTCCCCAAAAGAGCTAATATTTTTGGCCGATGATAATATCATCGGCTATTTTTTTGCCTGAGATTAACGAATAACCGATGGGAATGAGACTGAACAAAAGAGAAAAAATTGCAGTAAAAACAAAAAGGAGGTATACACAGTCAAATTCTACCATGTACACCAAAACAGGCGATATTATTCAGCGTTATTCGCTGCATCTAACTCATCAGTCAACCACTGTGGATGACACCATTCATTAAGAATTGCCAACACTTTAGGCTTACCGGTTCCTTTAAGTGATGAGAAGGGTTCAACTTGCACCCAGTCGCCAAACTCACTTAGTGCGAGACGCACTTCATTTACGGTTTTCATCTTAGCACTTTGGGCTAATTTGTCTGATTTCGTTAGCAAAGCTAATACAGGAATTTCACTAGCAACTGCCCATTCAATCATCTGCATATCGAGATCTTTTAATGGATGACGAATATCCATCAAGACAACCACGCCACTTAAACAAGCGCGTTTTTGCAAATATTCACCCAATGCTTGCTGCCATTTATTTTTCAACGCAAGTGGGACTTGCGCAAAGCCATAACCAGGCAAGTCAACTAAACGACGCTGAGCATCTAACTCAAATACGTTAATTAGTTGAGTACGGCCCGGTGTTTTACTGGTTCTTGCTAAACTTTTTTGCTCAGTTAATGCATTGAGTGCACTAGACTTTCCAGCATTAGAGCGGCCAGCAAATGCAATCTCAACTCCAACATCGCCGGGCAGATATTGATCCAAATGTGCAATGTCAGGTGCACTGATTAAAAACTTTGCCCTACGAAAATCTATACGAGATTCAGTCACTATTTACTCCGAAATTTTTCTACGCAATACCATAATTTATGAAGAATTACTTACTTTCCCACGTTTTCGTGTAAAATATTACTCCGATCACATTAATCATATTTTACCACGCTTGCGGGTCACCCTAGTAAGCTCAGGATAATAATTTAACCAGAAGTTGGAACGCCATGAAAAAGCTAGCTCTTGCGCTGTCTGTTGTAATTGCCGCCATATCTTCACCTGCGATTGCTGAAGGTAATGCTGAAGCGGGAAAAACGAAAATCATTGTCTGTTCGGCCTGTCACGGTATGGACGGTAACAGTATGATCGATATGTACCCCAAAATTGCGGGCCAACACGCCACTTACCTCCAAAAGCAACTACATGATTTCCGTAGCGCAGCACAAACTGGTGGTAAAGATGGTCGTATGGATCCTATCATGAGTGGCATGGCAATGCCTCTAAGCGATCAGGATATTCTCGACATTAGCGCATATTTTTCTAGCCAAGCAATCCAAGTGGCTGAAGCAAAAGATGTTCCTGAGTTAGGTGCTAAACTTTACAAAGGTGGTGATGTTTCTCGTGGCATTACCGCTTGTATGGCATGTCATGGCCCAGATGGTAAAGGCGCTGAGCTTGCAGGTTTTCCAACGCTGGCAGGCCAACACGCAAACTACATCAAGATCCAGCTGACAAAATTCCGTGAAGCGGGCCGCCATAATGACTTGAATGGCATGATGCAAGATGTGGCTAAAAAACTAAATGATAGCGATATCGACGCGCTATCAAAGTATCTTTCTAGCCTGAAGTAATCTTCGCGAGTGAAAAGAAGGGTGTATTGTCACCCTTTTTTTACACCACAAAGTTGACGTGGACGTAAACTGCTAAGATTCGTGCTTGACATAGATCACAGATTTCGGTTTAATAAGCCCCGTACCGAGATAAACCCATCTGTTTGTACAAAAAGATTAATAATAACTTACAGGTTTCGGTATAATTAACATTCAAGATATAAGAATAAAGATACTCAATAACAATAATATACTTAAGACCACTCTCTAATAATAACAAGAGTCGTGATTTCCACTTGAAATCCAGGTCAGCACAATTTTGTAAGGGATGGCCGATAACGCCAATTTGCTTCTAGCAAAACACCTTACACTAAGGGTAACTTGCCCCATCAGGACATAGTTTACATGATGTAAACTGTAGCAAAGGAAGCGATAAGCTTAGGATGCACTGGCTGGATGCTTGTTATCACAGGAAGGTACTTAAGTAACATGGATGGTTAACTCGACGTCAATGATGACGATGCTTTAAAAGATTTGTCGCGAGACCATCTACGGAAACTGTAGTCAGGATGGCGACAGAAAAAAATAAAGTGTCTGGAAGACCATTAACAAAAATAATGCAGGGAAAGCAGTAAAAAAAAGAAGGATACCGACCGGGAAAGTCGCATAGCAAGTATGGATACTTGGAATCAGGATAAGGTGCTAAAGCACCCTTTGTAAGGCGGCAGTTTAACTGCCGCCTTTTTTCTTTTGTAACACCCCATTAGTGTCTAAAATGTGCACTCAACCAATATAATTGGTACAATCAAAGCCTTAATAACCACTTCAGCAGACTCAATGCCCAGATGCCCTCTTTGTCATAACAGTCAGACACGACTCCTTCATCAAGATAAAAAGCGGAGTTTTTATGTTTGCAAGACATGTGAGTTAACCTTTGCGGATGTGAATAGCCATTTACCCCCCGCGGCAGAGAGGCAAAGATACGGTCGTTCACGCATAGCGTCGAAGCAAAAACAGTTATCGCAATTTATTTTGCCGCTGTTAGCGCAATTAGAGCAGCAACAAGCGGGCAGTTTATTAGGATTGAATTTTGGTCGCATACTCGATGATGAGAGCCTGACGACCATAGAAAATGCGGGCCACAAGTTAAATCAATATGATCCCTTTTTTGCCCCGAATCATGACGTGTTAAAGCTAGAGTATGATTTTATCTGCTGTTATCGGGTGTTTGAGCATTTTCAAAACCCTATAAAAGAGTGGACTTTGCTCTCTCGGCTACTGCATTCTGGTGGTTGGTTAGCGATAAGCACACCATTACTAACTGAATTAGATGGTTTTGCTAAGTGGCATTATAAGAACAACCTCACCCATGTGAGCTTTTATCAGCGACAAACCTTCGAGTACCTCGCAAACAATAGCGATTTTGAACTATTATTTGCCGCAAAGGACCTCGTTTTGATGCAAAAAACATCATAATCTGGTATAACACTCGGCCTAATTTCGCACCTTGTAGACAAGCTCACCCTTAGTCTGCAAGGCCATACGTTGTAAATAATTGAGAAGACCATGTCTCGTAGCAAGAAAACACGCAAGGGCGGCGAGAACAGCCCTAAGTTACAGCCAAGAGTGAAGAAGCAAGATCGCGCTGTAGCGACTGGCAAACGTAAAGATTCTGGCAATAAATCAGGTAGTCGTCATAACGAAAGCTTAATTTTAGCGCAAGCGCCGCAACAGCAGGCCGCTAAGAAAAAAGACCCGCGTCATGGCAGTAAAAAGCCTGTGGCTTTAGCAATTCCTGCGGCAGTGGTAACAGATAAAGCCGCTCAGCCAAAAGTGAAACAAGCTAAGCTGACTGACGAGCAAAAACTGCTGAAATTGGAAGAAGATCCAAGACTAAATCAGCTGTTAGATATGCTTGAAGAAGGCCGCGACCTCAACGAGGTTGACCAAAAGTGGTTAGATCAACAGCTAAATAAAATTGAAGCTCTGATGATTAAACTGGGCATTAGCGACGATATGGATGATGACACACCTTCATCACCTGCTAAGTCTTTGTCTGACGATGAGTTGTTCGACAAATTCGAATCAGGCGCTGACTTACTAAAAGATTATCAAGACAAGTTCTAACCTCTCAGTGCTAAGGCATAGGGACTCAGTTTTTAGCTGTGGCTCCTTATGCCATTCATATAAGGAGTCTCTGTGTCTACGACTATCATTATTCTCGGTTTTATCATCATAGTAGCGCTAAGTAGCTACGCCACCTTCTTAATCCTAAAACTCAAGCAGCAAAAAAAGCGTCAGCAGGCTGAACAAGCCGAGCGTGAAGTCACGGCGAATGCAAAACGCGCCCAAGTTTTAGATGATATCCGCTATATCGCCACCGCTATGATTGAAGACCGCTGTGAGATCTCTGAAGGCGTGGTCAGGATTGGGCGATTATTTGAAATCCTGTCATTAAGTGAGCGTGTGGCTCCCGATTACCCTTCATTATTCAAACACTTTGAGTTAATTAAAAATCATCCCATCATGGATGCTCGTCAAGCCTTGCCTAAGCAAGAAAGAATGAAGTTAGACTTGATCAGAATGAAGTCCGAAGCGGCATTAGAGCAAGGCATCAGTGATGATGCGAAAAAACTGTCGGATTACCAAGCCAAAGCGATGCATTAAACCAGCCCATTGCTATACCTCAAGACCACTTATATTGTGGTTTTGAGGTCATCTCGATAAAACCCGCACCAATCTTACCCTCCTTACTCCCGTGAGCCTGCGCACAAAACCGCCAAATATCGACAGACAAGCGTACTTTTTTGATAGATATTGCGTAACTTCTAAAAAGACAGACGTCATTTTTACAACCTAGATCAAGGTTATTTACTTAAGAACCTTGCATACTTCGCTTGTTGCTAATTTACCCACGGAGGACACGCCTTGAAGCAGCCCACTCAGATTAGCTGGGATCAGTCGATGATCGAAAAATATAACTACAGCGGTCCCCGTTATACCTCTTACCCAACGGCATTAGAGTTCGATGATACATTCACCGAACAAAATCTGCTGACGGCCATTGAAAATAGCAAAAGCGATAAACTGTCGCTGTATATTCATATCCCGTTCTGCGCCAAGCTTTGTTATTACTGCGGCTGTAATAAAGTCATCACCCGCCACCAACACAAAGCCGATCAGTACATTGAATATTTAAGCCAAGAAATTATTAAACGTGCGCCCCTGTTCAAACATTACAGTGTGACCCAAATGCATTGGGGCGGCGGTACACCCACGTTCTTAAATCCAGAGCAGATTCTTAAACTTACGTCATTGATTAAAGCTAACTTTAACTTTGCGGAAGAAGGCGAGTACTCAATTGAAGTCGATCCTCGCGAGATAGAACTGTCAATGCTCGACACGTTGAAAGAAGCGGGCTTTAACCGTATCTCCATCGGCGTACAAGATTTCAATAAAGAAGTGCAAATTGCCGTTAATCGCGAACAAGACGAGCAATTTATCTTCGACTTAATGGCTAAAGCGAAAGCCATGGGTTTTGTGTCAACCAACATAGATTTAATCTATGGTTTGCCACACCAAACGCCAGAAACCTTTGCCGTCACTATGCAGCGCGTTTTAGATTTATCGCCTGACCGTCTGTCGGTATTTAACTATGCTCACTTACCTGCGCGCTTTGCCGCTCAACGTAAGATCAAAGATGAGCATTTACCTTCGCCAAAACAAAAACTCGAAATGCTGCACCAAACTATCGAGACCTTAACTGGCGCTGGCTACCAATATATCGGTATGGACCACTTTGCTAAACCCGATGACGAGTTAGCCAAGTTACAGCGTGAAGGCAGACTGCACCGCAACTTCCAAGGTTATACCACCCAAGAAGAATGCGATTTGTTAGGTCTTGGCGTATCGTCCATCAGTCAGATTGGCGACTGCTATGCGCAAAACCAGAAAGATATCCGCCCTTACTATGAAGCCATAGATAAGGAAGGCCATGCTTTGTGGAAAGGTTGTAGCCTGAACCGCGACGATGAAATCCGCCGCGTAGTGATTAAACAGCTGATTTGCCACTTCGAATTAGATATGGCGAAAATTGATGAGAAGCTAGGGATTAACTTCGAAACCTATTTCGCGGAAGATCTTAAGTTAATGCAGACATTTATCGATGACAAGTTAGTTGAAATCGTCGACAGACAGATCACTATCAGCCCTACTGGCCGTTTATTGATCCGCAATATCTGTATGTGCTTCGATCTTTACTATCGTCAAAAAGCGCGTCAGCAACAGTTCTCACGCGTGATCTAAAACGCTTATTGCTGCACTCGCAAACGCTCACAAAAAATCCGACTCTAGAGTCGGATTTTTATTTATGGCTATTTTTATTAACGACTCAGAATCGACTTATACCTTAGCGGCATAGAGTGCTTTGCGCTCACTGTCCGATAAAAATGCCATTTCAACGCCGTTACGTTGCACCTGCGCTAACTCAGCATCGGTTAACTTGAGTTCAGATTTGGCGATACGATACTCATGCTTAATATCGATAGCGCTCACACCGGGATCATCGGTATTTAGGCTTATCAACACGCCTGCATCCATAAAGGTTCTGAATGGATGCTCAGCGTAAGAAGCCACAGTAGAAGTATGCAAGTTACTGGTTGGGCAAGATTCGATGCCAATACGGTGCTTAGCAAGATATTCCATCAGCTTAGGATCGTGAATCGCATTCACCCCATGACCAATTCGAGTTGCGCCAAGTTCTTGAATCGCTTGCCACATACTTTGTGAACCCGCAGCTTCACCGGCGTGAGCCGTAATCGCAAGGCCAGCATCACGAACACGTTTAAAGTGATCGTTAAATAACTCGCCAGGGAAGCCTAATTCATCACCGGCTAAGTCCATAGCCACGAGATGTTGTTTATGGGCGAGTAAGCCTTCAAGTTCTTGAGTACAAGCAGCTTGACCAAATGAACGTGACATAATGCCAATCAAATTGATCTTCACGTTATAGTCTTTTAAGCCCGCTTTAACGCCGTCAACTACCGCCTCAACTACGCCTTCAATCGGTAACTTATGGTTCATCGCCATATAGTAAGGACTAAAACGTAACTCAGCGTAATCTAAGCCAGATAACGCCGCATCGGCAACGTTTTCATAGGCGACGCGTTTAATCGCATCCAAATCTGCGAGTACAGCAACCATCCAATCGAGCTTCTTTAAGAAGGCGACTAAGCTAGTTTCTTTCCCCTGAATTTGCACAAAAGGTGCGAGTGTCTCTAAAGAATCGGCAGGTAGCGCAATGCCGTGTTGGTGTCCTAGTTCCCAAATGGTATTTACCCGCACATTACCGTCTAGGTGACGATGCAGATCCACCAATGGAATGGATGTATCAATCATATTTAACCCCTATTTGAACTACCCAGCCAATGCTTTTGTTATTTGGTCGCGGGCGGACACTAAGTTTAACACGCATTTTCGGGGGCATTTATGCGCCAAACGCATTTAAATTCACATTCAGTCACAATTCTGCTTAATATCCATACAAGGAACGGCCGCATTCATCAGGCATAATGACTTCAATAACAACGAAAATATCAGAGATCTAACATGCATAAACTCTTAATCCCCAGTTTATTGATATGCGCATTAGGCGCCTGCAGTGCCACCCAAACCACAAAAAATATTCAAACCCCATCGTCACAGGCAATATCAGCAGCACAGTCGCAAGTTGAGCCAATCGCTCCCGCGCTGCAAGCGATTATCGACCAAAGCTGGCAATTACAGCTCAGTGCGAGTCCTGAAATGGCTTACAGCATGGGCGATGCCAGTGCAGCAGGAAAATTAGCGGATCTCTCGCCAGCCGCGCTCGCTAAGCTTAATCAAGGTCAAATCGCAGTACTAGCGCAGCTCAAAGTACTCGACCGCAGCAGCTTGAGTAAAGAAGATAAGATTAACGCTCAAATACTGGAAGATCAGATCCAAAACGATGTCGACCTATATCGTTTCAAGGATTATTACCTGCCCATTACGGCGGAAAGCGGCTTCCACGCTTATATCACGTCAATCGCACAGGGAAGATTCAACACCCTTGAGGATTACCGCAACTATATTGCCAAACTCAATGCACTCCCGACCTATTTCGCCCAGCAAACCCACTGGCTAAAACAAGGATTAGCCGAGGGAATAACGCCGCCAAAAGTGACACTCAATGGCTTTGAAGACAGTATTAGTGCTTATATCGTCCCTGTTGAAAAGAGCAGTTATTTCAAACCTTTTACTCAATATCCCAACTATTTCACTGAGGCACAAAAAACTCAGCTGACCCAAGAAGGCCGCGCTTTAGTTGAGCAAAAAGTTCTACCTCTGTACCAAAACTTTTATGATTTCATGACTAAAGAGTACATTCCCAATGCTCGGGAAAATATCGCGGCCAGTAGCTTACCTAACGGCGCAGAATTTTATGAGAATAGGGTACGTTACTATACGACCTTGAATATGACGTCGACGCAAGTGCATGAACTGGGTTTAAAAGAAGTACAACGTATCCGCCAAGAAATGGAACAAATCATCGCGTCAGTAGGTTTTAAAGGCAACTTTGCCGACTTCTTACATTTCCTGCGGACCGATCCCCAGTTCTACACCACCAGTGCCGAGCAGTTACTCAAAGAAGCGGCATTTATTGCCAAAAAAGCCGATGCCATGCAACCTAAGTACTTCGGCAAACTCCCACGCCAACCCTATGGTATAGCGCCAGTGCCCGCCGAAATTGCACCGAAATACACCACTGGGCGATATTCAGGATCGAACAGCGATGATGAACCCGGTTACTACTGGGTCAACACTTATGCATTGGATAAGCGCCCACTCTACGAGCTAGAAGCCTTAACCTTGCACGAAGCAGTACCCGGTCATCATCTGCAAATTTCACTCAACTCTGAGCTAACCTCACTCCCAGATTTCCGTCGTTATGGCTATATATCTGCCTTTGGTGAAGGATGGGGGCTATATTGCGAATATTTAGGTTTAGAAGCTGGTTTCTACCAAGATCCATACAGTAACTTTGGTCGCTTAACCTATGAAATGTGGCGCGCGGCGCGTTTAGTCGTAGATACTGGCATGCACGCCCAAGGATGGAGTCGTCAACAAGCCATCGACTTTATGGCCAGCAATACCGCACTATCACTGCACAATGTCACTACCGAAATTGACCGCTATATTTCGTGGCCAGGACAAGCCTTATCCTACAAAATTGGTGAGTTAACAATCAAACGATTACGTGCCAAGGCAGAACAGGAACTCGGCGACAAATTTGATATTCGTGCCTTCCACGATGCTGTGCTCGAAAATGGCTCAGTGCCTATGTCGATCCTCGAACAGCAAATCAATGATTTTATTGAAGCGAAAAAGGCGACACGCTAAGTTAATGAAATTCATGGGAGTCGGTATTTTCAGACTCCCATGGTTGTCTGTTACACTCTAACAAACCATTCAAGCCAAATGATTTGCGACTGAGTATGAGCCAAGCCAAAGCGACATTTTCGACTGAACACGATTTAAATACCTCAGAGCAGCAAGCCTTCTGGCAAAGCGTTGTTCAAGACACGCTAGCCTCTGCCGACGGCGTTACGCTGGCCTATATGATGGTCAAACATCCCCAAGCGCATACCGCAATCGTTCTCAGTAGTGGCCGAGTCGAGTCCTATTTAAAGTATCAAGAATTGGTCTTCGACTTATACCAACAAGGTTACTCTATTTATGCCATAGATCACCGTGGCCAAGGGCTATCGGATCGTATGACAATCAATCCACACATGGGCCATGTGCGAAGATTCAATGATTATATTGATGATTTTGCACTATTTATGCAGAAGATAGTGTTACCACAAAACGACAAACAACTCATGCTACTTGGCCATTCAATGGGTGGCGCGATTGGCACTTTGTATCTCAAACAGCATCCCGATATTTTTACCGCCGCGGCATTTTCCGCACCCATGTATGGCATTAAATTACCTATGCCAAAAGCGTTCGTACGCTGGTTAGCCAGTAAACTCGATACCACACTCAATGGTGGCGAGCCTAATTATGTACTTGCAGGACAAAACTATAAACCTGTTCCATTCAAAGGGAATGAGCTAACTCACAGCCAAACCCGATACCAAGCCTACCGAGAATTGTATGATGCTGCCCCTAAGTTACAACTCGGCTCACCCACTAACCGTTGGTTGACTGAATCTTTAGATGCGGCAGATACTTGCGTACTGGCAACGGCACAAATTCGCACTCCGATACTGATACTGCAAGCGAGTGAAGATAAGATTGTTGATAATGCGGCCCAGAATCTTGCGGTGAGTACCCATTGCCAATTGAAAGTAATCGCTGGGGCTGCCCATGAGATTTTTATGGAAAAAGACGCCTGCCGAAACCAAGCCTTAAACTATGCTCTCGACTTCTTTAAACGCTACGCAATAAAGGACGAGGACAAACAAGCTGGATAAAGTCCGCTTGGTTTAAGGCTCGACTGAATAAATAGCCCTGATAGCCATCACAGCCTAGTTCAACAAAAGCTTGATATTGTTGGGATGATTCGACACCTTTGGCGACAACGCTCAAATTGAATTGCCGCGCAGAGGTAATAAGTACATTCACTTTTGTTGGCATTGTGGTTAATGAATCAATACAACTCATATCCAATTTAACCGCAACTAATGGCTGATTAGCTAAGCAGCTCAAGGCACTCAAGCCTGAACCGAAATGATCGAGGATGATACCTACACCTACTTCAACTAACTTAGAGACACGCTCATCCACAAACTGTGGTTGCATTAAAAATGCGGCCTCATTGAGCTCAATACCCAGTTGATTAGCACCAATACCATGCTCCTTAACCAACCCAACGAATGTATCAACAAAATCTGCCTGACCAAATGAGAATGCACTGATATTGAGAGTCAAAGGAGGCAAACTCCTTCCTTGAGCCCGCGATTTCTGAATAAACAGACACACCCGCTTAGCCACCCAAAGATCAAGCTCAGCAATAATTCCCCCTTGTTCTGCTAACGCCACAAATTCAGCTGGCGGAATAAACTCTCCATCAGCACGATACCAACGCGTGAGCACTTCTGCCGAGACAAGTTCACTGGTCGCATTGATCACAGGCTGGAACATTAACGTTAAGCTATCTTGTTGTAATGCGGTTTGTAATTCCTGTTGCAACAGCTCATCACGGCTCTGGCGAAAGTCCATTTCAGCATGGTAAAAAGCGCACCCAGCTTGACCTGCTTGCTTAGCGCTTAACGTTGCTAACTCGGCACGACGCATCACTAAAGCAGGCTCTAAGGTTTCTATACTATCGAGTAAACAGATCCCCACACACGCGCTAAGCTCAAAGTGATGATGACCGTAATGGAATGGTCGAGCAATAACTTGCCTTAACTCACTCGCAAGGGCTAAAGCACGACGAGCAGCGGCTGACGCATCTGCCGCTAAATCTTTAGCAAGCAAAACGAAATTACCAGACTCTAATCGACCGACCGTTATATTTTCAGTGAAATAACTCGATAAACGGGCCGCGATTTGCGTTAACAAGCGCTCTAATTCATGGGAATGTAAAGTGGCGACCAATCCTAAGCGATCCACCTCAACGAGCAGCAATGCTCCCCATTGCCCCGAACTATTACCTTGGGTTAAAAATTGCGATAAACGCACCATAAAGACATCGGGCAACATCTTGCGACCGACAACAGATTGATCCACAAGCTCAGTAATTGCAGCATGGTTCTTCGCGCTTTCTGACACATCCATATGAATGCCTATCATGCGAGTCGGGCGCCCTTGGGGATCCCAATCAACTAACATACCGCGGTCTAACACCCACACATAATGGCCATCTCTATGCCGTAAGCGGTGAACACTTTCAAATTCTTTACTCTTTCCGCTAACGTATTCCTGCAAAGCATCTAACACAATCTGCTTATCATCGGGATGTAGCCGCGTCTCCCATGTCTGGAATACTCCAGCCAATTCATCAGGCGCATAACCAATCATCTCTTTCCAGCGATCAGAAAGAAAAACCTCCCCCGTACTGATGTCCCAATCCCAAATACCGTTACGCGAACCTTCCACAGCAAATAACCAACGCAATTCACTGTCATTCAGCTGTTTAACTGCCCGACTTAAACGCTCATGTGCCTGCTGCAAACTGGCTTGCAAAGATAAAACTTCAGATGAACTCCAAGGTATCGATGTCGAAAAGGAAGAAGTACCGACCTGCTTAGCTGCCTCGCTCAACATTTGGAATGGGCGGATCAACAGGAAATATAAAATAAAGGTAAAGCCAATCAGCAATAATCCGCCAAGGCCCCAAACCCGCATAAAACGTTGCTGCAACTTAGCAGAAGCTTCGGCAACTAAAGGGGCTAAATCGGCTTCAAGATAAATCAAATCAACAGCCCCACCATACTGGGGAAGAACGGGATAATATGCTTGAATAGTTAAACGGTCGAGATTAACGAGGATCTGCGGAAAAAAAGCTTGAACCACAGAGCGGTGAAGGTCTACATCATAACCATCGATGACTTGAGTCGCATTGCTATCTCGCCACACAGTATGATTAGCAAAACGAATACGGCTTTCAGCATCAACCAAGATATACACCATAGTGCCCATATCCAGCGCAGCCAAGGAAACTTCCTGCTCAATCCGCTCCACATCCTGTAAAGCTTGCGCCGATTGAACCACATTCTGCATGCGGAACAACTGTTGCTTTATCAAAGCCGACTGTCGCTGCGCAAGTTCAGCCCTAACTTGGTCACTTTCGAACAGGTACTCGCCTATGACCAACACTAAATATAGGGTCAGCATACAAAGAGGAAGCAGTACCGCGAGCGAAAGCTTACGAAGCATAGGCAACAGATGGCCGTTAACAAAAAAATTAATATTTTTGTATGCTAACGGGAAACTAACCACTAAGCAAAAGGACTTATCAAACTAAGCGAGATCTTCATGTAAATAATCAACTTATAGTATAAAAGTCTGAAATAAAGGAAGGAAAAAACGTAAAGAACTAGCAGAAGAACCAAAACTAAAATGAATAGAACAATGCTATATAGCATTGGTCTTTAAATGACAATTTAACAAATTGCAGACGCAAAAAAGCCAGCTTATTCAGCTGGCTTCGTTGCATCTCAATGAGATAATTAGGCGCTTGGCGGTGACCTACTTTCTTTTATCCCTGAAGGGGATACATGGGGGCGAGTCATCATTGCCTAAAATGCGCAGCATTTTGATGATGTGTCGCGCGGAGCAATGTATTGCGCAGCTGGGGACCCCGCTCAGCGGCGGGTTGACATCGAGATAAGTTTTCGCGAAGCGTATAAACACAAAAGCCCTAGCGGTTTAGGCTAGGGCTTTGGTGTTTATTTGGATGCTTGGCGATGACCTACTCTCACATGGGGAGACCCCACACTACCATCGGCGCGTTTGCGTTTCACTTCTGAGTTCGGGATGGGATCAGGTGGTTCCACAAGGCTATTGTCACCAAGCAAATTCTGTTTATTACCGTGTCCATCTCTGGCTCACGTTAATAATAATTCGGAAAGCTGATTTTCTGTTGAGTCTTTAACTTTATCAAGTGTCGATATTCTGTCTAAGGCTTCTTTGTAAAACCCATCTGGG
>NZ_JAKKRU010000007.1:0-257103 GCF_025653925.1 Shewanella sp. SM68
AGTCGCCGAGGTAACTGCTGGGATAATGCGCCAATGGAGCGATTTTTCAGGAGTTTAAAAACGGAATGGGTGCCAACGCAAGGCTATAAGAGTTTTGTTGAAGCTAAACAAGATGTGACTGATTATATTATTGGCTATTACAGCCAAGTCAGGCCACATCATTATAATGCAGGATTAAGCCCAAATGAATCAGAGCGAAGATTTTGGGAAGATTCTAAAGCCGTGGCCAAATTTAGTTGACCACTACAAGGAGAGCAGTGGAGCTGAAATAAGGGATAGGTTAGTAAATATTAAATCTCTTTCAGAAGATCTATTTCACGCATTGGCAGGTTTAAAAGTTCAAAGTCCTCCATTTTTTGAGGAGTTATCCTATCTACATAGATTTTTGATAGATCACGAGGGAACAAAAATAAAAATTCATTCTGATCTTATTAAAGAAGTAGAAAAGTTAAAAAAATCAGCGGACTTTTTGAATTATAATTACTTTGAAGAGCATGGAAAAACGTTTACTAAGGTGGGTAATAGCAAAAAAACAATGGTACAAGCTTATAGATTAGCTCCTAACATTAAAGTATTAAAATCTGTTTATCAGTGTGTACTACGCTACCCAGTAGACTGTGAGATAAAAATTATTAAAGAGCAAGCCATTTTAGAGGAGAACATGACCCAAGACCTTAAACGTATTAGTGTTATACAAACAAATTTAAATTCCAAGATCATGGAGTTATGGCAACCTGTATCTAAGCTTGTCGGGAATCAAAGTAAATTCTATAAATTTTGCGGAATAATTTTAGAACTAAATGATGAATCAATTAAAAGAGGAGTTTTAAGAGAGAAAAGGAGCTAGATTTAATTATTTAAAATCAATTGCTTGCGGTTTGCTGGTTACAAAATTTGCTATTTTTATGTAATTTTGTCACCTGAATTAGAAAAGCCTCAGTAATAAGATTACGGACAATAAGGGATTAATTGAGTCAGTTAATCATCTTATGTAATCAAATAAACTGAGGACTAAAATATGACAAACCAAGTAATCCTAAAGCCGCTTATCAGCTATGCACAGATGGAGGTTTTAACAGGCCGTAACAGACGTACCCTGTGGTTTTGGTGGGCCAAAGATCAATCTTTCCCGAAACCAATAATGAAAGGCGGGCGCGCAATAGGCTGGAAGCAAGAGCAATACAATGAGTGGTTAGCTCAGTTAGAAGGGGCAAACCATGAATAATTTAAACCATAAAAAAACAGGCACCCAACCCGCCAAGATTGACACTGCCTGTTTGCACTATCTCGCTATCAAAAATAGCTTAGATGATGATAAACCGATTAGCTCAGTTTTACTACAGCCGCAGCTTAATGCTGCTCTAACAGTTGAGCAAGCGCTAATGGCAGGTTGTTTCCCGCCCAAACTAACAACAGGAATACGCTATTTGATAGCCCATTGCCCTACGGTGCGTAAAACCGCAGAAATGGCGACACACGGCATTCCATATCTACCCAGTTTTTTACAAAGAGCCAATCCATTGTTGAGGTTCTATTGTCGCCAGCAAATTTGCTCACGTGCCCTTGGTGATGGTACGGGCAGGGTCGAGTATTATTTCTGCCCATATGCTGAGGAGGTCGTGAATGACTAATAACATTTTCTCAGCAATTACCCTAGCCGCTAACGGCCGCTGGCTTAATGTGCTTAATGGCCTTGGTATTTTAATTTGTCGCAATAAACATCAAGCTTGCCCTGTATGTGGCGGTAAAGATCGTTTTCGATTTGACGATAAAAGCGGTTGTGGCACTTGGTTCTGTAATCAATGTGAGCCTAATAGCGGTGATGGTTTGGCGTTAGTATGCAATGCCTTTGGTGTGAAACCTTATCAGGCGGCCTGTATGGTCGCCCCCCTTGTGGGACTTGATATTGGGCAACCAATAGATGCAGAGCGCGTGAAACGCCACCAGCAACGTGCAGAGCAGCAACAGTTACAGCGCCAGCAACAGCAGCAAACAAAACGTAAGCAGGTCGCACAATGGGCTTGTAACATCACTCGCCAGTATTGTCGCGTTGCAACGTCAAATAATCCCTACTTACAGAATAAAAGGGTATTGCCGTTTGGTAGCTTACAGCTAAAAACGCCTATTACCGTAAATGGTGGTAAAAGTTTACCAGCCGACACGTTAGTGATCCCTGTGTTTAACGGTAAAACTATCAGCAGCTTGCAGTTTATTGGCTCAAATGGCCAAAAGACTTTTCTTGCTGGTGGGCAGATCAAAGGCGGCATGTTCCCGCTATCAACCAAAGATAGCGCGGTAATCTACATAGGCGAAGGCTTTGCTACTTGTGCAGCGGTGTCGGAGTGCGTACCCAATGCGTTGGTATTGTGTGCCTTCAGTGCAGGTAATTTGATTAATGTTGCTTTAGCTGTGCGGAAAAGTAGGCCAAAGGCTGACATTGTGATTATTGCCGATAATGACGAAAGCGGAACGGGCGAGCGCGAAGCTATCAAGGCTGCCTTAGCGGTAAATGGCGCATACATAATGCCACCAGCAGTACAGGAGGTGGCCTAATGAGTACGGACTGTGCTGATATTTCAAAAGCTGAACGAATAGACGTTATTAATCACCCTATAAAGCCGCAAGTGGCTGATGTTTATTTAGAACCACTAGCAAAGATAAGGGAGCGTGAATCACTGTTCTCGCTAGCGCAGGGGTGGGAGGGCTACGATCAACAATTTAGCTATTTAATCAAAGGCTTTTTACCTGCTAATTCGTTTGGCATGATTTACGGGGCATCGGGTAGCTACAAATCATTTCATGCGTTGTCATGGGCTGTTCATATCGCTTTAGGCTTAGATTGGAATGGCTGCCGTGTTCAGAGTCGCCCAGTCCTTTATATTGCGGGTGAAGGTGGCGTTGGTGTTAGCCGAAGATTGAAGGCTTTAGCCATGAAATACCACAATGGTTTGCAGCTTTCACGGCTGTACCGTATTGATTTTGGTGTGCAGGTTACAGACGGTTTCCAGATGAATGAATTAGTGAAGCTTATTCAGAATAAAGCGAAAGAAGTTGATGAGCCTTTTGGGTTAGTCATCATTGATACTTTGGCGCGGAGTTTTGGCGGTGCGGATGAAAACCAAGCTAGAGATATGGGGGCGTTTATATCTGCTTGTGATCAAATAAGGGCTAATACTGGTGGTGCTACATTGTTGATCGTTCATCATAGCGGAGTACAAGACAAGGAGAGGGCGAGAGGCTCATCATCGTTACGGGCGGCATGTGATTTTGAATATCGCATAGAGCGAGAAAGCGGGCCTAAATTGGCTTACATTCTCACAGCGACTAAATCCAAAGATGAGAAAGAGCAACCCGCTCAGGCGTTCGAGTTAGTAGAACATAAGTTATTTACAGATGATGATGGTGATGACGTACGATCATTAGCTGCTTTAAATGTGGGCATGGTGCCTTTAGAGCCCGTTACCCAAGATATAAAGCCACTATCTGCTAGCGAGCAGGCATTGTATCAGGCGGTTCGCTCAAGAATGGTCAGTGAGGAATCTACCGCCATTGCTGTGATAAGGGATGACTTAAAAGCTCAAGGCCAGAAGGGGATCAGTAACTTCTCAAAGTGGCTTAAGGGCTGTATTGATAAAGGCACTTTAAAGGAAATTGACGGTAGGTTAGTCACTGTGGTTGTAGATCCTGATTGACCTTTTTTGCTCGTTCGTTTGCTATGGCTCTTAGGGGGAAATAAAACGAACGAGTAAAATAGAGGCTAATCACAAGTATTTTTTGCTGCTAGCTAGACCTTTGAACTAAGCCTCCTTAGCTGGGGGCTTTTTATTAGGTGGGTGCCGCAAGGTTTTACGGGGATCTATACACATTCAAATACAGCTTTCAAATGAGTAGCGTAACTGGCGTATTTTTAAGCTGTGGCGGTCAAGAAAATTACGCACACGTTAGTTAATCTAAATTCGATACGCATTAGCGATAGTTTTCGGAAGTCATGCTCATTGTAAAAATGAGCCAAATAATGTTCTTTCTAAAAGGTGTTAAACAATAATATTTGGAAGTCACGTGGGCATTAAAAGAGCTAGAACTATGAGATTCTGCGCACGTTAGAGGATTAAGGCTTATCAGTAGTTTTGTGATGTGTTTAGTCATGGTCGATAGCCGTTTGACTCATTAGCAATGGAATATGGTTATTCAGATTAAATCTTGATAAATTGAGCTTGAAATTTAAACCTTCAGCGTTTAGTTCGGTTGATATTTTAGTCCTATAAAAGACAAAGGAATGCTTAACTTATGATTTCACTTGCCCGTTTTTTAGCTTGGTTTTACCTGATTATTAGCACAATTATCGCAGTTTTTATCCTTGTAAGTGATTCAGCTGTAGCAGAAAGCTACTTGATGGTTATTGGTATTTTCATGCAAGGCTTGGTTATTTTTTGCGTACTTTCACTAGTCGCACAGATAGCCGAAAATACTGCCCCTGCGCTTACCCAGCTAAGTGATGCAGGAGTTGAGGCTGCATCTAAACCTAAAGTTGTTACTAATGACTATAAACTACATGATGCTGCTTGGAGTGGGAACTATTTAGGCGTTAAGAATCTGATACTTTATGGTGCAGATGTTAATCTGAGAAATTCCGATGGAAAGACACCATTAGACTTAGCCAAAGAGCGAAGAGATGATTTGATCGTTAAGTTGCTTCAAGCTCATGGCGCAGCGTAACTAATAGATGATATTAGGCCCAAGATTAATACAACCTTGGGCTACGCAACCTAAATTGCAGCTTCACAGCCTTTACGGCTTTTATCAATAATTAGATCACCCTCAACTCTAAAGCCAATTGAACCGATTAAAAATGAGTGATTTAGTTGTGTAACCACAATATCTGTTAAGCCCACCGCACATTTATCACTTTCAATCGCTCTATCCATAGCTGTTTTAACATTAGGTATTCCAAAGGGGAATATAAAAACAGGATATGAATCCTCACCCGTTACTCTGGTTCCTTTAACAAGTTGACCAGAATTTAAGTCAAAGTTTTTTGTACTTCCAACAGTTAAATCTGCCACACGGACAGTACAGCCTGACATGGCTAGTAAACTAAGAGATAGTGCGATTAGTGGAATTTTTTTCATTGTTATTTCACTTATGTGGATGAGTTATTATTTAAGTCGTTTGGTACAAGATGTGATTAAATTTATGACATTTTTTAATGCGAGTTTAAACACTACGTCACCCATTACAGCAACTGTAATGCCTAGATATGAAAAAGGCGTAGTGGTTACTAACCAGCTACGCCTTATCAGAATTGGTGGCCCCTCACGGACTTGAACCGTGGACCTAACGATTATGAGTCGTGTGCTCTAACCAACTGAGCTAAGGGGCCGACTTAAGGTAATCGTCATTACCTGAAGCGGGAGGAAGTATACTAAGCTTACTTACGCTTGTCACCCGTGTTTTGGCTGGAAATTCACGCAACTGATTCAATTGGTTATCTGTTAATCAACTTAAAATGCTATTGTCGCCTAAATTTAAGGCTTCGATGTTGTGCTTGTGCATAAATTGAGGTGATAAAGACAATAAAAAGCCCTGCATGGGCAGGGCTTTAATCCATCTTAGCTGACTTTAGGCTTGTAACAGCCTATTCATCTAGGAACGATTTTAAGATTTCTGAGCGTGAAGGGTGACGCAGTTTGCGCAGTGCCTTAGCTTCAATCTGACGAATACGTTCACGGGTCACGTCGAACTGTTTACCCACTTCTTCAAGTGTGTGGTCAGTGTTCATATCGATACCAAAACGCATACGCAGTACTTTCGCTTCACGGGCGGTTAGACCTGCTAACACTTCGTGAGTGGCGTTTTTCAAGCTTTCGCTGGTCGCTGAATCCAGTGGTAATTCGAGGGTTGTATCCTCGATAAAATCACCTAAATGCGAATCTTCATCGTCACCGATTGGGGTTTCCATGGAGATAGGTTCTTTAGCTATTTTCAGTACCTTACGGATCTTATCTTCCGGCATCATCATACGCTCAGCCAGTTCTTCAGGTGAAGGCTCGCGGCCCATTTCCTGTAGCATTTGGCGAGAGATACGGTTCAGCTTGTTGATCGTTTCGATCATGTGTACTGGAATTCGAATAGTACGCGCTTGGTCGGCGATAGAACGGGTAATCGCCTGACGGATCCACCAAGTAGCATAGGTCGAAAATTTATAACCACGACGGTATTCGAATTTATCTACGGCTTTCATTAAGCCAATGTTACCTTCTTGGATTAAGTCCAAGAATTGCAGACCACGGTTGGTGTATTTCTTCGCGATAGAAATTACCAGACGTAAGTTGGCTTCAACCATTTCTTTCTTCGCACGGCGAGCTTTGGCTTCACCGATTGACATACGACGGTTGATGTCTTTTATGGCAGAAATCGCTAAGCCGGTTTCTTCTTCAACTGCTGCAAGCTTGGTACGACAACGAATGACGTCATCTTCAACCATTCTTAGGCCTTCGGCATAAGGTTTCGTTGAGGCTTTCTCTGTGTTGAACCAATCAAGGTTGGTTTCGTTGCCAGTGAAGAATTTGACGAAGTTTTTCTTCGGCATTTTGGCTTGTTCAACGCACAGTTTTAACACTAAACGTTCTTGAACACGCACGCGGTCCATCATAGTGCGCATGCTTTTGACTAAACGGTCAAACTGCTTAGGTACTAAGCGGAATTCTTTGAAGATTTCGCCGATTTCGAAGAGGGCTTTTACCGATTCAGGGTGTTCACGGCCCTTAGCTTCGATAATTTTCAGTGCGCTTTCGTAAGCGGCTCTGAGTTGACCGAATCTTTCACGAGCTTCTTCAGGATCAGGCCCTTTGTTGCCTTCTTCTTCATCTTCGCTGTCATCGTCATCCTCTTCGTCATCTTCATCGTCCAGCTCTTCTTCAGATAATTCTGAGCCGATGTGAGTGGCGGTCGGGGCGACGTCATCTTCGTCCGGGTTTACAAATCCAGAGATAATATCAGATAAGCGCAGTTCGTCGGCTTCAAATTGGTCGAATTGCTCAAGGATCATAGCGATCGCTTGTGGATATTCGGCGACTGAACTTTGAACTGTGTTGATGCCTTCTTCGATGCGTTTGGCGATAACAATTTCGCCTTCGCGGGTCAGAAGCTCAACGGTACCCATTTCACGCATGTACATGCGTACGGGATCGGTTGTGCGGCCAAGTTCGCTTTCTACTGTTGCCAGTGCTGCTGCGGCTTCTTCTGCTGCATCTTCGTCTGTGTTGTCTTCCGACATCATCATGTCATCGGCATCGGGGGCTTCTTCGAACACCCGGATACCCATGTCATTTATCATCTGGATAATATCTTCGATCTGGTCAGAATCGACCATGTCTGCAGGTAAGTGATCGTTCACTTCTGCATAGGTTAAGTAACCTTGCTCTTTACCTTTGGCAAGCAACAGCTTAAGTTGCGACTGCGGAGTATGATCCATAGATATCATCCAAGTTGGGAAACTGTTACAACGACGGACACTTAGCATAAGCCAAGTGCCGCGCAAATCGTCAATTATAGCCGTGTGCACATATCTGTGCTAGTCACTGGGGTAGCGAATGAGGACATTTTTGCCTCAGTTTAACCCTTTCATGACTGAGATCAGCTTCGAGAGCTGCATCTTCTCTTCTTTTGTATGAGTCTGTTTTAGACTCAATTCCTGATATCGTTGTTCAATATATTGATTGTTCAACCAAACCAGGGTTTGTTTAAACTTTTCGAGCAAGTTTTCATCCGCCACTTGATGGTCCCATTGGGCCAATTTATGGAGAGTGCCGCTGTAAGGGTGCTCTCGGAATTGTTCAAGTAGTTGTGCGCTGTTTAACGTTTGCTCTCGAGTCATCTCCAATAACAGTGGCAGCAATTCTATGCCTGGCATCTGCAAGTGGGCGAGTGCGGGTTGTGGGGGTAAACCCATACCCAGTTTAGGATGTTGTACTAGCAGTGCGATGGCGAGTCGCAATGGTGTACCGCGTCCTTTTAATCCTTTACTTGCCATTGGTTTAGCTTGTTTTACGCTAAAGCCTAGCTTCTTTTTCATATCTTCAGAGCTGTTCATTCCTAACTTGTGAGCTAAGTTCTCAAGTAGTAAATTTTGCAGCACAGTGTCTTGAATTTTTTCAATTAAGATAAAAGCTTGTTTCGCTAAGTTGCCTTTATCTGTACCGTATTTTGTCGCTAACGTGTCAAATAGAAACTCGGGTAGTGCAATGGCAGAGTCCATTAAGGTTTCAAATGCATCTTTACCAATTTTACGAACCATAGAATCAGGATCTTCGGCCTGAGGCAGGAACATAAATCGCACTTGATCGCCCGGCTTTAATAATGGCAATGCTGTTTCTAAGGCGCGCCATGCCGCTTCAGTACCCGCTCTGTCACCGTCGTAACAGCAAATCACTTCTTTAGCGCTGCGCAGCAAAAGCTGAAATTGCTCAGCTGTGGTCGAGGTGCCTAATGAAGCGACAGCATAATCTACGCCAAATTGCGCCAATGCCACCACATCCATATAGCCTTCAACGATCAGTACTTTGTCTGGATCGCGATAGCGCTGCTTTAGTTCGTAGAGACCATAAAGCTCATTGCCCTTATGAAATATGGGCGTTTCTGGAGAATTCAAGTATTTGGGTGTGCCATCACCTAAAACTCTGCCACCAAAACCAATGACTCGTCCGCGCCTGTCGCGGATAGGAAACATGAGGCGGTCACGAAATCTGTCGTAACGTTTCCCACTGTCGTTGCTAATTAACATACCTGCAGTCAGTAACTTATCCTGTGCATCTTGATTCTGACGATAGCGGCCCAATAAGCCATCCCAACCGTCTGGCGCAAAGCCAATACCAAAATGTTCTACTACATCATCGGATAAACCGCGATAGGCAAGATAATCGATAACTTTTTGTTTATCTTGGTGTTGTCTAAGTTGGTTTTGAAAGTAAAGGCTCGCTTCTTCCATGAGTTGATATAAGTCACGACTTAAACCGTCATCATGTCGCTTGCCTGTGCCTTGTTCTCTGGGAACCTCTAATCCAAGCTGGCCCGCCAAATCTTCAATGGCATCAATAAAATCGAGTCGGTCATACTCCATCACAAAATCGATGGCGTTGCCGTGAGCACCGCAGCCAAAGCAATGATAGAACTGTTTATCACGGCTGACGGTAAACGAAGGTGATTTTTCGCTATGAAAAGGACAACAGGCCGAGTAGTTCTTACCCGCCTTTTTCAAGGGCACTTTACGATCGATAAGTTCGACTATGTCAGTGCGAGCGATTAGCTCATTGATAAAATCACGAGGTATTGCCATTGAGTGCTTAAAATCCCGCCTTGCGCGAATTTAAACAAACAAGCCGCGCATAGGCACGGCTTGTTCATACAGTGAAACGCTAATTATTGCAATTTAGCACGGATCATAGCGCCGATAGCGCCCATGTCTGCACGTCCTTGCACTTTAGATTTCAATGCTCCCATTACTTTGCCCATATCCGCCATGGCGGATGCACCTACTTCTACAATAGTTGCATCGATGAGCGCCGCGATTTCCGCCTCTGTAAGAGGGGTAGGCAGGAAAGCTTCAATAACTTGAATCTCTGCTGCTTCCACGTCGGCCAACTCGTTACGACCCGCTGCTTCAAATTGAGCAATCGAGTCACGACGTTGCTTCACCATTTTGGTTAAGACCGCTATAACCTGTTCATCAGTCAGAGATTCGCGGGTATCCACTTCAATCTGTTTGATGGCGGCTAATGCCATACGAATAGTGCTTAAGCGCGCCTTCTCTTTGGCGATCATGGCCTGTTTCATATGGTCTTTTAGCTGATCAATTAGGCTCATATGAGATTAATATAAACGTACGCGACGTGCGTTTTCGCGAGAAAGCTTCTTAGCTAAACGTTTAACTGCAGCTGCTTTTGCGCGCTTACGTGCAGTAGTTGGCTTCTCGTAGAATTCACGAGCACGCACGTCGGCTAAAATACCAGCTTTTTCACAAGAGCGCTTGAAACGACGCAGAGCTACGTCGAATGGTTCGTTTTCACGTACTTTAATAATTGGCATACGCCATCACCCCTTAGGTGTAGGTTGTTCTGGTTCAATTGCTCGAACCAAGTCTATTTAAAATGGTGCGGAATTTTATACCGAGACACCTAGGCTTGTAAAGCCCTAAAACTGAGCTCAGTCCTATAGTGGGCTCAATATGGCCTGCGCGACTGGAGTAATCGAGCGCTTGCAGGTAGAATTGGCGCCCTTTAGTTAGCAATTGATGAGACACCATGCGGGTTTTAGGTATTGAAACATCCTGTGACGAGACAGGTATCGCCGTCTATGACGATGAACTGGGCTTATTATCTCATACTTTATACAGTCAGGTTAAGCTGCATGCTGACTATGGTGGTGTGGTGCCTGAGTTGGCGTCACGTGACCATGTGCGCAAAATTGTGCCGCTTATTCGTCAAGCGCTGAAAGATGCGAATACTGAAATTGCTGATCTCGATGGGATTGCCTATACCAAGGGCCCAGGTTTGATTGGTGCTTTGCTTGTTGGCGCCTGTGTGGGGCGGTCACTGGCGTTTGCTTGGGACAAGCCTGCTATTGGTGTGCATCATATGGAAGGACATCTACTGGCGCCAATGCTTGAAGATGACGCGCCCGAGTTCCCCTTTGTGGCCTTATTGGTCTCTGGTGGCCATTCTATGTTGGTTAAAGTCGATGGAATTGGGCGCTATGAAGTATTAGGCGAGTCTGTTGATGATGCTGCGGGTGAAGCGTTTGATAAAACAGCTAAGTTAATGGGGCTGGATTATCCCGGCGGTCCGCGTTTAGCAAAGCTTGCTGCTAAAGGTTTACCTGCAGGGTATAAGTTTCCGCGGCCTATGACCGATAGACCTGGACTCGATTTTAGCTTTTCGGGTCTAAAAACCTTTACCGCTAATACCATTGCTGCCGAACCTGACGATGAACAGACTCGTGCCAATATTGCGCGTGCTTTTGAAGAAGCTGTGGTTGATACGCTAGCGATTAAATGTCGCCGTGCACTGAAGCAAACAGGCTATAACCGCTTAGTGATCGCCGGTGGCGTGAGTGCTAATACGCGCTTAAGAGAAACCTTGGCTGAAATGATGAGCTCGCTTGGTGGGCAAGTATTTTATCCCCGTGGTGAGTTTTGTACCGATAACGGCGCCATGATTGCCTTTGCAGGATTGCAGCGTTTAAAGGCGGGGCAGCACGAAGATTTGGCGGTAAAAGGTCAGCCAAGATGGCCGTTAGATACCTTGCCACCTGTGGCATAAAACGCCTTTGATGTTGATAGTTTATGTTGAGACAAAAAAACTGCGCTTATAGCGCAGTTTTTTATTGGGATAATGTTGTCACATTAAGATTTTTTAGGCGTTTTTTTACGTGAAACTTTTGACTCTTCACCTTTAAGTAACCGTTGGATATTGTCTTTATGACGAATAATGATAAGCGTCGATAGCATGGCAACGGGAATGGTAAATCTGTCGTCTAACCACCAAGTATAAAGTGGTGCAAGTAAGGCCGTCAGAATGGCAGCAAGGGACGAGTAGCGGCTAATTAAGAGGAGGACAATCCAAGATGCCATTAAGCAAATGGCTAAATCATCGCCAATGGGAGCCATAGCACCAAAAGCTGTTGCGACACCTTTCCCCCCCTTAAATCCAAAAAATACGGGATAAATATGCCCAAGGCAGGCGGCGATAGCGATAAGTCCGAGTGAGACTGCATCTATGCCCATCAGATAGGCTAAATAAGATGGCAGGGCGCCTTTGAGCATGTCGAAAAACAACACCATGGCAGCCGAACTCGCGCCGCCAATTCGCAGTACATTGGTAGCTCCCGGATTACCTGAACCCTGTAATCTTGGATCGGGTAAACCCCTCATTCTACAAACCAGCACAGCACTCGAGATTGAACCAGCCAAATAGGCGGCCAAAATCATCAAAAGTGTCAGTGTTAATGGACTCACATTGGTTTCCTTACGCGTCTTAAGGTATTATCGCGCAACAATTTAAAAAGCTGACTCAGTTGCCAATCCCGCTATAGGTTTGTGGAATAACTCGCCCATTTGAGGTTGAGATATTTTCTGAATGAGCAAATCCTTTTAGGGCGTTATCCTACTGTGGATTGGCTCGAGTAGAAAGCAAATTAGTTATCTGTCAGAAGATTGCGGATTATACAGCTAGGATCGCTTTTAGCTTATCAGACCTCATAGTAGTAAGTTAGTTGGAGAAAGCATGGATAAAGTACTTATACGGCAATTACGCGTCGATACTGTGATTGGTGTCTATGAGTGGGAAAAGACAATCCATCAGAGTCTGTTGCTAGATTTAGATATGGCGTGGGATAACAAACTTGCCGCTGCGACAGACGATTATCAATATGCACTTTGCTATGAGACAGTTTCCAATCGATTAACAGAACTTATTACTGAACATCCAATCGAGTTAATCGAAACGGTTGCCGAGCGCGTAGCGGATTGCTTACTTCAAGAATTTAACGTGACTTGGGTGAAAGTTGTCGTGATGAAGCCGGGGGCGGTAGCCACTGCCGCTTCTGTTGGCGTTGAGATAGAGCGTTCACGTTAGATAAGAGTTTGATCAACTCGACTGTTGATTAAGAAATCATGTTTATCTTCAGATAAATTGGACATTGCATGGCACGTATTTATATCAGTCTAGGTAGCAATATCGAGCCTGAACAGCATTTGCAAGCGGGATTAATATCGCTGCGAGCGTGTTTTGGGCCGCTGCGCCTCTCTTCTATGTATGAAAGTGAAGCGGTAGGTTTTAGTGGCACTAACTTTCTGAATATGGTTGCTAGTGCTGAAACTGACTTTAATATTGCTGCGGTAGTTGCGCAGTTTAAGCAAATCGAGCAGAATCACGGCCGGCTTGTCGGGGCGAAGAAATTTAGCCCAAGAACTTTAGATTTAGACCTGCTGCTTTATGACCATGTGGTATGTGAAACGCCCGTTACGCTCCCCCGTGCAGAGATAGTTAATAATGCCTTTGTGTTATGGCCATTAGCCGAGTTAGCGCCGGAATTGATTCATCCTGTGGTTGATAAAAGCTATGCCAGTTTGTGGCAAGAGTATGATAAAGAGTCGCAGCGGCTTTGGCCTGTGATGTTTGAATGGCCCCAAGGGCTGACGTTTTAATTTATTGATAGGATTGTCATGGATACGTTTCAGGTCATTATTTTAGCGCTTATTCAAGGGCTAACTGAGTTTTTGCCTATTTCTAGTTCTGCCCACTTAATTCTGCCTGCTCAGCTTTTAGGCTGGGAAGATCAAGGTTTGTCATTCGACGTGGCGGTGAATACGGGGTCGTTATTTGCTGTGGTGATTTATTTTAGACACGAGTTATGGACTATGTTTAATGCTTGGGTTGCAAGCATTTTTAAAGGTCAGCAATCCGAAGACAGCAAGCTGGCATGGTGGATTATTCTGGCGACGTTACCCGCTGTATTTTTTGGTTTTATGGCTAAGGATTTTATTGCAACTCACCTACGTAATACAGAGGTTATCGCGGTCACGACAGTCGTTTTTGGTTTATTGCTGTGGTGGGCTGATAAGATGTCGCGCCGCGATTTAACAATCTATCAGACTGGATGGCGCAAAGCCTTGTTAATTGGTTTCGCCCAGGCGCTTGCTTTAATCCCTGGAACTTCACGTTCTGGTGCCACTATGACCGCGGCGCTAATGCTAGGTTTGAGTCGAGATGCTGCGGCTCGCTTTTCATTCTTAATGTCAGTGCCTGTGAGCTTAGGCGCGGCAATTTTAGTGGGTAAAGATTTGGCGGAAAGCGCGCTGCCAATTGATTATCAAGCATTGATCTTAGGCACTTTGATCTCCTTTGTTGCAGCTTATGCATGTATTCATTATTTCTTGAAAATCATCAGCCGCATGGGAATGACCCCGTTTGTTATTTACCGTTTGGCACTGGGTGCTGTGTTGTGTGGATTTATTTTTTTGTAGTCATTCCAGTTTAGTCATTATAGTGAAATTATGAATAATAGAATCGGGTCAAGTACCCGATTTTTGTTTTTGGAGCTTCCTCTTTTTTCTGAAGCTTAACTTATTTTTGGAGCTTTATATGGGTCTCGAATATCAGTGTCCAACCTGCGGACTTGCATTAAAACAACACAAAGCCTCCCAAGGTTTTTATTGTGCGAATAAGCATCACTTTGATCGAAATGAGCAAGGGTATTGGGTTTTTACTAAACCACAACGCCAAAAGCCGACAGGGGATTCGCGCGAGCAAGTTAGGGCTAAGCGTTTTCTTCTCGAATCAGGCATCTTTTCGCCTTTAATCGATAAATTGGCTGAGTTAATCACCGGCTCTATCAAGCCTGACGCTTGTTTATTGGATTATGAATGCGCTGAGGGCTTCTATTTGCGCGCTTTAGCTTCCAAGTTGGCAGAGGTCGAAAATCCGCGAAACGTCCAGTACGTGGGTGTAGCGGACGCAGAAAATGCTATTTTTGCTGCAGCAAAAGCGCAGACTCCTGGGATCTTGTGTTTAAGCTCTTCTAAAAAATTACCCTTTGCCGATAATTGTGTGGATTTTATTACTGTTATTGATAGGCCGTTAAAGGGAAAAGAGTCTGTCAGGGTATTGAAAGATGATGGGACCATGTTACTGGTTATGCCTGGGCCACGACATCTATGGCAACTCAGAGAATATATTTATTCCGACTTGGCTGAAAAACCTTTCCAAGTGAATTTACCCTCAGCATTATTGGTAAAAGAAACTCAGTCACTGCGCTTTACTTTATCAATTACAGGTGAACAGGCATTAACGTTATTGGATATGGCACCCTATGCGTGGCGTGCAACTGACAAGATGAAACATGATATTCAAGCTAATCATTTTGAGTCGCTAGAAATTGACTATGTATTAGTCTTGGCACATAAACGCGTGAGTGAATCGCTATAGGTTAAAACTTGCAGTCGATGCAGTTAATTTTAAGACAATTCATAGGTTTAGTTAGATGGTTTTTTGATGCTTTAAAAGGCTATATTACTCAAACCTATGATTCTGTTTGATGTTTTTATGTTGCTCTTATGTTGGATAGGCTGAAGGTGTTATTATTTTTAACTTTAGGCCTATTTGTTCAGTGACAAAGACAACCTTCTTATTGCTTTTGTTTTCCATATAGCCTCGATTTTTTTATCTATAGCTGTTCTTTAAATTACTAGCTTTCACTTCCCATAAATACATTTTTTATGATAAATGAGGCTGATTGTTAGGGATGCTTAAAAACGCAAACGAGAACTTTAGATTAATAACGCGACTTTATTTAAAAGAGGAATAACACTCGTTTATACAGAAGTATGTCAAGGCTAACTTTTAGAGGGAGGTAGGCGAATCGCCTTTAACATGCCTTTGGAAGTTTAAAACCAATTTAGCGATTTTGTATTGTCGCATTCGCTATTCTTAGCATGGCAATCTTGAATTGCAGGCATAAAAAAAGGCTTAGATTGATGTGCTTATCGCTTTCATCTTTCTTAAGCCTTTTGTCTTAACTTACTAAATAGTAAGCTAAATTACCTTTCATTACTTCTTGTAACGAGAAGCAACGTTGTCTAAACGGTCGTTTGCGCGTTTAGCTTCTGCTTGTGCGTCCATAGATGCTGCTTTTGCATCTTTAACGTCTGCAGACAGTTTGCTTTGCTCTGATTTCAGAGAACCAACATCAGCTGACAATTGATCAACTTTGTTGCCCAGAGTTGCAACGCTTTCTTCCAGAGCAGTAGTGTTCGCGCAACCACCTAGTAGGGCAGTCATTGCTAAACCAGCAATCATCAGTACTTTTTTGTTCATTGTAAAAAATCCCTTAAAATAGGTTGGATTTGAATGTTTCGTTACTTTGTAAGCGAAACTGCCTAATTATGACATAGCTATTTTAATTTGCTACGAATATTAATGTGTTTAACCACTATAGGCATATAAATTTTTTTTAAAAGCTTTTTTTCTATGTGATATCGACATTTCTAATCGTAAAAAGGGGCATTATTCACCATGCAGTGATGCACGACTTACAAATCCTTTACAAATTACTGGTTGTCCATCGGCAGTTTTGTTTGCATTTTTTGTTTAAACTGACTGACGGCTTCAACTCGATGTAAATTTAAGGCTTGTTTTATCTCTGCGCCTTGGAAACCAGTGGCAATGATGGCGGCAATATCGACATTATTGGCGACAGTGAAGCACTGAGTTAAATACTCTCCCTGAGGATATGGGATGTTTTCAAATCCTGTGCGGCCGCGCATATCTGCGGTGCAAGCTAATATAAGTTGCGTTAAGCGCTCTGGTTTACGCCAAAAGTCAGCTTTATCGAATATTTTAACGATAGTTTCGGCTCTGAGCTCGAATGCCTGATGGACGTTCTGATGTTGGTCGCTGACGAGTAACGCCAGATCGCGTGCCTCATTGGGTACTCGTAAACGTGTACAGAGGGCTTTTATGAGTGGCAAGCCTTTCTGGCCATGGCCGTGATGCTTTGGTAAATGCTCTTTTGGACTCAGTGCTTTGCCCAAATCATGTACTAGGGCGGCAAACCGAACGCTTTTATCCTCAGTCAGCAGTGCGGCTTGAGCGAGCACCATTAAGGTATGCACGCCAGTATCTATTTCAGGATGCCATTTTTCAGGTTGAGGTATGCCAAATAAGGCGTGAATTTCAGGGAATAGGACTTCGAGTGCGCCACATTGGTGAAGTACCTCAAAAAAGACCTCTGGGTGAGGTCCGCCTAAACTTTTATCAACTTCTTGCCAAACTCGCTCCGCCGTTAAAGCGCTAAGCTCATCGCTTGCGCTAATTTGACGCATCAGTGCCAGGGTTTCTGCGGCAATTTGAAATCCTAAGGCATGAAACCTTGCGGCAAAGCGGGCGACGCGTAACACTCGCAGTGGATCTTCAACGAAAGCATCCGACACATGGCGTAACAGGCGCGCGTTAATATCCTCAATACCATTAAAAGGATCATATAAGTTGCCCTTTTCATCTTGGGCGATCGCATTGATGGTTAGATCTCGGCGCAACAAATCTTGTTCTAAAGTCACATCAGGGCTGGCGTGGCAGCTAAAACCACCATAACCCAGACCAATTTTTCGTTCGGTTCGGGCTAAAGCATATTCTTGTTGATTTTTGGGATGTAGAAATACGGGGAAATCTTTACCCACTTGGCGGTAACCCTGATGCAACATTTGTTCTGGTGTTGCTCCAACGACGAGGTAATCTTTATCTTTAATGGGAAGATTGAGCAGGCTGTCACGTACAGCACCGCCGACGAGATATATTTTCACAGGCAAGATTCGGCTAATGTGTCATAAACATAGCTTATCACGCTCATTAAGATGATGGATAAAGTCGTCGCGAGATATTTGCGCACTTATCTGTCACATTGATGTTGCAGATATTTTGACAATAACATTGGGACGCTTTAACGTGGGGCGTTATTTTTAAATTAGGATGATTGGTGGTATGTACAAGGCCTTTTACGGACTCAGCGATAACCCTTTTTCAATTGCACCCAATCCCCATTATTTGTTTCTGAGTGATAGGCACAGAGAGGCGTTAGCCCATTTAACCTATGGGTTAGGGGAAACGGGCGGCTTTGTGTTGTTAACAGGGGAAGTCGGCACGGGTAAAACAACAGTATCTCGCTGTTTACTTGGGCAATTGCCCGACAATACCGATACTGCTTTTATCCTTAATCCGTCGTTAACTGAGCTTGAATTACTCGCAACGCTTTGTGATGAGCTTAAGATTTCCTACGGCGACAATCCTACACTCAAGCAATTGACTGATCACTTGAGCCGTTTTTTATTGGCGAATCACAGCAAAGGTCGTAATACCGTGCTCATTATCGATGAAGCACAGCATTTACGTCCTGAGGTGCTGGAGCAATTGCGTCTTCTGACTAATTTGGAGACGGACACTAAGAAGTTATTGCAGGTGATTTTAATCGGTCAGCCGGAATTACAGCTGTTATTGAAGCGCCAAGAATTGCGTCAGTTAGCCCAGCGGATCACGGCTCGTTATCATTTATTGCCGCTCAATGAAGATGAAATCGCCCTCTATGTGCTGCATCGTTTGCAAGTGGCTGGGCGGTTTGAGCCTTTATTCACCCGTAAAGCCGTTAACGTTTTGCAGAAATACAGTGGCGGCATCCCTCGATTGATTAACCTTTTATGTGAACGTTCACTGATGGCAGGCTATGCACAATCGCGGGTGCCCATAGATCATCATATGGTGCGGCAAGCCGCGGCTGAAGTATTTGGTGAAGAAGAACTGACTCAAAATAGGTATTTGTGGCCGACAGCAACCGCTGCGGCGTTATGTGTTGCGTTTGGTGTGTCTTATTGGTTATTTACTGATAAGTCAGTCAATACGATGCCAGCGTCCAATTTGGTTTCTGAGTCTGTGCCAACTAATGTGGCGTCATTAAATGCTCAAACCTTAGGCGGGGAAGACATCGCTGATAAGTCAGTAAAACCGACTAATCAACCAAGCGGCCAGACTTCCATTCCCGATCCTAATCAACGTCTGTTAAACGAGGCGATTAATCAGAGTCGCAATATTGATACTGCTTTTGCAGGTTTGTTTAGCGTGTGGGGCAAAGTGCCCTATAAAGGCTTGACGGCTTGCCAATCGGCGGTTGAGCAAGGATTAGCTTGCTATCAACAGCAGGGTAACTGGATGTCACTGACTCGGCTTAATTATCCGGCTGTCGTGTATTTGGTTGATGACAAGCAACAAGATTTTTATGGTGCAGTGCTTGCGGTAGAGGGGGAACAATTACTGATGCAACTGGGTGAGCAGCAACTTTGGGTTGATAGAGCTTGGTTTAATCAACATTTCAGTGGCACCTTCGAAATATTATGGCAAGCACCTAATTTGCCTATGATGGATATCAGTCAAAAATCGAGTCCTGGTCAATTACAGTGGTTAGAGAATGCGTTAGCCCATGTGAATGGTCGTAGCCCCCGTCGGGTTAATCAATTTGATGTGCAATTGGAAAATGATCTTAAAACCTTCCAAAGTCAGCATGGATTAAAAGCCGATGGTATTGCAGGGAATCAAACATTAGTGAGATTAAATTTGTATTTAAGTCAGCAAGGCCCACGGTTAACTGATGATGGGGCGCGCAGCTGATGTCCATTTTACTCGATGCCGTAACCCGCAATAAACAACAGCAACAATCACCGTTACCTGATGCTGTGATGACGCCAAGGGCGAATTATCCACAGCCTCGTAAATCGGGTGTGCCGATAGGAAAACTGTCTTTATTAGTCGTCGCAGTTGCCGCAGGAATCGGTGTGGCTTGGGGATTAAGCGTTTGGAATAAAACTCGACTTCCCCAAAGTGATACTGTGGCAGTGGCTAATGTACTGCCATCAACTTCATCATTGCCACCCACGACTGCGATTAAAAATGAGCTTCAGTCTACGGTAGGAGCTGCCTCTGAGCTCCAAGTTGAGCCTAGTGCTGCTTCAGGTGTTCGGCTTGCTGGGAAAGTGGCGCTTCCTCGGACGCAGACTTTACCCGAGCTAACGGTATCGCCACAATTTCAGGCTGAGACTGTAGTATCAAATGCGCCTCAAATGAATGCTAGCGCGAATATAACGACCAATTCTGTTGGCATGCCGGCTCAAAGTGATAGCAATTCGGGTTTTAGTGATTCAAGCTACGCAGATTATATGTCGACGTCAGCCCAAGTCGATGCGGCAATTCAGGAAGCGGTTGTGCCAGCAGAGACGCAAGCACAGCAGCCTATGATGTTAGGTGCTAATGCCAATGAGTCGGGTCTAGCGAGTCTTGAAGCCCTGCGTCAGCAAGTCAGTGCCGCGGCGGAAGATGTCGGTTTAGAGACCAATAAAAGTCGCGATGAAGATAAGTTAGTGGCTTCCTTTCAAAATGCATTAAAGGATGTGGAATATGTTAATGCTGCAGAGACGAATGTCACTGAAGCTAAATTAGATCCTATCCCCAAAACTGCTGTGGATGAAATTCCGAAATACGGCCAATTACCTGCAGGTCTGCAATTACAAGTGCCTGAATTTAATATCGTTGCTCATGTTTATTCCAGCGACCCTGCCCAGAGATGGCTGAATGTAGACGGTGCAGAGTTACAAGAAGGGGATATGATTGCTGGTAAGCTGAAAATCATCTCTATTCGTCCAAGGGACATAGTGTTAGATATTCAAGGAACCCAGTTTAAGGTGCCCGCAATCTAATCAGGTATTACGATAAGTCATGCTAGCGGTTATTTGTGGTAACAATAAATAAGTAGTTGATAAAAAAGGCGCACTAGGCGCCTTTTTTGATCTTAGTGAATCTCAACTTAATCAAACAGTCTGTTGGCTAAGAATAGGGTCAGTGCGTAACCGACGCTGTAGCAGAGGAAAAGTGCAGGAACATATTTCAAGTAACTCACAAAAGTCAGTTCTTTTACTTTACTCATGGCTACAATACCTGATGCTGAACCGATAATCAGCAGTGAACCACCGACTCCGACGCTGTAAGTCAAGCCAAGCCATTCAGGAGTACTCAGCACTGGATTGGCTTTTAACAATGCCGCTGTTAGCGGTACGTTATCAATTAAGGCTGAGCCCATACCCGTGACGAAGTTAGAGATGTTTGGATTAAACTGAGTATAAGCTTCAGTCAACATGTCTAAGGTGCCAATTTCTTTAAGCATACCAACGAGCAGTAAAATACCTAAGAAGAACAACAGGGTGTCGTATTCAACTTGGCGAATATACTCTAGGATCTTGATTTCTTCTTTATCACTGCGCGTGGTATGGCCAATCAGGAACATAATTGATAGACCCGTTAAGAAGGTTAACACTGGCGGGATACCAAACAATATGTTGAGTAGCATGGTCATTAAAATGGTGCAGAAGAAGACGAGGGCAATCAATACATCAACGGTTTGATAAGTATGTTTGATTGGCGTCGTGCTCACAACACCTTCGGCTTTGAGTGAGAACAGGGTTGCCAGTAAAATCACGCTCACGGCCGATGGGATAAATAACATCAGCAGTTCAGACATATGCACATGTCCAGCTAAGAAGATCATCAGTGTCGTCACATCGCCAGTGATCAGGGCTACACCGCCTGAGTTCACCGCGAATATAATCAACACTGCCATTCTACGGCGCATTTGCTTGTCGAGTTTAAAGGTGGTTAATAAACCTAAAGACACTAAAGTCGCGGTGACGTTATCACAAAATGCTGAGAGCACGAGTGCAAATAGGGCGACTTGGATCATTAACATACGCACTGATACTTTCTGCGGAAACAGCTTTTGCACCATGATTTGGATCATACCCTTAGCATTCAAATATGCTACGAAGGTCATGGTCGACATCAGAAAGAGCCAAAGTGTGGCAATCTCGAGCAAATTTTCATTGAGCTGATGGGCAACGATTTTCTCATTAGCCGGTTCCCCTGCAGCCATAAACAGCGCTACCCAAGAGATACAACCAAAGAATAAGGTGGTTTTTGCTTTATTAAGGTGGGTCACTTCTTCGAAAATAATACTGAGCAATGCGAGCACGGCCAGTAAGATGAGAAAGGTATTTAACATAACTGCAATTCCAACTGCTGTTTTGATGTCGTAGGGCGACTTGAGTCAACCTAAAGATTGGGCATATCAAGGCTAAATTAAGCTAGCCGTGTTAGCGCGTGCGGATCAGAACATAATGGGCTAGAGAACGCAACTGTTAGCTGTAACTCAATTTAATGCTTCTTTGTGATGTCTATCTCATGCTTTTGGGTTGCGAATTAGTTTTATATATTGGTTATTGTGATTATTTTAGCGTTATTAACTGTATTGTTTGATTTGATTACCGCGTTAAAAGTGAGATCTACGATTAAAGTCTAAGCAGTTAGTTTGCATATTCTTTAATTAATTTTTATTCAGGTCGATATTCCTGAATTGTCATGCCTATGTAGGCAGGCATTTTTAATGCTTGCCTTTTGAATTAGTGCCCGCTCGGAAGTAGAGTGCTCTTAGCACTCAGTCCTGCAGAATTCTGCGTCTTGAGCTTGTTTGGGTATCAATACTGGATATTGTGTTTTTGAAGTAGAGGAAAATGACATTTGTTATCTGGAGTCTTTTGCTTTTAGGCTCACTCGTTTAGTTAACGTATTGTGGTAAGCAACTTATTGCGCTGGGCGTGATGGGTTGGCCTTAGCACGTTATTGAGCATATCCATTTGACCTTACAATTCATGGTGGCTGCGAAAATATTTAAATCGGCTTTAGGTTCTAAAAAGTCTGATCGTTATTAAAGTGACACAAAGCTAATTAAATCGGATAAAAGCAAAGGGACGCATTGGCGTCCCTTTGTTATGTTTAAACGGCTTAAATACTAAAGCTTAGGCTTAGCTTGCCGCTTTCATGCTAGCCAATACGCGATCTGCCGCTTCTAAGGTTAAGCGCATCTCTTCTTCGCCATGGGCCATTGACAGGAAGCCAGCTTCATAGGCACTTGGTGCTAAGTAAACACCTTCATCTAGCATGCCGTGGTAGAAAATACGGAACTGTTCGATGTTGCATTGGGTCACTTGATCGAAACGAGTGATCTTGGGTTGTTCCGTGAAGAAGAAACCGAACATGCCACCAACATAGTTGATCGCCATTGGAATACCGTGCTTATCCGCAGCCGCTTTAAAGCCTTCTGCAATACGTTTGGTTTTCGCGCTCAGCGCTTCGTACAGACCTTCTTCACACAGGGCCTCCATTTGTGCCAGACCCGCTGACATCGCAATGGGGTTACCCGATAACGTACCCGCTTGGTAAACCGGACCCGTAGGGGCGATAAATTGCATCACATCTTTACGGCCGCCGAAAGCCCCCACTGGCATACCGCCACCAATCACTTTACCGAGTGTGGTTAAGTCTGGTGTGACGCCGTAGTAACCTTGAGCGCCACTTAGTGATACGCGAAAACCTGTCATCACTTCATCGATAATCAACAGCGCGCCAAACTCATCACACATATCACGCAGGCCTTGAAGGAAACCTGGGACAGGTGGAATACAGTTCATGTTGCCAGCAACAGGCTCTATGATGATGCAAGAAATCTCAGTTGGATACTGCTCGAACAGGGTTCTAACTGAATCTAAATCGTTATACACAGCGGTTAAGGTGTGCTTGGCAAAATCTTCAGGAATACCGGGTGAGCTAGGTTGACCTAAAGTTAGAGCACCAGAACCTGCTTTCACTAACAGGCAATCGGCGTGGCCGTGGTAACAACCTTCAAATTTTAAGATCTTGTCACGACTGGTAAAACCGCGCGCTAAACGAATGGCGCTCATAGTGGCTTCAGTACCTGAGCTCACCATACGAACTTGCTCGATAGAAGGCACCATAGAGATGACTTTTTCGGCCATTTGCACTTCAAGCTCAGTTGGCGCACCAAAAGATAAGCCATTTTCCACCGCCGCTAATACTGCAGCACGGATTTTAGGGTGGTTGTGGCCGAGGATCATCGGGCCCCAAGAACCGACATAGTCGATATAAGCTTTGCCATCGGCATCGTAAATATAAGCGCCGTTAGCTTTTTCAATAAACAGGGGCGAACCGCCTACACCATTAAATGCACGAACCGGAGAGTTAACGCCGCCGGGGATGGTTTTTTTAGCCTGTTCAAATAGCGCTTCGGAACGGGTCATGTTTAGTCCTTAAAGTCTGTAGCCAATTAGCGATCGGCTTTACGTGAATACCAATTAACCGGACACTCATATTTTTCGAGTTGATTATCAACGCCGAGTGTCAATGCAAACAAAGCCATGCGAATTAACAGCCCATTATCCGCCTGTCTGAAGATAGCAAGATTGGGATGGCTATTTAAATCATTATCTAACTCATTGGCTTGCGCACGTGAATCCCTTGGAAGCGGATGCATAATGACAGTGTTAGATTTGCAATGCTGAGTGTAAATACTGCGATTTAAGCGGAACTTGCCGCGATACTTATTTGCTTCTTCCTGTGAAGGGAAGCGTTCTTCTTGAATGCGAGTGAGATACAAAATATCTGCTTTATCTAAATGGCCTTCAAGTTGGTCGGTTATTTTGATGCTATGGCCAGCATTTTCAATGTCGGAGATCACATAATCAGGCATCGCTAATTCTGCGGGTGAAATCAGCGTGAAACTGATGTTCTTATACATGCAGAGTAAGCGTGATAGTGAATGCACAGTGCGGCCAAATTTTAAGTCGCCGACCATAGCGATGTGCATGCCATCGATACCGCGGCCAGCACACTTGAGTTCTTTTTGGATAGTGTATAAGTCGAGCAAAGCTTGGGTCGGATGCTCGTTCGAACCATCGCCGCCGTTGATCACTGGGACGCGGCTGCCTTCAGCAAACTCTTTGACCGAGTAAGAGTCAGGATGGCGCATGGCAATCACATCAGAATAAGTAGATAACACCCGCGCCGTATCGTACAGGGACTCACCCTTAGATAAAGACGATGACGCCATGCCTGTGGTTTCACGTACATGGCCGCCGAGCAAGTTAAAGGCACAGCCAAAACTCACGCGAGTACGGGTACTCGGTTCGAAAAACAGGTTACCTAAAATGGCGCCATCGAGCACATTATTGCGCTTCTCTCGAAGTGCATAGGGCATCATGCGGCTAGCGACATTAAAAATAGTTTGGATTGAGTCAAGATCTAACTGGTTTACGGAGAGGATATGGGATCCTTCGAACTGATTCATCAGCCTGTTTTCCAATTTGCTAGGGGGCATTTTAAGCAGCGGTATCGCGCTTATCTGCCCTGATGTTATGTAGGGTGGCTGAGGCGCGATTGTAGCAGAAGCACTGGGGCAACGAAATAGCCACATTGCCACTGTGTTAGATTTTTGCGATGAAGCCCAAAGCTTTTAATCTGCCGCCTCAGGTTTGAATCAAAATTAGGTATTGAATAGCGGCTAGATTTTGAAGCGATATTAGGCTTGGCCTGAACGAATCTCCTGTTGTAGGTTCGACCAACTGATCACCCCAACCACATTGTCTGGTGTATCTTGATAGATAAACACCTCACCGCAGCGTTTGGGCGACAATAGTGAATAGACTTCATTGAGGGTGGTGCTGTCGCTTAGCCCTTGCATGGGATGGCGTGATAGCGTGGTACTGTCATCATAGGATTGCATTTCAAGACTAAGCATTTCGATAATGCCATCGGCATTGCGGACTAGCACAGGGCGACCTTCGGCGCGTTTTAGCACTTCGAGTAACAATTCATCGTTGTTATTGACGATAACAAAGCGTTTATCCATTAAGGCTCGTACGCCTTTTTTCTGCAGTGCTAAATTCACGGGGGCGACCTTATAACCTAGTCCCATAATTTCTAATTGCTTAAAGAAAATGGAGTCAGTCTTAAAACCCTGATAAGCAATTAAAAAAGCCGGAATTGTTACAAACATTGCCGGTAAAATAATGCTGGCGTCATTAGTCATTTCTAACAGGGCGACTAAGGCGGCCAGCGGCGCGCTTAAACACACGCCCATCATGGCTGTCATGCCGATCACAGTGTAAAGCCCTACATAAGGGGCGATGGACGGGAATAAGATAGCGCTGATCAGCGCCAAAATCGCCCCGAGCAGCGCGCCGATACCATAAAGTGGACCAATTAAACCGCCGGGAATACCTAAGCCAATCGCCGCAATAGTGGCAATGATTTTGGCAAATAATAGGGCGATTAACAGCAACAGGCTTGGATGTTGGCTAATGGCTTCACTAATGGCGAGATCGCCCGTGCCAAGGGCTTGCGGTAACACGAGACCGATTAGGGTGGTGACGCTGCCCGCCAGTAATAGTCGGTAAATGAGAGGCCAGTTTTGACCCGTCGCGGTGGCTTTTAATAGCGAGTAATTAAATAGTGCCGCGGCGCAGCCTAATACCACGCCGCCAATGGCGAGAATAGGGTAATGGTCTAAGGGAATATGGATCACTTGAATACGGTCAAATTCGTGCACATTACCAAACACCAGTTGGCTTGAAACTGCGCCACAAATTGCTGATAGCATAATCGGGAAAAAGTAATGGATTTTATATTCACGTACTATCACTTCGAGTACAAAAATCACCGCCGCCAAGGGCGCGTTAAAAGTGGCTGCAATCCCTGCTGCAATGCCACTGGCACACATGATGCGTACGCTATTATCGGGAAGATTGAATTTTTCAGCGAGAAAACTGGCGCTGACAGCACCCAGATGAATGGCTGGACCTTCACGACCGACGGAGAAATTTGTGCCGAGGGCAAAGAGTGCTTGAAAAAATTGCCCAGCGGCGGATTGTAGGGGGATTTTACCATAATGTAGTTTAACTCTATGTAACACATAGGCTATTCCCATACGTTTGTAGCGTTTGGAGCCCAACTTCGCCACTATCCAAATTAATATTGCGCCTAAAAGGGGTAACAGGGCTCGCCAGTCGGCGACGTTCCCCGTAAAATCCAGCGCCTGTATTTGGGTGTAATGATTAGCCCAAACGAGCAAGAGTCGAAACAGTAAGATCACACAGGATGCAAAAATAGCAAATAACAGTGCCAGTATGCACAGCTGTGCACTGATGCGGGCTTGAGATAAATGGTCACGTAGCTCATTGGTTAAATACTTTTTGGCTGTGACTATGGCATGTTGGATAGCGACTTTATTTATCGTTAATTGCACTACATTGGCCTGAGTTGTATTGTATCGAACTCGTTCTTGAGTTGATTGTATTTTATATAAGGGGCTGTTACCTAATGCCAAATTATCATCGTTGGCTAGATCGGCTGCAAGTGATGGATCTCAAGTATCGTCCATCTTCAGTTTATTTATCGCTTTTAGTGTTAGTTTCTATTCTTTTTGGGGCTTGGATAAGTTTTCTGCTATTAAGTAGCGATGAGCCTGTTGTTAAGCATATCAGCAGCAAGACTCAACGCTTGACCGCTGAGTTAGAGGCACAGACCCAACTACTTGCAACCCGAAATTTAGAGCTGTCCGTCGAGCGCGAGGCTAATACCCAAATGCAAGAAATGTTTGGCCAGCAAATGAAAAAGCAAAAAGAATTGGAACATGAGCTGGCGTTTTACCGCAGCATTATGACACCGGATGATAATGCTGAAGGTGTTGCTATTCACGGACTTGAAATGACGCGGGGCGCTTTGGCCGATGAATATCATCTCAAGTTGGTGTTGACTCAGTTGCAAAAGCGTAAGCAAGCTATTCAAGGTCGAACTGAATTGACGCTCATTGGTGTGCAAGATGGCAAATCTGTTAGCTTGAGTGTGAACAAACTCACGGGTTCTAAGTTGGAATTTGATTTTCGCTATTTTCAAGTCATAGATACCAAGGTCACTGTTCCTGCTGGCTTTAATTTACAACAAGTGAAAGTCAAAGTGCTGGTGCCTTCGAGCCGCTGGACTAAGAATTCGCAGACCGAACATGTCTATAGTGCCCCTGAGTTATTACAGGGTGAAAAAGAACCACGGGTAATACTTGAACAAAACAGTCAGGTAAAGGATAATTTGCCCCAGAAAACTGATGTAAGAGGTAGTAATGACTGATCAAGCTGATACAGCAATGCCAATCCAATTTACCGATGCGGCAGCCGCTAAGGTGAAAGGTTTGCTGGAAGAAGAGCAAAATCCTGCACTTAAGCTACGAGTCTATGTGACTGGTGGTGGTTGTTCTGGATTTCAGTACGGCTTTACCTTTGATGAAAAGGTCAATGACGGCGATTTTACGATAGAAAAACAAGGCGTTCTCTTGGTTGTCGATCCTATGAGCCTACAATATTTAGTCGGTGGTGAAGTGGATTACACTTCAGGACTGGAAGGTTCTCGCTTCTTCGTGAAAAACCCTAACGCAACCACAACCTGTGGCTGTGGTGCCAGTTTCTCTGTGTAAAAAAGTTTTTCTGTTTAATGATGACTAACTTTGCATCTTTTTAGGCGTAGATTGAGATCAAAAAAGCCGTCGTAATGACGGCTTTTTGTTGGGCTAAATTTATTTTCTACAAGAGCTTAGCTCATGATGTTCAGGTTAAGCTTAGGTTTAAACCATGCCTTTACCTTTTTATCAAAGGCTATCCAAACTTGCAGTAATGACAAGACGATCAAAGCGATAAAAATCACATAGTCTGGCAGTTTTCCCTGCCATTCACCTAAGTACACTGTCGTTGGACCTACCACTAAGTTGCCCGGATCGTACATGATCACTGGCAGCATGCTAATCAATCCAAGCTGCACGACTGTGTAGCCGCGCAGCATGATAAGCCCTGCTTTTTGCCGACCGATAATGGCAATCACCATCAGGAGGGTTAGCAGACAAAATAACACCCCTTGTTTAGCGATTAAGCCACTCACTGACGCAACAACATACACTAGCAATAGGGCAATGAGTCGTTTCGGAAAGTGCTGACTCAGGGCTGTACTTGCCTCTGGTGTCTGTATCGCTGATTTTTGCTCGCTCATAGGCATTCTCGTTTAGCGATAGCGATTAGTGGCTTTGCTTCGGCGCTAATCTTTGATCTAACTCATAAGGCGGGATTACCACACCTAAATCATCTAATACTGGGAATACGGCGACAAAGAGGTCGTCATCTTCCATGCCTGGCACCCATCTTTCGTGAAATTCGTCGAGTGGAATCGCTAACGTTTGACAATCACTCCATTCATCCACTGCCCAAGAATCAGCGGCTTCTTCGGTTGGCCACATTGGGATGCAATCTTCTTCTTCAGTGGTTAACATCACGCAACCGTCTTGGTCTTGTAATGTCCAAAGTATTTTGTGTTCTTTAACTTGTTCAACGAGGTAATCGTAACGGGCTTCTGGCGTCATTGCTGCTGTCTCAGCGAGGTTTTTAACAGTCTTGCTCATGAAAAATATCTCTTTTGCTTGAATAGGGCGAAGCCTGTTGTGTCTCTAATGTAAAAACCTAGGGCACAGCAAAATTCGCCAGTTGGCTAAATGGTAACATTAGAGCGGGATTAGAAAAAGAACAACAGCGCCAAGAGAGCGCTGTTGTGTTAGATCTTCGGCTTTTATTCTACCGAGCGGAAGTAACGATAGATAAAGCCCGCCAAAATGGCACCGGCAATCGGTGCTACCCAGAACAACCAGAGTTGTGATACCGCCCAGTCACCGACAAACAGTGCAGGGCCTGTGCTACGCGCTGGGTTTACTGAAGTATTGGACACAGGAATACTAATAAGGTGAATTAAGGTTAAACCTAACCCTATGGCAATTGGGGCAAATCCCTTAGGCGCTCGCTCATCGGTGGCGCCTAAAATAATAATCAAGAAGAACAGTGTCATAACGATTTCACAAATCATCACCGACAGCATGCTATAGCCACCCGGTGAGTGCTCACCAAAACCGTTAGAGGCAAATCCGCCCGCGAGTGAAAATCCCTCTTGTCCTGAAGCGATGAGATACAAGATGCCAGCGCCAACAATTCCACCCGCGACTTGGGCTACGATATAGGGCAATAATTCTGCTGCCGGAAAACGTCCCCCAGCCCAAAGGCCGAATGACACTGCAGGGTTGAGATGACAACCTGAAATATGGCCAATCGCAAAGGCCATGGTTAATACGGTTAATCCAAAAGCTAAAGCGACGCCGAGTAAGCCTATGCCCACCTCGGGAAATGCAGCGGCAAGTACCGCACTGCCACAACCTCCAAGGACTAACCACAAGGTGCCAAGAAATTCTGCCGCCATTTTTTGTGACATGTTCATTGTTTGATTTCCTATTCTTTTAAAGACGCTTGCTTGTTAATCAGTGCGTCTTTATTCCTAATTTACCTGCCTATTAACGGATCTTGTCTGAGTGAGCAAAATCGCGCTGTAGACACGAGTTCCCTTAAAACCAGTTTTTTATTGGACGCCTATGAGGCTATTCCTAAGTGTTTGAGCTGTTTAGAGCAATATCCTGTATCCGTTTTTACTATAGTGAGACTTGATTAAGCTTCAGTGACGAAACTTTTTTTACTCATGCTTCTGTCACTAAATGCTTCAGTAATTAAGAATAGATGGCTTTAAAATAGCTGCTGATTTTCTTGATAAATTTAGGCAGGAAGAGGGGAAAAGATTAGTTTGTCTTTTAAAGACAACAAGAGCTTTATGTAGAAGCTCTTGTTTAGGTTATCACTTTAGTATTTTGCGAAGGCCAATTACTTAGCGCTAAATCGTCCGCCGAGTACGGCTTCGCGGGAGGCGCCTGTTACTGCAGGGAGATTAGCGGGTAAACCTAAGTGATTGCGCATGGCGAGCCAGGCAAAGGCGATGCCTTCTGCCCACTTAGGATCGACGCCAAGGGCCGAGGTAGTATCCAGCTTATAACCTGGCAATAAGGCTGCAAGTCGCTGCATCAGTTGACCATTAAATGCACCGCCGCCACAGACGAATAATTCCCCTTCATTGGATAGTTTAATAATGTCTTGGGCTATGCTGTGGCAGGTTAAATCCAATAAAGTTGATTGAATATCTTCTTCATCTAAATGATTAAAGGGCGATAATTGCTGCTCTAACCAAGCTTGGTTAAACAGTTCGCGACCGGTGCTTTTAGGGTAAGCAAGGGAGAAATACGGATGCGAAAGTAGCTGAGTTAATAAGCTTTGATCAGTTTTTCCGGATGCAGCCCATTCGCCATTTTTATCGAAGGGTTCACTTTTAACCTGTTGCATCCAGGCATCAATTAAGGTGTTGCCTGGCCCTGTATCAAAACCTAAGACTTCTTCGCTATTGCCCGGCAGATAGGTGATATTAGCAATACCACCAATATTGAGGATGACACGTTTTTTACCGACTTGGGCAAAGGTTTGCTGGTGGAATGCGGGTACTAAGGGCGCGCCTTGCCCACCAAGGGCAATATCTTTGCGACGAAAATCGGCAATGACATCTATGCCTGTTTCGGTCGCAATAGTATTAGGATCGCCAATTTGTAAGGTAAAACCCACTTCGAGGTTTGGCATATGGCGCACGGTTTGACCATGGCTACCAATGGCGATGACATCTTCTTTCGCAATAGCACATTTAGCCATCAGATTATTGACTGCTAAGGCAAACAGCTGACCCACATTACGATCTAAACGGCCGAGGCGGTTAATTTCATCTGAGCTGGGTAAGCACAGGCGCTGTAGACCTTTGAGCAAATGGCTCGGAATAGCTTCGGTATGGCTGGCGATAAGTTGCGGCTGCGCGCCTGAAAAGTCGACCAATACCGCATCGACACCGTCCATGCTGGTGCCTGACATCAGTCCAATATAATAAGCGTTTTTCATTGGGAGGAATCCATCCGTCGTTATTGCATTGCCAATTGCGTTTGCTTGTTTTGCGAAAGTGTAGTCATCAATTGCTTGCTAAGTGCATCGAATTGATTTTTTTCTTTTCTCGCAATTGATTCGGATTTCGGTAGCGTAATCGTTCTCGGGTTGCGGTGTACGCCATTGACGATAAATTCGTAATGTAAATGAGCCCCTGTGACACGGCCTGTTTTACCTAAAGTACCAATAATTTGTCCTTGCTTAACGTTGGCGCCTTTGCTGACATTACGTTTTGTGAGGTGTAGATATTTGGTGGTATAGGTATCGTTATGTTTGATAAACACATAGTTACCGTTGAATTGATTATAACCAGACTCAATAACGCGTCCACTACCCGCAGCTTTAATGGGCGTGCCAATGGCTGCGACATAGTCTACACCCCGATGGGCTTTGACCTGGCCTGTCACTGGGTGCAAACGTCTTGGGTTAAAGTTGGAGCTGACATACTTAAAATCGACCGGTGAGCGCAGGAAGGCTTTACGCATGCTAGTGCCATTTTCGGAATAATAGTTACCGTCGGTATAGCGAATGGCAGTATAGCGCTCATCTTGGTTAACAAATTCTGCAGCTAAGATATTGCCATTACGCAAAAATTCACCATCGGCATATTCTTGCTCGTAAATAATGGCGAAGCTGTCGCCTTCGCGTAAGTCTAAGGCAAAGTCGATATCCCAGCCGAATACGGTCGATAATTGTAATATCTGGTTAGCAGACATGCCTGCATCCACGGCGGCATTCCAGAAATTGCTCTTAATTTTGGCACTGGTGAAATGGTTGCGGATTTCCACATCCTTTTCGGAGATTTTTTCGTTGTATTGCTCTTGGCTTTTAGTGATGACTAGCGTGGAAATAGCATCGACCCGATAACGCACTTCAGTCAAATTACCGTTTGCATCCTTTGAAATCACAATTTCTTCGCCCGGCATTATCTTAAGTAAGTTTTGCTTGGCTAAAGGCAACTGGGTGATTTCATAAACATCTTTGCTGGTTAAGCCAGCGCGATTAAATACCGCAGCTAAAGTATCACCATTTTTGACGTTAAAATGTTCGACATCTCTGTGAAGAGCGCTTTCGTGGGATCCTGCGGCTTGATTATTGACTCCACCTGCAGCGAGCGCATCGGGTGAGGATAACGGTTCAGCCGTTGTCGGAGCATTATCTGTTTGACCTTCTGGCAACTCAGGGCGTTCAGGCGAGCGAAAAGCTAAGGGCACATCATAACGGGTGTTGATTTGAGCTTGGTCATCAATGCTAGTGGTTTGTCTTGAAGCTTGCGCTTCTTCAGAAGGTAGAAGCATGGTTATCATTGTGATAACTGAAAGAATGCTAAGGAGAATTTGATGCTTTTTAGGTAACAATTTAAATAACGTTATAACCTTTCCCATTGACGCCGATACCAATAACCAGAGACTTAAATAATCCCGTTAGTGTACACACTTTCAATTGTGGTGGCTAACAAGTAACATAAGTCTCTTCATTTTATGATCATGGCCTTAGGAGTCCCTGCCGAGATGGCTGATTTAGACCAAGTATTAGCAGAAATTAGACGTGGTACCGATGAGATTTTACTCGAAGCGGATCTGCTGGAAAAACTCAAAGAAGGACGTCCACTCCGTATCAAGTTAGGCGCTGACCCTACCGCTCCGGATATCCATCTTGGACACACAGTAATCTTGAATAAATTAAGATTATTCCAAGAGTTAGGTCATGAAGTCATTTTTTTGATTGGTGACTTTACTGGTATGGTGGGGGACCCAAGTGGTAAAAATAGCACACGTCCGCCGCTCACCCGTGAACAAGTTTTAGCAAACGCAGAAACCTATAAAGAACAGGTTTACAAGATCCTCGATCCTGCTAAGACTCGTATCGAATTCAACTCAAGCTGGTTAGAGCCATTGGGCGCCGCTGGTATGATCCGTCTCGCGTCTAAGCAAACTGTGGCTCGTATGATGGAGCGCGATGACTTTAAGAAGCGTTATGCCTCGGGTCAGTCGATTGCGATTCATGAGTTTATGTATCCTTTACTTCAGGGCTATGACTCAGTTGCGCTACAGGCCGATGTTGAGCTGGGTGGTACAGATCAAAAGTTCAACCTGTTAATGGGCCGTGAACTGCAAAAAGCGGAGGGCCAAAAGCCACAAGCTGTGATCATGATGCCGCTGCTCGAAGGTTTAGACGGCGTGAAGAAAATGTCTAAATCGGCGCATAACTATATTGGCGTGAGCGAACCTGCCAATGAAATGTTTGGCAAGCTGATGTCAATTTCGGACGACTTGATGTGGCGTTACTTTGAACTACTGTCATTCCGCCCACTGGCTGAAATTGAACAGTTTAAGCAAGATGTGGCGAATGGGTCTAACCCGCGTGACACTAAAATCGCCTTAGCTAAGGAAATTATCACACGTTTCCATGATGCAGCGTCTGCCGAAAGTGCGCATCAAGCCTTTGTCGATCGTTCTAAGGGCATGATCCCCGATGATATCGAAGAAATTGAGTTAGCTGCCGGTGAAGGTATTGCGATTGCCAATCTGTTGAAAGACGCAGACTTAGTGTCGTCGACTTCAGAAGCGATGCGGATGATCAAGCAAGGCGCGGTGAAGATGGACGGCGAAAAGCTAGAAGATAGCCGTATGACTTTGTTCGCGGGTACTGTTGCTGTATTCCAAGTCGGTAAACGTAAGTTTGCCAAAGTGACTTTGGTATAGTGACGTTGGTTTAGTTAGGTTTACGCTACAGTAAGTTTAAACAAACAAAAAGAGCGCCTTAGGGCGCTCTTTGTTTTTGAATCTTTTCACAAAACAAGATTAAGGCGCTGTATTGGCCTCATGCTCGGCGATATTACATCTGTCGGTGCCAAAGTGTTGCCCACCACTGCATTTCCATGCCAATTGGGCCGAACTTACCTGCCAAAGTTTAGCGTTTTGTTTCAGTGAGATAATCAACAGCATCTGTGGATGCTGCTTGGAAAGCTCGCTCACTTGATAGGTTAAAATGCCGTCTTTATTGGTTTGAGTTCGCACTAAGGTAAATTTGTTGCCTGCATATTGGCTGCTGATTTTATTGGGATCTTCCGACCAAGGCTGATGTTGCGCCTGAGCGGTACGTAGTTGTTGATTAAAATGGCTTACTGGCTGAACGGCGTAGGAAACGATAATGGGCTGTAAGGCCTGTGCTTTGGGGGCCAGTATTAAGCCATTAAGGGCGAGTAGGGCTATCAATCCAAAAAACTTCATACAAACCTCATTGAAACGAAACGGCTCAGTCAATTTTTCAAAGGTAAAATACGCAGTGGTATTGACTCATTGTTAGTTTCGACTCGTTTTTAGGGATCAAGTTGCAAAGACGGATAAATTTTGTGACTACTGCATCGCTAATTGGTCAGACATGGTCTGGTAATCGATTAGGTCGACATGTTCCGTTACTCTGCGATTGAGCATGTCGATCTTAAGGCTTGTCACACCAGGTATCGCAACATCGATGATTTTCCCCGGTTTGCCAAATTGTTCACCTGGACCCTTGAAATGATAGTTACCTATCATCACTACTAAAGAGCCTGCGTTATACATATGCTCTATGTTGAAGTTGTACTCGAGCACGCCCTCGTGGGCGCGCTCAAGGAAGTCGATGATGAAGCGGCCGCCAGTGTATTTACGGTTGGCGGTTTTGTCGAAGAAGACGCTTTCGCGGTTATAGAATTTTCGCAGTGTCTTATAGTCGTGTTCAGTTAGCGCATTCATATATTTTACGGCTAGCTGCTGTTCTTGTGGCATTTCACCTGAGTTGGCTTGCGCCGCTGCAGGATTGAGGGCTGGAACAAAAATGAGGCACAAAATAAAACACAATATTCGCAAACTATTCCCTCTTGGTCTTGAGATCAAAGGCCGGTAATGAAAGATGCCACTTGATGGCACTTAAGCGGATTAACAGGGCACTGGCCATCGCCAGAAACAGCGCCATTTTTTCGCCCATACCGTAGGCTAAGCTCATGGTATAGCCGATACCACCTATGATCGAAGCTGTGGCATAGACTTCTGTGCGTAAGACCATAGGAACTTGTCTACACAGTAAGTCTCGAATAATGCCTCCTCCCACGCCTGTGATCAAGCCCATTACGACGGCAATCATCCCACTCAAGCCCATATTGAGGGCCTTTTCAGCACCTATCACGGTAAAGAGGGCCAATCCAAAGGCATCTGCAACGGGTAAAATATACTCGGGTACCTTACGAGGGCGACGGACTAATAGCAAACAGACGAGCACAGTCGCGAGGATCACTATGATGTAATTCGGGTCGCGGATCCAGAACACTGGCGTTGCACCAATTAAGGCATCACGAATACTGCCACCACCGACAGCGGTAACCGAGGCGAGCACGATTACGCCAAAGGGGTCCATTCTATGGCGTCCAGCGGCAAGTGCGCCGGATAATGCAAATACAGCGGTACCCCATAAATCAAAAAAGTAGATCCACTGGCTCATTTACTCATCTCTTTGATATGAATATTTAATGCGTCCACAGAGATGCGGATTTCAATCACAGATAAAATCAGTGAATAGAGCAAGAGCAGTAGGCTAGCGCCAAAAATCACTGAGCCGGTTTTATTAAAGCCGATATAGATAAAAATCATACACAGCACGCATAGGGCAAAGCTTGACACACCAGCTTCCTGCATTCGACGAATGATCGTAATACGCTGGCTCAGGTTCTTAATTTGATCTTTATGTACGGGTTTTTCACCATTACTTAAATTTCGGATTAATGCGGCTAAGGCAAAAAAACGATTGGTATAAGCTAATAGTAACAATGAGATAGCAGGAAATAACAACGCAGGTGTTGTTAATGAAACATGCATGTTTTCGAGCAAGATGGTCAGCCTTTAACTTCACGTTGAGATAATGCGGCATCATATCACAGGCTTTGTAACCAACGTAAACTTGCCCATAACAAGGGCAGTATAATGATAAAGCTAAACCAGATAGCACAGGCACGTGAGGTCAGCTTAATTGCAGGCGTGATGTCATCACTGGTTGGCTGCGGACCGTAGCACAATTTATCCACATTGATACGCACGCCAGCAAACTTCTGTGGTCCACCGAGTTCGATTCTCAAAATACTGGCCACGAGATTCACACTGAGAACATAACCTCGAATAGCGTGATGATTTTTAGGGGCTCTAAAAAGTTTTGCAAACGCCTTAGGCCCGCCTTGAATAGCGAGCGACAGGCTCCACAACCAAGCCGGAATCGCCAGCAAGATAATGGATACACCATTCACAGTACTGCAGAAATGTTGATACTTTGGTTGAATGGGCGGCCAGCTCAATTCGAGTTGTTTGAGCATGCGCACTGCTAGCACTAGCGGTGCTCCAGCAATAGCGAAAAAGAAAATGGTCGATGCTGTGCCGTAAATAGGCGCTGTGGCGAGTTTTTCTATGGTGGCTTTGGCTAGGCCGATTTCCGACAGACTATCGGTATCGCGCACTACCCAAGGCTGTAAAAGCTTTTTTGCGCTGGCATTGTCTCCACGTTTTAAGGCTTTAGCGATTTCATCGGCGACTTGGCTAAACCCTGCATCGGTTAAGCATAGATAAAGCACCAAAAATTCGAAAAACCATGGAAAGGCGGCCAGTTCGAGCAAAAAGGTGATAATGGCCCAAAACGGAAACAGTAACAGCATCATAGCTAAAAAGCCTGCTGTGGCTTGTTGGCTTGGAGAGCGTTCTGGGCGATTTACCTTGGCGGCGAGTTGCTTAGCTAAATGGCCAAACCAAATAAGCGGCTGCATTTCCCGTGGTAATGGCGCTAACCGCGCCAATAACAAAGCAAAAAAAAGTACCAAAAAGCCTTCAAACAAAGCGCCATCTATCTCGACAAGTTGTTGATAAAAAGAGGTGTGCATTCGGTACTTTCCACTTAAGTGATTATTTTATTGCGCTAGGATTCAGTTGCTCAAGCAGCAACATCACCATCAGAGCCGAGTGATAACCCGCTTTGACAATATAAGAGTCGAAATCCACTGGCGAGTCATTGTTGGCGTTATCCGATAAAGAGCGGATCACCACAAATGGCACTCCAAACTGATGACAAACTTGAGCGATTGCCGCGCCTTCCATCTCACAGGCGGCCATAGTCGGGAAGTTTTTGAGCATGGCTTGGGTGCGAACAGGATCGCAAATAAAGCTGTCGCCAGTACAAATCAAACCTTCAATCGCTTTGACTTCACCCAGTTGAGCAATCGCTTTGTTGGCTGCTTCAACTAAATGTGCGGCAGGAATAAACGCAGCAGGTTGCTGTGCCATTTGGCCAATTTCATACCCAAAGGCGGTGACATCCACATCATGGTGACGCACTTCAGAAGAAATCACGATATCGCCAATGGCCAGCGAATCCACAAAACCACCGGCAGAACCAGTATTGATCACCGCATCCGGCGCATATTTTTCGATGAGTAGCGTGGTCGCAATACTTGCGGCGACTTTACCTATGCCTGAGCGAGTCACGACTACGTCTTTACCCGCGAGAGTACCAGCAATAAATTCAATACCAGCAATGGTTTGCGATGTCGCATTTGTCATGGCGGCGATCAGGTGAGCGACTTCTGGCTCCATTGCGCCAATAATTCCAATTTTCATGGGAGACCTTTTTGATTCAACACTTAAAGAGTGGGACACGGGAATGCTGGCTAATATACCACACAGTTTTATGCAGTCGTTATGGCGAGATTGGGATTGCTTGATAATCGCGGGGTAAAACGCGGGAGGGTTAGCAGAAAAGTGCGCTCCTAAGATGCGCGCTTTATCTATCTATTTTATCCATCAACCGATTGCGATAAGCCACAAGCAAATGGCTGAACTCGTTTGCACGAGTCCAGCCATTGGAGTGCTTGTTAAAATGACAAGGGTAAAATGTTTTTACCTGTAAAACAAACACGTTGGCGCTTAATCTATAGCACTTAGTCTAAGTAATTAAGAATACCTTGGGCGGCATCGCGACCTTCGGCAATGGCTGTCACGACTAAGTCAGAACCACGCACCATATCACCACCGGCAAACACTTTCGGGTTTGTGGTTTGGAATGGGTTTTCATCTAACTTACTCGCTTTGACTCGGCCCCATTGATCTAGCTCGATACCGTGTTCGGCAAACCAAGGTGCTGGGCTAGGTTGGAAACCAAAGGCAATAATAATCGCATCGGCTTCGAGCAACTGTTCGCTACCGGCAATCGCTTCGGCGCGTTGACGACCGCTTGCATCGGCCTTGCCCATGGCGGTTTCAACGCATTCAATGCCGATCACTTTGCCATCTTGGGTTTTAATCGCCACAGGTTGACGGTTAAACAAGAAGTTAACGCCTTCCTCCCGCGCATTTTGCACTTCACGACGTGAGCCTGGCATGTTGGCCTCGTCCCGGCGGTAAGCACAGACTACGCTGCTGGCACCTTGTCTGACGGCTGTGCGCACACAATCCATCGCAGTATCACCACCGCCTAATACCACCACACGTTTACCTTCAAGGTTCAGGTAGGGCGTTTCAGTATTCTGGGTGCCCATTAAATGATGGGTGTTACCAATCAAATAGGGCAGGGCTTGGTATACGCCTTGGGCATCTTCACCCTCAAGGCCTGCTTTCATCGCGGTATAGGTGCCCATACCGAGGAAGACGGCATCGTATTCTTCGAGCAGTTTAGTAAATGGGATGTCCTTACCGACAGTGACACCGAGTTTGAACTCAATGCCCATGCCTTCTAATACACTGCGACGGGTCGCCATAACGGCTTTGTCGAGTTTAAAAGACGGAATACCGTAGGTGAGTAGACCACCAATTTGTGGATATTTATCAAAGACCACAGCTTTAACACCGTTGCGAGACAGAATATCCGCGCAGCCTAAACCCGCAGGACCCGCACCGACAATCGCCACTCGTTCAGGGCGAGGCGTGACCTTGCTCATATCGGGGCGCCAGCCTTGGGCGATCGCTGTGTCGGTAATGTATTTTTCGACATTACCGATAGTGACAGCGCCAAAGTCGTCGTTCAGAGTACAAGCACCTTCACAGAGTCTGTCCTGTGGACAAACACGGCCGCAGATTTCGGGCAGAGTGTTGGTCTCATGCACTAAATCTGCCGCTTCCATGATGCGGCCTTGTTCCGCTAGCTTGAGCCAGTTAGGAATATAATTGTGTAGCGGGCACTTCCACTCACAATAAGGATTGCCGCAATCTAAACAGCGGTCCGCTTGCTCAGCCACTTGAGGCTGGGCAAAAGGCTGATAAATCTCAATAAACTGAGTCGCACGTTTAGCTGCAGGGTGTTTAGCGGGGTCTTTACGACCCACTTCAATAAATTGAAAATCGTTACTCATGCGCCATTACCCCGCTTTTACAACTAATTCTGGGCTCGATTTCTCTAATTTGAGCAGATCGGCCACGGCAATATTTTTAGGTTTTACTAATACGAAGCAATCTAACCAGTTACCAAAATCACTTAAGATCATCTTGGCATGTTCGCTGCCCGTCTCGGCCACGTGGGCTTCAATTAGACCTTTTAAATGTTGTTGATGTATCGGTGATTCGAGTTTTTGAGTATCGACAAGCTCAGTATTCACACGGCGATTGAAGCGGCCGAATTGATCGAACACATAGGCAAAACCGCCTGTCATACCCGCGCCGAAGTTCACCCCTGTTTTACCAAGGACAACCACAATGCCGCTGGTCATGTATTCGCAGCCGTTATCGCCAAGCCCTTCGACCACAGCAATCGCCCCAGAGTTACGGACTGCAAAACGCTCGCCCGCTTGACCTGCGGCGAAGAACTTGCCGCCCGTCGCGCCGTAAAGACACGTGTTACCGACAATGGCGCTGCGCTCACTTTGGAACGGGCTACCAATTGGCGGGTAGATGACGATTTGGCCGCCAGACATGCCTTTACCCACATAGTCGTTGGCATCGCCGCAGAGTTTTAACTCAAGGCCTGGGCTGTTCCACACGCCAAAACTTTGGCCGGCACTGCCGTTAAAGCTCAGTTTGACCGGCGCTTTGGTGCCTTTGACGCCGAGTGTGCTCGCGATATAGCCTGACAACGTCGCGCCAACGGAACGGTCTGTGTTGTTGATGCTGTAAGCGGCATCGAAACTCTCGCCCTTATCGACGGCACCTTGGCATTCGTTTAATAAATGCTGGTTAAGCAGCCCTAAATCCGCCGGTGGATTGGTTTCTTGCCAAGTGCGTGACGAGGTTGCTGGCACTTTGGGTTGATACAAAATCGGTGACAGATCTAAGCCTTGTTGCTTCGCTGTTTGGCCTTCGAGGGCATATAACCATTCACTGCGACCGACGAGGTCTTCAAACTTGCTCACCCCTAAGGTCGCCATCCATTCACGAACTTCCTGTGCAACAAACTCAAAGTAAGTCATCACTCGCTCTGGCAGACCATGGTAATGGTTGTCGCGCAGGTTTTTATCTTGCGTTGCTACGCCAGTCGCACAGTTGTTCAAGTGGCAAATACGCAGGTATTTACAACCTAGGGCGATCATAGGCACAGTACCAAAACCAAAGCTTTCGGCGCCCAATAACGCGGCTTTAATCACATCGGTACCGGTTTTTAAGCCGCCATCGACTTGCAGGCGAATTTTATGGCGTAGACCATTTTCTACTAGCGATTGATGCACCTCGGCTAACCCTAGCTCCCATGGACTGCCCGCATATTTCACTGAGGTAATTGGGCTAGCACCTGTGCCGCCGTCATACCCTGAAATCGTGATCATGTCCGCATAGGCTTTGGCCACGCCGGTGGCGATCGTGCCCACACCGGGTTCTGACACAAGTTTCACTGAAATCAGCGCTTTAGTATTGATTTGCTTCAAGTCGAAAATCAGCTGGGCTAAATCTTCGATAGAGTAAATATCGTGGTGCGGCGGCGGTGAAATCAAGGTCACACCAGGACGTGCATGACGCAGTCCGGCGATTTCAACGCTGACTTTATGGCCGGGTAACTGACCACCTTCACCGGGTTTTGCCCCTTGGGCGACTTTAATTTGCAACACATCGGCATTAACTAAATAATGCGCCGTGACGCCAAAGCGTGCCGAGGCAATCTGTTTAATTGCAGAGTTTCGTTCAGTATTAAAGCGGCGTGCATCCTCACCACCTTCACCTGAGTTCGAGCGGCCGCCTAAGCGGTTCATTGCAATAGCCAGCGCTTCATGGGCTTCGGGGCTCAAAGCACCGATACTCATGGCGGCGCTGTCAAAACGTGAATATAGATTTGATGCCGCTTCTACATCGGCGACATTAATCGATGTTTGCGCGCCCTTAATACCGATTAAGTCACGCAGTGTGGCCACGGGACGATTGTCGACGAGTTCGGCGAATTTTTTATAGCTCGCAAAATCTTTGTCAATCAATGACGCTTGCAAGGTGTTGACCACATCAGGGTTGAAGCAGTGATACTCGCCGCCCTCAACGTATTTCAGCAGGCCACCTTGCGGTAATGGCACATGGGCACGGTAGGCAGCTTTGTGCAAAATAGCCTGGTCTTGGGCGATTTCTGCAAAGCCTGCACCCTCGATGCGGCTAATTACGCCTTTAAAACATAGTTCGATCACTTCGCTGGCAATGCCTATGGCTTCAAATTGTTGGCTGCAACGATAAGAGCCGACAGTGCTGATGCCCATTTTGGACATGATCTTACGCAAGCCTTTTTCGATGCCGTAGCGGAAGTTCAACATCAATGCCGTGGTATCGGTTAAGTCATGGCGTTTCGCCAGTTCGGAAATTGACTCATACACTAAATACGGATAAATCGCCGTGGCACCAAAGCCAAGCAATACGGCAAAGTGATGCGGATCTCGCGCCGATGCGGTTTCAACTATGATGTTGGTGTCGCAGCGCAGGCTCTTATTCACTAGCATTTGCTGCACAGAACCGACCGCCATGGCCGCGGGGATCACTTGCGCAGTTTTACCTATGGCTCTATCCGAAAGGATCAACAAAGTCGTGCCGCTGCGGGCTAAACGCTCGGCTTCGGCAGTGATACGGCGAATGGCGCTTTCTAAGCCTTCCTGTGGTTCGTAATTTAAATCGACAATATTGGCGCGATAGTAAGTGCTATCTAATCCCAGTAACTGGTTAAAATCACTGAATAATAAAATAGGTGAATTGAACATCACCCGGTAAGCATGCCCAGTCGTTTCATTGAAGAGGTTCTGTTCACGGCCAATACAAGTGGTCAATGACATGACGTGCTTTTCACGTAATGGATCTATGGGGGGATTCGTTACTTGAGCAAATTTCTGCCTAAAATAGTCATACAGGGAACGTGACTTTTTCGACAATACCGCCATAGGTGTGTCGTCGCCCATAGAACCTGTAGCTTCTTCACCTTGCTTCGCCAATACCCAAATGACTTGTTCTAATTCCTCACGGGTATAGCCAAATTGTTTTTGGTATTGCAACAATAGTTCAGGGCTTAACTCGCTGGCACCGTGCTGCTCAGAGGCTAAATCTTCCGCTGGCGTTAAAGTACGGCTGTTTTTCGCCATCCACTCTTTGTAAGGGTGGCGGCGTTTAAGATCGTTATCAATTTCAAAAGATTGGTACAGGCGGCCGTTCAAGGTATCTAATACCAGCAATTCACCCGGCCCAACACGGCCTTTTTCAATCACTTCATCGGCGGCGTAATCCCAAATTCCGACTTCGGAAGCTAAGGTCAAAATACGATCTTTTGTGATCACATAACGCGATGGACGCAGACCATTACGGTCAACAGCGCAGGCGGCATGGCGACCGTTGGTCATCACAATACCTGCCGGACCATCCCAAGGCTCCATGTGCATAGAGTTAAAGTCGTAGAAGGCTTTTAATTCGTCATCCATTTCCGGATTACTTTGCCAAGCAGGCGGGATCAATAGACGCATGGCACGGTATAAGTCCATGCCACCAGATAACAGCATTTCCAGCATGTTATCTAAAGATGAAGAGTCTGAGCCTGTTTCATTCACAAAGGGAGCGGCCTGCTGCAAATCTGGCAGTAGCGGTGAATTAAACTTATAGGCACGGGCGCGGGCCCATTGACGGTTACCCGTAATCGTATTGATTTCGCCGTTATGGGCTAAATATCTAAACGGCTGAGCTAATGGCCATTTAGGAGAAGTATTCGTTGAGAAACGTTGATGGAATAGGCAGATAGAGCTTTTTAAGCGAATGTCCGCGAGATCGGGATAAAACGCGGGCAAGTCCACAGGCATCATCAGACCTTTATAGACGATAACTTGGCCTGACAAACTCGCGACATAGAAGTCTTTGTCGTCGGTGATCTGCTGCTCTAGGCGGCGACGCGCCATATAAAGGCGACGTTCCAAGTCTTTTTCACGCCAGCCAATGGGGGCGTTGATCAGCACTTGATAGATTTGTGGCAGGCTAGCCTTGCCAATTTCACCTAACACATCGGGATTGACAGGCACCTTGCGCCAGCCTGCAATACTTAAGGTTTCACGCTCGAGTTCGCGCTCAAGAATAAACTTGGCTTGGTCAGCCAGTTCATCATCTTGACTTAAAAACAGCATACCTACGGCAAATTTTCTGCTCAAATGCCAATCATTTTCCGCGGCAATCGCTTCAAAAAATTGCACGGGTAATTGCATTAATAAACCGCAGCCGTCGCCAGTGCGACCGTCGGAGGCAATGCCCCCGCGGTGCTTCATGCGATCTAGACCATGGATTGCCGTGCGCACTATGCGGTGGCTGGCTTCGCCATCCATCTGTGCTATCAACCCAAAACCACAATTGTCCCGCTCAAAACTGGGATGATATAAGCTCATACAAAAACCTCCCTAGACCTCAACTGATTACTACTCGGGGAGAAAATGTAAAGACTTTCTATAGATATGCACCCGAACCACCCAAATTAGCCTGAGATTCAATAAAGGTCAAACCAAAAATTTGCATAAAACATGGGTATTAATTCATGTTTCATACACAAACCACAATTGGCTTACGTTAACGTTAACAGTAAAATGTGCTGTATAACATTATGAATAAAAAGAATTTTAAAAACTATCAAACTCAAAATTTACCAAGGTGTAACATGCTGGTGGGATTGTTTTTGATTTAGAAATAGTGATTTTTATTGCAAACACAGTAAATAGATAAAAAATTAAAATTGTTGAATTGTTATTCATTTTGGTGTGAGCAAGATCTCAGCGGTAAGCTGGCTAATTTGAGGATGCGCACATTTATGATAATAACGGTATGAGTCAGGCGGGAATTTGATGTAGCGCCAAGAAAACTCTCGCTACCTTATTTACACTAAGCTTTTTCTTCTATTTGTTCACGTATTTTCTTTTCTATTTGTGATTTTATCTTGGTTATTCTCAATGAAGCGATATGAAATTTGGTGGGTGCTCTGATGGGGCTTGATGCATATGTGAACACCTTTGGTGCCGTTTGTAAGGCGCGATATGGCACCCGACTGCGAAAACTCACTATAGATGCCAAGTTTACTTGCCCTAACCGTGACGGCACTTTAGGGCGCGGAGGTTGTACTTTCTGTAATGTGGCGTCATTTAGCCATCAAACTGCCGATGTATTGAGTATTACTGAGCAACTCGAACAGGGTAAGAGCCGCTATCGTGAGGCGAAGCCTCAGGCACAAGCCGATAAATTTATTGCTTATTTTCAAGCCTATACTAGCACTTACGATGAATATCAAGTGTTAATGGCTAAGTACGATGAAGCGGTTAAAGATGGCGAGATAGTCGGTTTATGTGTTGGAACTCGCCCCGATTGTGTGCCGAATAATGTACTGGATTTACTGGCGCGCTATCAGGAAAATGGTGTCGATGTGTGGTTAGAGCTCGGGTTGCAAACAGCCAAAGATGAAACACTGCGTAGAATTAACCGTGGCCATGATTTCGCCTGTTATTGTGACACTGTGTCGAGGGCGAGAGCTCGCGGTCTTAAGGTGTGCACTCATCTCATTCTTGGCTTACCCGATGAAACCCATAGCGATTATATGGCGACTTTAGCTGCTGTATTGCAGCAGGGCGTTGATGGCTTGAAGCTACATCCTTTGCATATCGTCGAAGGTAGCACTATGGCTAAGTCGTGGCGAAGTGGGCGCTTACCTTTATTGAGTCTTGAGGATTATGCCCACAGTGTCGGCGAGATTATCCGCCATACCCCCCTAGAAGTTATTTTTCACCGTGTCACCGCTTATGCGAAAAAACCTATGCTATTAGCACCCGATTGGTGTGCCTATCGTTGGGATGGATTGGTGGCGATTGTGGATAATTTGCAGCTTTATGGTGGACAAGGGCACGCATTAGCGCAACGATAGAGGCAAGTTAGTGGGATAAATTTACTCCCTAAATGTTATGTCGTCGCTATTATTTCGTAAGCGTTTATTTACGACTATTAGTTTGTTTTTTGTTAATTTTAATCTGAATTAGACCATGAATATCGCTATAAGTTGCACTGACAATTTTAGTGGGTATCATGTGATAAATTCGTTTTAAGCATTGAACCACTTAAGGGAGGCCTTATGGCCACAGTTGAATTAGAAGCAATCCTAGATCTCAATACTCTCGAACAGTACTGCAGCGCCATTGGTGCCGGTACCTTACTCAAGAGTGTGGTGTTATTTGAGCAGTTAATGCCTGAATATGTTGGAAATCTAGTGAAGGCTAACGACGCAGCAGACAAAGATACCTTATGTTCAGAAGCACATAAATTTAAAGGTGCTGCAGGTTCTGTGGGGTTAAAACGTATTCAGCAGATCGCCCAATTATTACAGCATGGCGAAGAAGCAAGATGGGATGCTGAACATGGCTCTTGGGTTGCTGACATCGTTGAACACGCGAGTGCAGATTTACAACAGTTAAAGTTATTCCTCCAAGCCAAAGCATAAAATATTACTTGCTAAGGTAAGTTAAGGCGCAGCGATAATGTCTATTGTTGCGCTTAATTGAGTGAATCTTGCATTGGTTTTACGATTAAGTTTATTGTTTTCGACATTTTCTTGTTAGCGCTTTTCCCATCTTATTTTGTTACTCCCACTTAAGTTTTACGGCGAACCGATTGAATATCGATTCGGGTCACAATCCTGATATCTTATGCCGCGTTATTGCTCATCACTTATGCTAAAGTAGATTTAATTTCTTAATTCATAACCTTCATGGCAATCGAGAAAATGAAAAGTTTACCTAGCTTAAAAAACTTATTCTATTTGGTGAATCTCCATCAAGAGCAGAATTTTAACCGCGCCGCTAAGGTGTGTTTCGTCAGTCAATCAACGCTCTCAAGTGGGATCCAAAACCTAGAAGAGCAGTTAGGGCATCAGTTGATTGAGCGAGACCATAAGTCATTTATGTTTACCGCCATTGGTGAAGAAGTGGTGCAGCGCGCCCGTAAAATTCTCACTGATGTGGATGATTTGGTGGAATTAGTGAAAAATCAAGGTGAGCCGATGACGGGGGATATTCGCTTAGGCTGTATTCCAACCATAGCGCCTTTTCTATTGAGTCGTGTGATCCGCCAGTGTCAGCAATCTTATCCGGCGATGAGTTTATTATTGAAGGAAGATACCACTGAGCGTTTGCTAGATGCTTTGGGTAAAGGAGAGCTGGACTTATTGATCCTAGCGCTACCCGTTGATACAAGCGGTTACCACAGCATGAAAGTGGGCATAGATCCTTTCAAAATGGTGGCCCACAAAGATTTAGCGGGTGGCATACATCAACCTATTGATTATCAAACTCTGCCGGACGAGAGTATTTTTCTTCTGCAAAGTGAGCATTGCATCACAGGCCATGCTATTACTGCATGTCAGCTAGGTGATAGTGCGAAAGTCAATCCGTTTGCCGCCACCAGTTTGCATACTTTAGTGCAGATGGTGAACAGTAAACTGGGCACCACGTTTCTTCCGCAAATGGCCATTGACGCGGGTATTTTGAATGACACAGATTTAGTGGTGATGACGCCACCGGGTGAGGCACCTTACCGTGATATCGGCCTTGTCTGGCGTCAAACCACCAGTCGGATCTTAACTTTCCGCACTTTAGGGTTAATGATCCAAAAATTATTAGCTAAGGACGAGGAATAAACTGACTGTAACTGCAAAGCATTAATTCAAGCTAAAGCTTAAAGTCGATTACAAATCAAAGCGGGGAAACGCCAAACACTTCAATTGAGTGTTGTTTCCCTTTGAGTTTGACTGGGCCTAGATTTGATAGGTGATACTGAGTGTTGGGGTTATCTAAACGTCCCGCGAGTGCGCCCGAAATCAACATGCGCTGTCCTAGTGGATTACATTGATCTTGCAGTCTTGCTAAGGTATTGAGCACGTCACTAAAGAAACTAATTTCTTGTTTCTGTACACCAACAACTGCAGCGACGACTTGGCCACAATGGGCCGCCGCTTTAAATTTCGGCACAAAGCCATAATGCTCTTCAAAGTAGCGGCGTTGCCAGTTCAGTTGTTGGCTAAATTCAAAATAAATATTCATGCAGCGGTCGTGAACTATCCCTTCTTCTAATGGCCAGTGAAGCAGCACTGCATCTCCCATATAGCGGTAGATTTCAGCTTCGTTATTGGACACAGTATCTGAAAGTAAACTAAAGCTGTCTTGGATCAATCGACTAAAGCGGTAATCGCCAAGTGATTCGGCATGTGTGGTTGAGGCGACCATATCTAAATAGAGGAATAAGCGCTGCTCATATCTTGGCTTGTGGTATTTACCAAGGCCTATGTTGAGTAAAATACGCGGCCCGACTAATAATGCCATTTGCTCGACAAAAGCTAAGCTGACTCGTACAACGACCAAATATACGATCAATGCTTGGAATGAAGGACTATAGAGAATGTGCGCCGTCAGCATTTGTCTGAGGGTCGACATGTGATTTTCGATGGCCCACATATTTAAAAACTGAGTCATGTAAGCTAACGTCGTAGCACCCAGTAATAAAAACAAGCCTTTAAAGATGACTGAAAACACATAGGGGAGGCGATTGATTGCACTGAAATCGGCAATGACGTTCGACATCCAATGTAAGCTGCCAAAAATTATCCCCATGTAGATAGCAAGTGTTGCGAGATCAGCCGAACTTACCGCCCATTGGGGCAGCTCTGGTGATTGGGCATATCGAAAAAACACGAATGCAGCCATGGCAATCGCCCAAGCTAAAATCGCAAAAAGGAGTTTTTTCGCTTGTCTACGTGCTCTCACTGCTTGATTGGTATCCGAATACGGCTGTGATTTCAGGATGCCGTAGTTTATAGAAAAGAGTCACCTTAGTGCCAGTGAAATTTGTGATCTGGATCAATCCAAGTCCATATCGTTACTAAAAATTAACCAAATACCTTATTAAGTATCATAGCAGTGAAACTGGTCTTTAAATAAAAGCCCCTAGGGTTGGTCATTTTGAGGCTACCATCTTCGGCAATGCTTTGTGTTAACGCCTTACTATTAGCGGCCTTAGGGCGCAATTGCAGCACTTCGCCGTGGCGCGCTGTAAGCCTCTCTACTTTTCCGAGGGCGATAAGCTCCATGATCTCTTCCCAATCCTGTTGCAGTAATTGCAACTCGAGCGGATCCGGTTCCCACAATATTGGTGTACCTATACGGCGCTCACCCACAGGAATATGCCTCTCTCCTTCAACGGGTACCCAAAGTACTCGCTGTAACTTATGGCAGACTAAGCTGTTTTGCCAGGTTAATCCTTGGATATTCGATAGCGGCGCCACGCAGACATATGTGGTCTCCAGCGGTCGCCCCTGTGTATCAATGGGGATAGTTTTAAGCTCGACTCCTAAATGTAGAAAATCTTGCTCAGGTTTAGAACCCGCCGTTGCGCCTAATTCCATTTCGATTAATTGACCGACCCAACCTTTATCGCGTTTAAGATCCTTGGGGACACGAATGCTTCTTTGGCTTGCTATCTGCGCCAAACTCACGCCCGCCATCATGTTGGCACGTTCGAGTAGTTCAGATAGATTTTCGGGGGGGATAATTCGATTCATGGTTGGATTTTACTTAAAAATAACCGCTTAGCAATGACGGTTAAAAAATGAGCACTACAGGGTGAGTGAATTTGTACCGAATGTTTTTATTCTAAGTAACTGATTTTAAATTTTATATCCGTGATAACCCCCGTTTTGCAAAAAAGTGTTCAAAGTTACTCTCTGCTTTCCCTTGCGTTCCCCACATACTTATCCACAGATATTATGGATAACTCAGTAAAGTGAGCCTCTTAACCTAATAAAAATCCTAAGTCAATGCGAATAAAGTGCATTTATTCTGGCTTTTGTGGACAGTTGTGGACACTATTTGTGTATAAAGTTGAGTAATATCGCGAGAATGATAGAAATACTTCTTGCTGGTTAAATAATGAGCTTTATTGGTTTTTTAGTCTAAAATAAATCATGATTAATGTACAAGTTTATGAATTTGTTTGCTATTAAGTTTTAACGCTAAATTTTCAAAACGATGGTAAATAGATGTTTTTTGAACGTTATAACAAGTTCACCTGAGTTTCAAACAGAGATATCCACAGAAAATGTGGATATCCCCGGATCCCATCCCCTAGCATTGTTGATAAATGTCTTTTAAGTCAGATGTTATCCAAAGCTTAGGATAAAATAGAGGTTTGCTGAGAGACTAGCTTTATGAAACAATCAGTTTATTAAAATTTAATGTGATTTGGAGTCCATGTGATTGATAGCGACGGCTTTCGCGCAAATGTGGGCATTATAATTTGTAACAGATATGGCCAAGTCATGTGGGCTAGACGTTTCGGTCAACACTCATGGCAATTTCCTCAAGGTGGCGTCGATGATGGCGAGACAGCAGAAGAGGCTATGTATCGTGAGTTGTATGAAGAAGTGGGCCTAAGACCTGAACACGTGCATATATTAACCTCGACCCGTTCTTGGTTACGCTATCGTTTGCCAAAGCGTTTAGTCAGGCAAGACAGTAAACCTGTGTGTATTGGGCAAAAACAAAAGTGGTTTCTGTTACAACTGAAAAGCCAAGATAGTGCGATTAATTTAAGTTCCTCTGGGCATCCTGAATTTGACGATTGGCGCTGGGTAAGTTATTGGTATCCTGTGCGGCAAGTCGTGTCATTTAAGCGTGATGTTTATCGTAAGGTGATGAAAGAGTTTGCGGTAACGGCATTGTCATTCCAGACCCTAGAAATACCTAGGAAACGGGGAAGGCAAAAAACAACGGGCTGATTTTCAAAAGAGGATTGAAAACAGTGTTAAATACGCTTAGGGATATTACTCAGGCTGTGGCATCTGCCCACAGTTTGGAAACCGCACTAGAAGTCTTAGTCTCATCGACTAAAGCGGCGATGGAAACCCAATGTTGCTCCATCTATATCCTAGAAGAGCAAGAACTGGTGTTATCTGCAACCGACGGTCTTGAAAAAAGCGCCGTTGGTCGGGTACGTATGCCGCTGACCGAAGGTTTAGTTGGACTCGCTGCCCAGCGAGAAGAGGCCGTTAATTTAGCTGATGCTCGGCTTCATCCAAGGTTTAAGCTTTTTCCTGAAGTCGCCGAAGAAGAATACCGCGCTTTTTTAGCTGTACCTATTATCTACCAGAAGGCTGTGGTTGGGGTAATAGTGGTACAGCAGGCGAGTGCTCGCCAATTCAGTGAGGGCGAAGAAGCCTTCCTGATGACGCTCGCCGCCCAATTAGCGATGGCGGTGCGTGGGTTAAAACAAAAAGCTCAAGTCAGCTCCCATCATCAACAAATTCTGTTTCAAGGTACTTCAGCGTCAAACGGTATCGCCATTGCGTATGCCTTCGTACTTGGTGGGGAAATCCCCCTTGAACAGCCTGAGGTGCGTTCTGACGATATTGCCTATGAATCGAGTCGCTTAACTACGGCTATGGCGCGTTGTAAAGAAGCGATAGGTGCCTTATCTCAACGGTTTGATCGTGAGCAAGATGACGAAGTTGTCTCCATTTTCAATGCATTACAGTTACTGCTCGATGATGCTAGTTTAGGCGGCGAATATACCCGTGAAGTGCAATTAGGTTGGGCTGCTGAGTCGGCGGTGAGCCGAGTGTCCTTGCGTTATATTCAGCAATTTTTGGCGATGGAAGATCCTTATCTTAAGGAGCGGGCGAGTGATATCCGCGACTTAGGCCAAAAAGTATTGCGCCAGCTGATTGAGCCAGAGCGTTTAGAGCTTGAGCCCGATAAACCTGTCATTTTAATTACCCGCGAAGCCGATGCGACTATGTTGGCTGAGTTCCCAAGACAAAAACTCGCGGGGATTGTCACTGAGCTTGGCGGCGTAAACTCCCATGCCGCTATTTTAGCCCGCGCCTTAGGTGTGCCGGCCATTACCGGTGTAGAACAACTGTTATCCGCCAATATTGATCAAAAACTCTTAGTGGTGAACGCCAGCCGTGGCCAGCTATTGGTGTCGCCATCACCGGCGATTGTTGGTGAGTATCGCAGCTTAATTTCGGCGCAAAAAGCGCTGCAACGCCAGTATGCTCAAGAATTAGCACTGCCTTCTGTGACCCTCGACGGCTCACGTATTCGTTTGTATCTTAATGCGGGCTTACTCAGCGGCGTGGCTTCTGAAATTGCCGAAGGTGCCGACGGGATTGGGCTGTATCGCACCGAAATCCCTTTTATGCTGCAACAACGTTTCCCGAGTGAATCTGAGCAAGTGAAAGTGTATCAACAGGTCTTGTCGGCGGCGTCTGGTCGACCTGTGGTGATGCGCACTTTGGATGTTGGCGGTGATAAACCTCTGCCGTATTTCCCAATTAAAGAAGACAATCCTTTCCTTGGTTGGCGCGGGATCCGTTTGTCGCTGGATCATCCTGAGCTATTTTTGGTGCAGTTACGGGCCATGCTACAGGCTGGGGGAGACGGTAAACAGTTAAGTATTTTGCTGCCTATGGTCAGCAACTTAGATGAAATCGATCAATCCTTAGAATATTTGCAACAAGCCTATGTCGAATTAAAAAACGATGTTAACAGCGACATAGTGATGCCACGAATAGGCATTATGCTCGAAGTGCCTGCCATGTTATATCAGTTGGATGATGTGGCAAAACGAGTGGATTTTGTCTCTGTTGGTAGTAATGATTTAACCCAATATTTGCTGGCTGTTGACCGTAATAACCCGCGGGTGAGCTCGTTATTTGACAGTTATCATCCTGGAATATTGCGGGCTTTGCATCAGGCGCACCTAGATTGTCGATACCATAAACTCGATATTAGTATCTGTGGAGAGCTCGCGGGCGAACCTATGGGGGCCATTTTGCTGGTGGCTATGGGATACGATCAGTTGAGTATGAATCAGGGCAGTTTAGCGCGGATCAATTATCTATTGCGTCGTGTTGCGCGGGCCGATTTAGATCAATTACTTGCTAAAGCGCTGAGCCTATCAAACGGCTTCCAAGTGCGTGAGCTGGTTAAAGAATATTTGACCCAGCAGGGTCTCGCAACAATTCTTAATTAACTAATGCTGTGTTTTGCTTTAAGCTAAGGCCCTCAATTTATCACGCTGTAGGTACTCGTGTGGATAGTTTGTTGTTGGTGTTCTTTATTTGCTTGGCTTTAGGCGCATTTGTCGGCTTTATGGCAGGATTATTAGGTATCGGTGGCGGCTTGATTGTAGTGCCGGCACTGCTTTATATTTTGCCATCGGTCGGTATTAGCTCTACTCAGCTCCCCCATATTGCAATTGCCACTTCGCTAGCAGCCATTATTCTCACCTCTATTTCGTCGGCACGTGCCCACCATAAGCGTGGCAATGTGCCTTGGAATTTATTCAAATCAATGTTACCGGGCCTTATTATAGGCGCGCTGGCTTCAGGTTTTATTGCTGAGCGTATTCCCGCTGATAAGTTACAACAAGGTTTTGCCATCTTTGTGATTTTAATGACAATTCAAATGGCTTATCCCGTTAAGGCCGAATCAAATCGTCAATTACCTAATTCAGTAGTGCTTTTTGTTGTATCGGCTTTTGTTGCGGTTTTGGCAGGTTTGACCGGGATAGGTGGCGGTATACTGATAGTGCCATTTTTGACTTTTTATGGTTTACAGATGCGTCAAGCCGTGGGCTTTTCTGCGGCGATGGGCTTCTTAATCTCTCTTTCTGGCAGTTTCGGCTATATTATTGCAGGAATGAATGCCCCTGAGTTGCCCTATGGTACCTTAGGCTATATCTATTTACCTGCATTGTTTGGTTTAGTGATCACTTCTGTCTTGATGGCGCCTGTGGGGGTAAAAGCGGCGAGCACTTGGCCAACACCTGTACTTAAAAAGATATTTGCACTGTTACTTCTATGTGTCGGCCTTAAGTTAATTCTGACCTAGTTTTTATGTTTATCTCAGTTTGAGGCTGCTAATGGATGTGTTATGGCGTTGAGTTTCCCCAATATCGATCCCGTGATCGTTTCATTTGGACCGTTTAATCTTTTTGGACAAACCTTTGAACCGGCACTGCGTTGGTATGGTTTTACCTATTTAGTCGGATTTGTTGCGGCCATGTGGTTGTTGAACCGCCAAGCCGACCGTTCAAAGGGGATATGGACGCGGGAGCAAGTTTCAGATTTACTCTTTTATGGTTTTCTTGGGGTGATTTTAGGTGGCCGTATCGGTTACGTGCTTTTTTATCATTTCGATTATTTCCTCGCCAGTCCCCTCTATTTATTTAAAATCTCTGAAGGTGGCATGTCCTTCCACGGCGGTTTGATGGGCGTGATTATGGCGATGCTCTATATCGCGTGGAAACAAAAACGTACTTTTTTTGCAGTCGCCGATATGGTGGCACCTGTTGTGCCTATTGGTTTAGGCGCTGGTCGTATTGGTAACTTTATTAACGGCGAGCTTTGGGGACGAACCACTGATGTGCCTTGGGCTATGGTGTTTCCAACCGGTGGGCCTGACCCACGTCATCCATCCCAGTTGTATCAGTTCGCCCTTGAAGGCGTAGCATTATTCCTATTACTTTACTGGTTTAGCAAACGTACCGATAAAGTCGGTGCGGTCTCTGGTATGTTCTTAGTCGGTTACGGTATGTTCCGTATTATGGTTGAAACTGTGAGGCAACCCGACACACAGTTGGGACTCTACTGGGGATTTATGACTATGGGGCAGATACTCTCTGTGCCTATGGTGTTAATCGGTTTGTACTTGATTTTTCGTAAGCAAGGTAAGCAGCAATGAAACAGTATTTAGACTTAATGAAGCACATATTAGCCGAAGGCGTGGATAAATCGGATCGCACAGGTACTGGGACTCGCTCGGTATTTGGCTATCAAATGCGCTTCGATTTGAGCAAAGGTTTTCCTTTGGTGAGCACCAAAAAATGCCATATGCGCTCTATCATCCATGAATTGCTGTGGTTTCTGAAGGGTGAAACTAACGTCGCCTATTTACGCGAAAATAAGGTCAGCATTTGGGATGAATGGGCCGATGACAATGGTGATTTGGGCCCAGTTTATGGTGCCCAGTGGCGCAGCTGGCCAACCCAGAGTGGTGATGCTATCGACCAGATTTCGCAAGTTATCGCCCAGATAAAATCTCAGCCAGATTCTCGCCGTCTTATCGTTTCTGCTTGGAACGTGGGCGAACTGGATAAAATGGCTTTGGCACCGTGCCACGCATTTTTTCAGTTCTATGTAGCCGATGGTAAATTATCTTGTCAGCTGTATCAGCGTAGTTGTGATGTGTTTCTTGGTTTGGCGTTTCTTTGTGACATGGAATTCGCTTCGCTCGAAAAAAATATTCATTAATTAGCTTCATTGTATGGGTTTGGTGCTAGTATTTATTTAACGGGCTCTACGAAATGCTACGCACAAACTGTCTGAGGTGTCTCGTTGCTCCTTTTGATAAACCATATTGTGGTTTCGGCGTTTTTGCCATTTCAGGTGCCCAACAGATTCAAATATAATACCTATCTGGTTAATTGGCTTTTTCGATGTAACTTAGTAGGTTCAAAGTTTTATCTCGACAAAAGCAACGTTTAAAGTTATTGACAGAGCTGAGTTTGATAGCAAAAGCTTCTTCATTGGCGAAGGTTGAGTCCCTTTAATTGCTTGGGGCAAGTCAAAGGTAATTTCATGAAAACACATCAAGAACAGCAATATTTAGATCTGCTTACTCTGTTACTTCAGACAGGAAGTGAAAGAGTTGACAGGACAGGTGTTGGTACTAAAGCTATATTTGGTCATTCTATGCGCTTCGATTTGGCCGAGGGATTTCCAGTTTTCACCACCAAAAAAGTTTATTGGAAAATAGCATTCAAAGAGATGCTTTGGATGCTGAGTGGTGGGCACAACATCAAAGAGTTGGTCGAGCAAAATGTTCACATCTGGAGTGATTGGCCGTATAAAAAATTTATCGATGCTCAGCCTGCCGGAAGTGCTGATAAATCCTTGTCCATGAAAGAGTTCGAACAGAGGATTATCACTGATGACGCTTTTGCTCAAAAATGGGGCGATTTAGGTCCGGTTTACGGTAAGCAATGGCGTCGCTGGAAAACGGATGACGGGAGAGAAATCGACCAAATTACTCAGGTGATTGATTTGTTGAAGAACAATCCTTCTTCCCGCAGAATTTTATTTGACGGTTGGAATGTTGGTGAGCTTGAGCAGATGGCTCTTCCTCCTTGCCATAAACATTATCAATTTTATGTTGATCCCAAAACCAATAAGCTTTCGGGTGGTATGGTGCAAAGATCCTGTGATTCTTATCTCGGGTTGGCCTTTAATATAGCCAATTTGGCATTCCTTACAACCATTTTAGCCGAGCAGACCGGGTATGAGGTCGGTGAAATTGTATGGTTTGGAATGGATGTCCATTTATATTTGAATCATATCGACCAAGCAAAATTGCAATTAACAAGAGAGCCACGACCTTTCCCTCGGCTAGTAATTAAACGAAAACCAGCCTCTCTTTTTGATTACACTATTGACGATTTTGAATTGGATGGTTACGAACCACATCCAGCGATCTCTGCACCAGTCGCAGTTTGAAACTAAAGAGGTGAGTAATGTCGGGACTTGATGATTACAACACTCCTGCAAAGCTACTAGCGTTTTTTCAAACTTTGTTGCAGGAAAACCAACTCCCGACACGTCAGGGTAAAATCGCTCGCTCTTTAATAGAGAAGACATACGGATTTAAACACGGCTCGCTTACCAACTATTATCAACTCCAAAAATACCGATGGTGTAAGCAAGTTTTAGATGATTTCGAGCAAGAGATTAAAGAGCTCAATGGCGGCATTCTTACACAGATTCATCACGCATACGGGACACCAGAAAAGTTTAAACACCTCCTCAACCATCTAAAGAATAACTTTGATGAGCTTCCTGTATCCAAAAGTGCAAAGAGACCAGGATGCATATCTCGACGGACATTTGAGAAAAAGTTTAATTTTCCTGCAGGGTCTATGTCTGGAAGGATGAGCTCTTGGCATTGGGCATATGAACTGTTCGAACAGTTCGAAATTGAGTTATATGAGGAAGGAAATATTGGCACGGTTTGGGAAAAGAAGGTTCTAGAAATTCGAAATTATTTGGAAGTGTTAACGAGAACAAATACTCTACCTATTAATGGACTCGGAAAATTGAATAAAAAAGCAGTGTTGACTGCTTTTGGTTTGGGGAATAGTTTCAGCACAAGTGTTGTAGAGATGCGTTCTCGAAAGCTGAGATCACTTTTTGAAGAGTATGATCAGATCGTGCAGTCCCATGGGTACTCGCAATTTTCGGCAGACCGTTGTATTGACGAGTTGAAGCGCATTTTAGCGACGACTGAGTTAGTTCTGGATTCAAGTTCTCGAAAAATTAGCTTGAATTGGTTGGCGAAATTGTTAGGCGTCACCGCAGGAATGATTAGAAATAGCCCTAATCTAATGGCGTTGATTAACGAAAGAATCAAAGCGTTGCATGAAAGTCAGAGTCGGGGACTTACAAAAAAGTCGTTTACAGTATATGGGGCTGAACATATAAACGTCGGCGCAATGCCTTATTCAGAAAAACATGGAAGAGTTTATTCATTTGCCTCACTGATCAAATTGTACGGTCTCGAATTTTGTGAAAAAGTTGCGACATGTTTTATCGCTATCACCAATAAAGATGTTGTTAGCACTGTAAAGAATAAATATCTGAGATTGTTGGATTTTTTCGAATGGCTGGCCGACTCACGGAATCTCAATGGCTCCATTGCGTCTGCGTTAGGTGATAATACAACAATTAACGATGCAGAGTTTGGTCGAGCATGCATGGCTTATAGAGCACATCTTACTCAACCACACTCTAATTCAAATTTAAATTTGTACGTTATCACTCAGTTGGGCGAAGCTCGAATCATTCCAAAATTCAAATTTTTAATACAAGCAAGGAAACATCAGGATAAAGGTCACCGCAAATCGATCCTTGAAGCGTCAATTAATAAAGACGAACAGTCTCGGTTAGAAAACATCCTGACGGATGCGGCTAAGTATCGAGGGATAGAGATTAGTAATGGAAAAGATACTAAAGCCTTTTTAGAAACACTGCTGTTTGAAAAGTTACGAAATCCAAATTTATCTGATGATCTTGTTGAGTCGATGTTAGAAATAACAAACATTAGGCTAGCTGAGATACGTATTCAAGCAAGTAAAGCATTCAGGGAATGGCTGATATTATACGAGCGTGGGAAAGAACTGCTTATGTTGGCAACTGTCGACTGCGAGGAGTTCCGTTCAAAAATGGATAATCGGAGATATATTTCAAGTTATAAATGGTCGCAATATGTTGCCAAAGTTTTCCCCAGCCATGAGCCTGAGGTGATGCTGGCAAACTTATTATCGGTAATAAATAACCTGTATAAAGGTTGTCCTCCAACTACCGCTATAACAAACATGCATATGTGGAACAAAAAGTATCAATTGGTTGGGGGCGTTGAAAAAGTAGCGTCGTATTTGGTACCTACACGAAGGGCTCTCAGTGCTGCACTAATACTGTATTTATGCGAAAGCGGCGCAAATGTTGCTGTTGCGACAACATTAGCGCCTGACTGCGTGCAAAACTCATCTGTTCCGCTCCACAAAAAGATTGTAGGCCGAAAAGACAGAGCAAATGGCAAGGTGATTTATGATGATTTACCTATACGTGCTGACGGTGAAGATTATGTCAGCGCTGTTCAGGCTCTAGAGGGCATTTGTGCTGTCCAGTGGTCCACTGGTAATGATGTGTTGAAATATTATATGCAGGGAACGATGAATCCTCTTGCAGAGTATGCTTTTCGCGCGGATTTTAAAGCGATTTGCTCTCAATCAGATTATTTAAAGCAATTTCGGCTAGTTCCGTCGATGCTGAGGCCTACAGTCCTGCTGAATATTCAATTGAAAGACCCTGCTAATCTTGGGATCGCTCAACTAATTGCCCAACATGAGTCAGGCACTACGACGCAAGGCTACACCAATAAGTTGCCACATAGGCTTCAGATGGAGCGAGATATTCTCGAGTTCCAGAAGACATTAGAAATCGCAATGGTTTCCGAGGACGAAAATGCCCCTGTCAAATTGGGAATTGAACCGATTACATGGAATGAACACAGGGCTAAAATGCAAAAAACAGGGTGGGGGGTGTTCTGTAAAGATCGCGAAATCACAGATGTTGAAGGGCAATCTGTGCAGTGCACTGAAGTAGAACATTGCGTGAAATGCAAACATGATAGAATGTTGGTTTCTGCTGATCCTGAATCTATTTCGGAGATGATGATCTGGAAAACTGTGTTAGAAAGACATGAAGAACGTATGTCTGCGACCAACATGGAACGATGGACAAACGTTTGGGTTCCTTGGCAAGCATTTTTTTATGTCGTTCTAGAAGAGAAGATGACTCGGGGCGTATTGAGTTCGATTAAAAGAAAAGCAGAAGACATTGTAAAAAACAAGATAGCCGATACACGTTTTGTCATGCCGGAGCCATGGTAGTGAATAAGATAGCACTTGTTGATATTTTTCAGTCAGACAACACAAAAGAGTTGTTTCAATTTAATAAAGATAATTGGCCGTGGCTGAGCAATATTGCTATTTCTGATTATGCTATTGAGATAACTGATACAACGGGAGAATTGATTGATTCTACTGTTGTGAACTTAGATATAGAACTCCTTAATGGTAGCCGTCTTACTGACCATAAAAACAAGGAGTTATTTAACTTAGTCATCGAATATATTGAACTTTATCGATTACATAACCCTAGCGTCAAAGCTCATGTGCATGCGCATCGCATTACCTCCATACTGGTATTTATTTGCTGGCTTGGTAAATATAATATACGAACTCTTCAAAACGTCACCAGGACTCATATTGATGCATTCATCAACGACGCCGTTTATGGAACTGAATTCGCATTGGATATCCCTTATAGGGTGTTCTGTTCAATCAAAAAACAATTGATTGAGGGAGATAAATCGCTATACCGGCAATCAAACACTTTCAGACGTTCTGTTATATATAAGCAGGCTTCAGTGGATAAACTACCTTGTAGTGTGCTTACCTACACATCGAAAATTGTAGACTGGTTTGAAAGCCAACTCAAAAACCATGTTCCCGAGATAGATTTAGAGAAAGTTCAATATCAAGACCTTTTGGACAATCTGGATTTAGTACCAACGCCTATCACAGTGCAGGATCTTCATCGAAAATTAATACCACTTGAGGAGATCTGGAACTGGAAGTATTACTTCAAAAGTAAATCCTTCCGAAATGAACCGTTTATCGAGGGGGCATCCAAGGTTGCGACTCGGTTTGGTTCAACTACTCAGCGTACAAGAACAATCCCACCAAAAACAGCGTTTGCAATAATGAGTTCAAGTGCAAAGTGGGTCATAGATTATGCCGATGAAATTTTGAGCCTGTTAAATGAAAATGCCGATGCACTGACAGTTATAAATCGTTTATCAGCAAAAGGGTTAGAGATTGATGTTCGTGATGGCCGCCGGAAGCACTATGGGGTGGTTACGCTTGACGGTGTTGTCCGATATCTTTTTGCAGCGTGTTTTGCAGTAATAGCCTCATTAACTGCGAGACGCAAAGAAGAGATTTTTGATCTTGGTTTCAAGTGTATTGATGAAGATCGTGGGGATGGTGCTTATTGGCTGACTATTTATATCGAAAAAACAAGTCAGAGGTATGATCTTTGTCCCGTTCCTGTAATGGTAAAAAAGGCTGTTGGCGTATTGGAGAAGTTAAGTCACGAAGCGAGACAGAGCTCGCAAAGTGACTCACTCTGGCAATATATCTCCGATGGTGAAGTAGTTAACCTTAGAGACGGTCCCATCAGGTATAGTTTGCAAGATTTTTACTGTAAATTTGTTGATCCAGAATCAAATGAAAACTGGAGTGTGTCTTTTCATCAATTTCGCCGTATGTTTGCGCTTCTATATTATTATCGATTTGAGGGAGCGTACATCGGTGCGCTCTCTTATCATCTGCGGCACTTCAATATTGAGATGACAAAACGATACATCACCGATGAGCAGTTCATGAAAGAAATGAAGGAGATCGGTGAAGGTTGGACTGCAAGCTTTTTGCGACGAGTTATTGCAGGAGAGGAGAAAATTGGTGGTAAAGCTGGTGAGAAAATGAAGCGGAAAATGGCTGATTGGTTGGGACATTTTCGCGAAAATGTGGATGTTGTTGAACGAGAGCGCGTTGTTGAAAAGCTAATGCGCTATATGAAGAGGGTTGGAACAGAATTCACTCAACAAGTATGGGGAACCATATGTTCTTGCCCGAAAAAAACTACTCTGCGGCGATATGCCAATTGTGCAGATGGTAACGGAGAGCCAAATATACAGAATGGCTCTGAAGAAATTTGCGGTAGCTGCCCTTACGGCGCTTACACTTCTCGATTTGCAGATTCAATCTCCCATAAGATTGAGGCTAAACAAAAGACAGTAGAGTTTTGTGGTAAAGATTCTGCACTTGGCGAGGTATCAGGGATTCAGATCGTTGTTTTGCAAGACTTGTTGAGTAAAGCTGAAAATATCATTCCTTTTGAGGTGGTGAGTGATTAACCCCCAGAGTAATGAAGTAAAAGCGAAGAATTTGAGCGAGCAAATCGATCGTCGATTATCGCTGCTGCAAGGCAAGTTAAATGGTGAGTATTCAGATCTTGTCATTCCAAAAAGCTTAACGAAATTACGTCTTTGGGAACATGCCGACTACGGAATAGAAAAGATTGGCAGCCCTAGCTCCTTTGTGACATCCCACCAAGAGCATGGTCGGAAAATTGCAAAAATTGCAGAGTGCTTAAGTTTAATAAACAAACTTGCGAAGCATCCCAAAAAATCAAGGGAACAAAAACTGACCGAAGTCATTCGGCAAAACAACCAGCTTCACCAGTCTTTACAAAATACAGCAAACCAATTTGTTAAATATAAAACCGAAATTGACCTACTGAATGAAGAGAAACTTCTTTTGCAAAGTAAAGTTGAAGGATTGGTGGAACAATTGAAGGAGAAAAGCGAGGAGTTACTAGCAGCTAGAAAAGAGTTAATATCGTTACAAAAAGCCCTTGTTGCCGGTGGTATCGCTGCACACTCAAACGTAACACAGGTCAATTTTGGTAAAGATAATAACAAAGACAGATGACTCTAAATTGCTTAATTGTCTTGAACGAAATCTGCTGTATTAACTGGTTCATTACATTTATTGAACTAATTACAGATATTTTACAAGGCCGAGCTTTCTATGATTTTTTATAAAAAAACAGATGAAGATTGTCAAATTCTAGGCAAATTTAAAAAAATTGTTGCTAGTGACATTCCCGTATTTTTTGACAGTAATGGTATTATTGAAGAGGTAAGCCATTATTTAATGTATAAATCTCTCAAAGATACCGATGCCACTACTTCGGTTAAAACATATGCAGACCAGCTCCAGACTTTCCTCAGGTTTCTTGACGAGAATGGAAAGAGATTAACATGGAGAGATGTGACAGATAGGCATTTAGTTGAGTTCAGTAATATCAAAACAGGTGAAGGTAAAAAAGCCGTTTACGTGGCTGGAGTTTTACAAACTGTTTTTTCATTTTATGTTTGGGCTGAGCAAAAGCAGTATATTCGTCAACATGTTGCAATTTATGGGGAAGACAAGAGCTACGCAATATCGGCAAAACGATCAAAAAAAGGATGGACATGGCCCTATCTGCCGGAAGGTCACTCTAAATTACGGCCTACGCCAACCAATGAAGATCTAGAGCGGTTGCATGCAACGACCATTGAAGAGTCAGAATACGTCGGCGTGCGTGATTCTCTTATATTCACAATATATGAACGAACAGCACGCAGAATGGAAGCATTACAGATCAAAGTATCAGATGTACCAGACTGGGACACAATTGAGCAATATCAGAGAGAAAACAAAATATTCTATGTTGAGGTATTAGGTAAACGTAACAGGGTCAGGGATCTCGAGTTTCTTCCTGAGACGATGGAGTTGATTAGAGGCTATATAGAGACTGAACGACTTGAGGCTGTCAAAGCAGCTAAAAAAAGAGAGCGGTTTTATAAGGAACCACCTGATCTCTTCGTCGGTGCTACAACGGGCAGACCATTAAATAAAGAGTACATCTCACGTCGCTTATCTGGATTGATGAAAAAAGCTGGTGTAAAGGGAACTGGTCACCGAGTTAGAGCTAAGGGCTTAACTGACGTAGTCGCCGCATTTGACGGGTATGATGACAGGGGGCAACCAAAATCTGCTCAAGATGTGCTGATAAGAGCTGCTGAAAAGGCTGGTCATTCAAATATCGAATCGTTGAGACCCTATCTGGCGCTTTCGAGAAGCGAAGGTATTGCAGCGAAATTGCACAATTTTGAATTGCTCAGGTCTTTAGAGATAAAAATACAAATGCGCAAGAAAAAACTGGCTGAAATGGACAAATCGAACGCTTTATTTGAGGCTTTGACAAAAAATGTTGATTTTGAGAATGAACTCTTGAAGTTTTTACAGGATTACAAAGACAACAGCTAATATGGATATTGTGCAATCGTACGAGAAAATAACGATTGCTTGTTGGCTTTTACTTTCAACGATGAAAAGTGACATTTAACAATGTTTGTGAGGCTGTTAATAATTCTGTGTTAGGTTAATTTCACCGATTGCCGAATCTTTGCGAGGCAGTTCACTGAAAGCGGACCTTGCTTAATGTAGTGGTAAACTTGGGTGACTTTTTGTAACCAATGCTTCTGCAGCATTTACTGACTTGGAAGGCATGTGGCCGTAATACTATTTAGCAATGGATGAAGTGATTTTTTATTGGCTAAAATATTTAACACTAGTGGTGCAAGTTCAATTAGTTGCATTTCATAGTGGTCTTTTTTGCCGTCAATTGGATGAATGTGACATTTCGCAAGTTCACTTCTTACAATTGATTCAATCCGCAGTGCATCACCATTTTCAGGCCGCGAGTTCAGTGCAATAATCACCCCTAAGTCGTCAGCCTTTACACGTTGGTTACTGCGATCCGCACTGCCGATTTTGGCGATTTTATGCGGATAAACATTTTTGATGTAAAAATAGGGGCTTTGGCGTATCTCTGAAGTTAACTTCTCGACATATTGGATGTTTTTAATGAAACCTACAGACGGTAACCATGCTCGAATTTGTCGAGGGCTCTTCAAATCCTGCAGACAGAATTCATGAATGATTAATTCTAATGCAGGCTGATTGATAGCATTAGGTTGAAATGATGATAATGTTCGGCCCAGGTATTTGAGTAATCGACCATGACGTACAGGAGTATCGTGCGACACCGGAGCCTGAACAATAAGGCTAGGATATTGACTTAATAAATTTAATAGTTTGGGAGAGGGCCAGTTTCGTTTATCGCCCACTTGGTAATCGCCATTTGCGCTCCACTGTTGATATAAAATATCGCGGACAGAGATCCCACGGTGTTCCATGAGGGTTCTTAATGCCTGAGAAGGAGCTCCGGGTGTTGGAGATATCACTAATTCGCTATTTTCGGTCAGTTTAACCTTACAATTGATTCCATTTACGACCGGGAGAGATAGTTTTTTGGCAACTACCCCAACTATGTCAACCCCATGTTGTTTATAGGTGCACAAATTTGATGCAGTGAGTTGCTCACCAGTTAATAACTGTATGACGTCACAAATCAACCTGCTGGATATGCAGTTTAAGTACGTTTTTAACCCAACTGCTTTTGAAATTCTGTTGGTTAGGTATTCGCACAGTGCTTGATAGCGCAAAACTGATCGCTCTATCTCTAGCCTATCGCAGACAATTTGCCATTTGGTATCGTCACCAGATATGTAATCACTAGTCATTGCAATATGATCGGCTCTGCGTGCTGTTTACGAACGTACATAACCACCTCTGGACAGAAATTAGTGGCTACACTATGGTCACTGATAAAAATGGATGCTATGTGCATGGCCTGTTTGAATCTGAGGGATTGTTCGAACTGATAAATTATTCCCTGTATGCGATTGTCGGTACGGATATTCAGAATGGTCTCTATGGCGTTAAATAAATATTGGAATGACATACTTGATGAACGGATTGGCCATATCTCTGACGTATGTGGATACAAACTAATCCCAAGCATGATTCCAGAGATTGGGCATCCACAATCTGCAAAATATTGCAACACTGCTTGAGATATCGGACCTGGAGCATTTAGATTAATAGTATTGAAATGAGTTTTTGACCAAGTAAAAAGTTCTCCGTCAGTTTGATGCATTTGCACCAGAAATTCTCTCTCGCAGTCTTGTTGTATATCTGTAGGAAGTAAACCGGTAAATTCAACATGGCAATGGCTCGTCATAATGTCACTGCTCCTGTTTTGTATTTTCAATGAAGCAGGTACCTTGCATTAATGCTGGCTCGTCTAGCTGGATAATTAATGATTGCCATGGCATGAGTATCAGGCGATGTCCCAGCACCTCGATAAGGTTGATAGATGAATCATTTGCGTTTGAGCCAAGTTCGTATGAGCTGGCCAAAATGAGACTATTTGAACCATCGATGATGATAGCAGTCCACGAAGAGCCACTTTCAATTGAGAATTTCGTTTTTGCGATTGTAACTGGACCGTTAATTCCTCGATGGAACGCTAACCATTTTGAATCCAACAGGATTATTTCATGAGGCCAGTCACCAGGTAGCGACGGCAGTGCAATGAGTGCTTCTTGGACCATGTTAGACATATTTTCCATCTAGCTATCCTCAGAATATGAGCCAATATATTCTCAGTATAGATGAATAATGCCAATGTCAAATCAAAATGATTCGACATTTTTGTCGCGTGCACTTTTTCATAATGTGATCTTTCAATCTCCTGTCTCTGAGAGAATTAGACCGGTATCCATCAGTTGGCTCTGCTCAAAACAAAAGGCATGGTTTGTTTTCGCATGCTCAAATAGCATGTTGTACGACCCAGTAAATTCAATTCCAACCAACAAATTACTCTATCCAAGTGCTTGCAGATCAAATCTTTCAAAGGATGATAATAGAACACGAAGCTACAGTAGGTGGATTACTGCAAAATATCGATTGACTTTGCAGTAATAATACCTGATTATTATATCGTAGCTTAGCTACTGCATAAAAAGTTTAAGCAATAGGTAGTTGCCTAAAACCGAAAGCTAAACAAAGAGAGGTTTAACACAAAGGAGGAGATCCCATGAAAGATTATCAAGTCGATACCACGACGCAAGATGTCACTTTAGTCGGAATTTGTTTTTTTTCAGCAAGTAACGTCACTAATGTTACGAATGCTGGGCTGGAATCTACAATTCCAGCAGTTCATATAGAAACTGCCAAACCCAAATATCCATTCCCTAACCCTAAGCAAAGTAACATAAGCCAGAATGGATATTCTTTTTGTACAAGCCAAAGGGTTATAGAAATCTACAAAAAAGCTACAGGCAAGAATCAAAAGAGACTTACAGAATTAGTAGAGCAATGGTTTATCCAAACAGCCAAACAGAATAACTGGGAAGAAGCGATATTTATAAATGATTGTTCAGCAAAGGGGAAAAAAGCAGGTTGCATGCTCCGAGTAAAACCAGAAGCGGGGTTGCCTTATGCCGCAACGCACTAACCTCGTAGCTCTTAGTGAAATCGCTGAGATCCGCTCAGGGTTTACTTTTCGTGAAAAAGTTGAAGAAGTATCAGCGGAAGAAGGTAATGCTCATGTTGCCCAAATAAAAGATGTGCGCGCTGTTTATGAATCAACAAATAGCTCAGTTTTAAAAGCCTCTCAGTTACCTTGTATTAACTGGGAAGGAAAGGATAAAGCTTTTGCTGAGACTGAAGTCGTATTACTCCCCGCGAGGGGGGCTCGCGGTGGCTATTTTCGTGCATCAATTTTAAGTGACGATCCAGATGCACTGTATCCGGTTGTAGTCAGTAGTCAATTTTTGATTATCAAACCAAATAATAACGTGCTCCCAGCATTTCTATGTTGGGCACTCAATCAGAACTCTATTCAACATGCGTTAAGTGACGGTGCGGCTAGTCAAGGCACGAGCATCGTTATGTTGAGTGCCAAGATAGCAAGCGAGCTAAAACTCGAAATTCCTTCAATAGACATTCAACAAAAAATTTTACATTTGAACGAATTATGGGAACATGAACAAAGGCTTACACATGCTCTCTTAAAAAATCGAGAACTAATGATGCAAGGCATGTTTAACCAACTTCTAAAGGACGCGAATTAATGAACGACAAAATCAACCAAGACAGCATCAACAAAGCACTTTGGGCGGCTTGTGACGTATTCCGTGGCACCATCAGTGCCGATACCTACAAAGACTTTATCCTAACTATGCTGTTTTTGAAGTACATCTCAGATGTATGGCAGGACCATTACGACGCTTACAAAGCAGAATACGGCGATGAGCCTGAACTTATCACCGAGATGCTTAAAAACGAGCGTTTTGTATTGCCGTTAGGGGCAAGCTTCTACACTCTTTTTGAACAACGCTACGAACCCGGCAATGGCGAGCGCATCGACCAAGCCCTGCATGCCATTGAAGAAGCCAATGGCACCAAGTTAAAAGATGCGGGTAAGAGCGTGTTCCAGGACATCTCCTTTAACACTGACAAACTAGGCGAAGAGAAGCAAAAAAACACTATCCTGCGCACACTGATGGAAGTGTTTGGCAAAGATGAGCTGAACTTAAAACCAAGCCGTGTTGGCACCTTAGATGTGATTGGTAACGCCTACGAATACTTGATCAAAAACTTTGCCGCCAGTGGTGGCCAAAAAGCCGGTGAGTTCTATACCCCGCCTGAAGTATCCGATTTGATTGCTGAACTGTTAGATCCGCAGCCAGGTGACAGCATTTGTGACCCAGCCTGCGGCTCGGCGTCATTATTGATGAAATGCGGCAGCAAAGTGCGCACCAATCACAACAGCAAGCAATACGCCCTGTATGGCCAGGAAGCTATTGGTTCAACCTGGTCATTAGCCAAGATGAACATGTTCCTGCACGGCGAAGACAACCATAAAATCGAATGGGGCGACACTATTCGCAACCCCAAACTTTTGGATAAAAACGGCGACTTAATGCTGTTTGATATCGTTGCAGCCAACCCGCCATTTTCTTTAGATCAATGGGGACACGACGAGGCCGAGCACGACAAATACAGCCGTTTCCGCCGTGGCGTGCCGCCAAAAACGAAAGGCGACTATGCCTTCATTTTGCACATGATTGAGACTTTGAAACCCAAAACTGGCCGAATGGGTGTTGTGGTGCCGCATGGCGTATTGTTCCGTGGATCTACCGAAGGCCAAATCCGTCAAAAGCTGATTGAAGAGAATTTGCTGGATGCCGTGATTGGCTTACCAGAGAAACTTTTTTACGGCACCGGTATTCCAGCTGCGATTTTAATATTTAAAAAGTACAAAACCACCACAGACGTTATTTTTATTGACGCCTCCCGTGAATTTAAAGCCAGTAAAAACCAAAACCTATTAGGCGAAGACAATATCCAGAAAATTGTTGAGACTTACCGCAATGATCAAAACGTCGATAAATATGCGTATGTCGCCAGTATTGATGAGCTCCGCGACAACGACTACAACCTGAATATCCCACGATATGTCGATACCTTTGTAGAAGAGGAAGAAATCGATCTGATCGCGGTGCGCACCGAGCGTGAGCAGCTGAAAGCGCAACTGACTGAGCTGGAAACCAAGATGGCGAAGTATCTGGAGGAGTTAGGATATGGTGCCTGAAGATTGGAAAGTTAAGCAACTAGCTGACGTATGTCGGAAGCAAATTTCTTATGGAATTGTTCAGACCGGCGAGCATCAGCCAAACGGTATTCCATGCCTTCGAGTTGTTGATCTAACTAAAGATGAAATCCAGCTAGAAGGAATGATAAGAACAACCGTTGAAATACATGAAGCTTATCGAAAAACGATTTTGGAAAAAGATGAAATCGTTATGGCTTTGCGTGGAGAGGTTGGTTTGGTGCGCTTAGTAGACGATAAGTTAGTTGGGGCGAATATTACAAGAGGATTAGCACGGATATCAGCTAAACCACATTTAGTATCCCCTGAGTTTTTGTTGTGGGAGTTACGTTCTCCGAAATTCAGAGCTGATTTAATGCGGCGTGTGGGTGGATCTGCATTACAAGAGATTTCGTTGTCGGAGTTGAGAAAAGTTCAAACACTTATTCCCCCACTTACCGAACAAAAGAAAATAGCCCAAATCCTATCCACTTGGGATAAGGCTATCACCACCACTGAACAATTGCTTGCCAACAGCCAGAAGAAGAAAAAAGCTTTGATGCAGCAACTGCTCACCGGCAAAAAGCGATTTGGCCATCAGCTTGGTTCTTACGAATTCAAGAATACAAGATATGGAAAAATTCCCGCTGACTGGTCGTATCCAGCTATAAAAGAAATCAGTTCAAATGTTTCAGAAAAAAATGCGCAGGGTACAGATTTACCAGTTCTCTCTTGCTCTAAATACGATGGCTTTGTTGACTCACTAAAGTACTTTAAAAAGAAAGTTTATAGCGAGGATACATCCGGCTATCGGGTTATTCCGAGAGGTTGCTTCGGTTTTCCATCGAACCACATTGAAGAAGGTTCAATTGGGCTTCAGAATTTGTACGACTTTGGCCTTGTCAGCCCAATTTATGTGGTGTTTAAAGTTAACAGCCGCAAAGTGGACGCAAAATTTCTTTATTCACTACTAAAAACAGAACATTACAGGCAGATATTTTCTGCAGCAACAAACGCTTCAGTAGATCGTAGAGGGAGCTTGCGCTGGAAAGAGTTTTCGGCAATTCATGTCCCACTCCCTCCGCTCGAAGAACAACAAAAAATCGCAGCAGTTCTCTCAATGGCAGATAGCCAAATAGCAGTATTCCAACAAAAGCTTGATGCACTAAAGCAAGAGAAAAAAGCCCTGATGCAACAGCTTTTAACCGGCAAACGCCGAGTAACAATCAATGAAAAGGAGGTTGCATAATGGCTAAAGGAAAAAATCAACATGTAGTGCCACACCCAGATGGTTGGGCTGTAGTCGGTGCAGGCAACTCAAAAGCGACGAAAGTCACCAAAACCCAAAAAGAAGCTATTGCTGTAGCCGAAGAGATTGCACGTAACCAGCAGTCAGACACCAAAATCCATGGTACTGATGGAAAGATCCGAGCTGGCAACAGCTATGGCAACGACCCTCATCCACCAAAAGATACGAAGTGAGGTAGCGATGTCAGTAGCTGATATGTTTAAGGACTTTCTGAACAATCTGAAGGTAGATAACTACGCTCAAATTTCTCTGCGTTATGGCGAAATTACGAAAAGTTTGAATAAAAAATTTCGTGACACTGAGTCTGATACAGCCAATACCTTGCAGGTTGGATCTTATGGGCGATATACCGGTATCAAGGGTATTTCTGATTTAGATATGCTCTATATCATGCCTAAAACTCAGTGGGACACCTATAAAGACGGAAAGCAATCTCAGCTGCTAATAGATGTGAAAAACGCCATCTTAGCAAGATATCCAAACACGGATGTCCGTGTAGACAGGCTTGTCGTTACAGTGACTTACACAAATTTCCATATCGAAGTTCAGCCTGTTTTTGAAAAAACAGACGAAGACGGGAATAGCTATTTTCATTACCCAGATACCTATAACGGTGGCAGTTGGAAAAACACTAAACCACGTCAGGAAATGGATGCCATCAAGGATCTGAACGACAAAAAGAACAAAAATTTGCGGCTGTTATGCAAAATGGCACGAGCATGGAAGAACAGGCATGGTGTCGGAATGGGAGGACTGTTAATCGATACCCTTGCATATAACTTCATGAAATCAACAACTTACTATGATGATAGAAGTTATCTATATTTTGACTTTTTGAGCCGCGATTTTTTTAAATATTTGGCCGATGAATCTGACAAAGATCATTATCAGGCGCCAGGAAGCAACCAAGATGTAAAAGTTAAAAAGAAATTTCAAAAACAGGCAAAAGAGGCTTATGACACCTGCTTAGAGGCCATTAAAGCCGAAGGGCAAGATAGTGCCAATAAAAAATGGCGGAAAGTTTTTGGTAGAAACTTCCCGAAAGCTGCGGTTGTTCAAGAATCAGTATCAAAAGCTCTGAGAGCATTTCGCAACACCGAGGAATTTATTGAAGACCAGTATCCAGTGGATATTCGGAGCAATATCAAGATCGATTGTACTGTTTATCAAAATCAGGGACTGCCCCGTAGTCTGCGAGCCATGCTAGCTCAGGGCTTTAATATCAGTAACAACAAACAGTTGATTTTTAGGATCACAGAACACGATTTGAAAGGCCATTTCTCTGTTAAATGGAAGATCCTTAATAAAGGTGATGAAGCAGAAAAAAGAGACTGTATCAGAGGTCAAATTGACATTCCCAACTACGAAGCAACATCCAGAAAAGAGACTGCTGACTTTGCAGGCGTTCACTTGGTTGAGTGTTATGCCATTCAAAGTGGCGTTGTTGTTGCCCGTGATCAAATTCAAGTTCCGATTTTGTGAGGCCTAAATGAACAAGTCTGACTTACTAAAAAGCATTGCCCAAAAAGGTTATGACGTCGGCTTCGGTGCCAAAAAGCACTTTGCGACTTACGACATTATTGAGAAAACACCAGGTTTTATAAGTTTTATTTCTATGGCTGTAGGCGTATATGCTCTGGTTATAAAAAGCCTTTCAGCCGAGTTAATATCCGCGACATTTATTGTCTTGGGTATTGTCGGGCTATATATCAATTTGAGCGACCACAAAAAAGCAGAGTATGAGAAATCGGGCAGCGCACTGACAAAAGACTTCAACGAGCTAAAAGCGCTTTATCTTGAAGTTAAAGGGTCTCCCGACGACGCACCGCTTTCAGAGTACCAAAAGCGGTTAACCGAAATAGAAAACCAGTTTTATGACAACTCAATCTCCAAGCAAATTATGTTTAGCAATTGGTACGCTCATTATAAATTTTTCTGGGAACATCAAATTGACTGGATAGATGAGCAGCTTAAATTCCATTTTTTAAGGGATAAAATCCCTTTGTCATTTATGTTTGTGCTAGTTCTGATGTCCGCGATTTTAATTGCACCTTGCATAAAAACATTGTGCAAGCCATGTACTCCGGATAGTCCTCAGGTACAAACAAGTCCACTACAGCCAGCTGACAAAAGTGAACAAAAATGACGTCTAATCTCCCAAAATTTCAGGAAGAATACAGTGCAAAGCTCCCTGCACTGGCGTTAATGACTAACCTTGGGTGGTCGTTTTTATCTCCTGACGAAGCACTGGCCGCTCGCAGTAGTAAACAAGATGAAGTAGTCCTACGGCAAATTTTGCGGAGCGAATTGCAAAAACGCCGCTTTACCTTTGCCGGTAAAACTTACCCTTTGTCTGATAAAGCTATCGATAACCTAGTTGCTGAAGTATGTAGCCCTGCCCTTAATGAGGGGTTGCTGAATGCGAATGAGCGCTTGTACAACCATCTGTTGTATGGCATTTCGGTCACAGAGTTTGTCGATGGCAAAAAAGCAAATCCGACTATTTCACTGATTGATTGGCAGACCCCAGCGAATAACAGTTTTGTGTTTACTGAAGAGTTTTCAGTGACCAAAGCCGGTGGCATTGAGAGCCGTAGGCCAGATATTGTCTGCTTTGTGAACGGTATTCCGTTGGTGGTGATTGAGGCCAAACGCCCCGATGGTTACGCCTCTAAAGGGTCAAAAAAAGGCCCAACTATTGACGAAGGGATTTCACAGAGCCTACGTAACCAGCGCCATGACGAGATCCCTCTGCTCTTTGCCTACAGCCAGCTGTTGCTTTCTATAAATGGCAATGAAGGGCGTTACGGCACCTGTGGTACACCACAGAAGTTCTGGGCGGCGTGGCGCGAAGAAGACATCTCTGATGCTGAGATGTATACCCTAAAAAATAAAAAGCTGACACAACAGCAATTAGGAACTTTGTTTAGCCACCGGCCTGCAGCAGATTTGGACTGGTATCAAGGCTTGTTGGCTGGTGGAGAGCTAGCGGTCACAGGCCAAGACCAGTTGCTGATCAGCTTATTAAGCCCTGCACGCTTGCTCGAAATGACGCGCTATTTCACCTTGTTTGATAAAAAGGCGGGAAAGATTGTTGCGCGTTATCAGCAGGTGTTTGGCATCAAGCGACTTATTGAACGTATTAATACCCGCAGCAGTTCTGGTGGCCGTGAAGGCGGTGTGATTTGGCACACGACTGGTTCTGGCAAGTCATTTACTATGGTGTTTTTAAGCAAAGCGCTGATCTTGCACGACAGCTTGAAACAATGCCGAATTGTAGTGGTGACTGACCGTGTAGACTTGGAAACCCAGCTCAGTAAAACCTTTGCCTCTGGCGGTGAGCTGGCCGCGAAGAAAGACAAAGAAGCGGCAATGGCTACCTCGGGTAAACGCCTTGCAGAACAGATTGGTACTGGCACTGAGCGTATTATCTTCTCGCTGATCCAGAAGTTTAATAGCGCCACAAAATTGCCAGTATGCATCAATACCAGTGCGGATATTATTGTGTTGATCGACGAAGGCCATCGTAGCCAAGGCGGTGAAAACCATATTCGCATGAAGCAAGCATTACCGAATGCGGCATTTGTGGCATTTACTGGAACGCCACTCCTTAAAGACGACAAAACGACCAATAAATTTGGTCCTATTGTGCACGCCTACACCATGCAACGGGCGGTCGAAGACCAGACAGTTACCCCGCTCTTATACGAAGAGCGCATCCCTGATTTAGATGTGAACGAACGCGCTATTGATAGCTGGTTTGAGCGCATTACTGCTGGGCTTTCTGACGAGCAAAAAGCCGACTTAAAGCGCAAGTTTGCCAAAAAAGGCCAGGTATACGGAGCAGAAGACCGTATCCGCTTGATAGCGCTTGATATTGCCAACCACTTTGATAAAAACATTGAAGAAGGCCTGAAAGGCCAACTGGCATGTGACAGTAAAGCATCAGCTATTAAATACAAAAAGTATTTAGATGAAGCCGGTTTGTTTGAATCGGCTGTCGTGATGAGCCCGCCAGATACCCGTGAAGGCAATACCGACGTCGATGAAATGGCAGCTCCGGAAGTCACGCAATGGTGGAAAGCCAATGTCGGTAATCAGGATGAACAAACGTATACCAAGCATCTGATTGAACGCTTCGACAAAGATGACTCGTTAAAAATGCTGATTGTTGTCGACAAACTACTGACCGGTTTTGACGAACCAAAAAACGCCGTGTTATACATCGATAAGCCACTAAAAGAGCACAATCTGATCCAGGCCATTGCTCGAGTGAACCGCCTACATCCGCTGAAAAAGTTCGGCTTGCTCATCGATTACCGTGGCATTCTTAGTGAACTTGATACCACTATTCAGAAATATCAGGATTTAGCCTCCCGTACTCAAGGCGGTTACGACATTAACGATATTGCGGGTCTCTACAGCCAAATGAGTACTGAGTACAAACGCTTACCTCAGCTCTATAAACACCTATGGACCATTTTTGATGGCGTTAAAAACAAGAACGACATCGAGCAACTACGCCAAGTTCTGATCCCTAAGATTGAAGACCGGCATGGTGAGTTGGTTGATGTAAACCTGAAAGTTCGGGAAGACTTCTACGAAGCACTGACTGCTTTTGCCAGTTGCCTAAAAGTCGCATTGCAATCTGCCACCTTCTTTGAAGACAAAAGTTTTAGCGATGATGACCGGCGCCATTACAAAGAAACGGTGAAACAATTCTCCAGCTTGCGCCAATTAGTTCAGCAGGATGCTGGTGAAAAAGTGGATTACGACCAGTACGCCGAACAAGTGAAAAAGCTGCTGGATAAACACGTCGTTGGTGTTGAAGTGAAAGAACCTGGTGGCGTGTATGAAGTCGGCAAAATGGGTCAAAAGCCTGAGCCAGAGGATTGGAACGAAGATAAAACCCGTAACGAAACGGATATTATCAAAACTCGGGTAACTCGAATGATTGAGCAAGAGTTACGAGACGACCCTTACGCGCAAGAGGCCTTTTCGAAACTACTACGCCAAGCTATCGAAGAAGCTGCCAAACTGTTCGATCACCCACTGAAGCAATACATGTTGTTCCGCGAATTTGAAGAACAGGTTAAAGAGCGCCGACTCAGCGATATCCCTGATACTTTCAGCGGAAACCACCATGCTCAGGCTTACTTTGGTGTCTTTAAGAAGATATTGCCGGAAGCGTTCGCCATTCAAGATCAGCAGGTTCAAGACAAGTGGGTCAAATTAGCCTTTGAAATTGACGAATCAGTGACCACTTCGGTTGCAGAAAATTCGATTAATCCGCAGAACATTGAAGCTGATATCCGGAAAAAGCTCCTTCCTCGCATGTTTCAGGAATGCAAAGCGATTGGCGGTGGTATGGACCAAGCGAAGAAAATCGTCGAGATGATAGTGCAAATTACACGCGTTGGGTTGAGTGGGTCTTAATTAAAATGAACGTCCCAATTCGGCCAGCTTCAGAATCACTCGCATTTTACTATGGTGATGAATTAATCAGCATAGAGCGAGTGCTTCGGTCTCAAACTGCAGGAAAAGTACTGATTAAAGTGCATCCGGATTGCCGTGTTGTGGTATCAGCACCTGCTGAAGCCAGCAATGATTCTGTACTATCAGCCGTTAAAAAGCGTGGCCGTTGGATCTACGAACAATTACGTGATTTTAAAAAGCAGCTTGAACATACAACACCACGCCAGTATATCAGCGGTGAGAGCCATTACTACTTGGGTAAGCAGTACCTGCTCAAAGTTGTTGAAGCACCTGATCAGGTTCAAGGCGTGAAGTTACTGCGCGGCAAGATAGAGGTGACGGTACGGGCGAAAAGCTCTGGCAAAGTGAAAGAGTTGCTCAGCGACTGGTATAAAACACGAGCTAAAGAGTTATTTAGCAAGCGGTTAGATGCCATGTTAGAACAAACCCTTTGGGTCAACGACCGGCCACATCTTCGCACCCTGACTATGCAAACCCAATGGGGCAGCTGCTCTCCAAGTGGCAGAATTACCTTAAATCCCCACCTTGTCAAAGCGCCACGCGATTGTATTGATTACGTGATATTGCACGAGCTTTGCCACATCGCCGAGCACAACCACAGCGAACGGTTCTATCGTTTAATGAACCAGGTTATGCCGCAATGGGGAAAAACCAAAGAGCGGTTAGATGGCATGGTTACTTTGTTGATTACAGACTAACGAACCTTGCTTGATGAAAAAACGAATGGCCGCAATTAAGGCTAGCCTTGCATTATCGATACTATTAAAGTTGTAGTGATTGCAATCGACAATAATAACTAGGAAAGGGACCTTCATGTATCTCGCTGAGCTCACGATTAAGAATTTTCGAAAATTGCGTGAGGCCAAGCTGAAATTTCAGCCTGGTTTGAATGTATTGGTCGGTCCAAATAACGTGGGCAAAAGCGCTGTAGTAGATGCTCTCAGGACTCTTCTTGCAGGACATGATGAACTCTACCCTCGGCTCGATATCTCTGACCGACATCGACCAGTCGAGGGAGAGCCTAGTGGCGATATCAACTTCCATTTTGTATTTAGAGATCTGAGCCTCGAAGATGAGGCGGATTTCATTGCTGCTCTTAAGCCGTGCGATGATCATACCATGGAAGCGCATATCCATGTCCGCTACACCGATTTGGATCAGACGGGACGCTTCAGAGTGAAACGTTGGTGCGGCGATCATCAAGATATTTCGCTTACCTCAGATATGATGGAAAACCTTAGGGGTGTATATCTGCAACCTCTACGGGATGCTGCACAGGGGCTTCGGCCTAGCCGTAATAGTCAGCTATCTCGGTTGCTTCATTTGCTTACCGATGACAAGGGGCGCGAAGCTATCAATTTGGCGTTGAAGGAGCTTGACGAAACGCTTCAACAGAATCCATCCATCCAAAACACCCATACCGCAATATCTTCTCGGCATAGCTCAATGATGGGCGAACAATTGGCGCAGGAACTTGCTGTTGGTCTCTGCACCACGGATTTTCAGCGGCTTTCTGCTCGGCTTGCACTTACGGTTGACTCTTTGGAAATAGAGCACAATGGGTTGGGCTTCAACAATCTGATTTACATGGCGGTAGTGCTTAGCGAGTTGGCCAAGAATCCTGACGCGGCTTACCGGAGCTTGATTGTCGAGGAACCGGAAGCACATTTGCATCCCCAATTGCAACGCGTTCTATTAAATTACCTCGCAGGTGTGCCTACAAGTGAGGGTGAAAAACCTGTGCAACTGTTTGTCACCAGCCACTCACCTAATTTTGCCAGTAATTCAAAACTCGAATCTCTTGTGTGCTTGGTAGAGAACGATACTGGCGTGGAGACTTTCTTCCCTCGCGAGATCAAATTTGCTAAGGGAAAGCGAGAAAAACTTGAGCGCTATCTGGATGTTACTAGGGCTGAACTTTTTTTTGCTCGCCGGGTGATTTTTGTCGAGGGGGCTGCGGAGCTCATGTTGGTAGACGCACTCGCCAAACTAATGAAACTTGATCTCCGGAAGTTTGGGGTCAGCCTGATCAGTGTCGAGGGGCTCAATTTCGATTCTTTTTTGCCGCTATTTGGTGAAAAAGGCCTACGAATCCCCGTCGCTGTCGTGACGGATGCCGACCCCTTCGAAGAAGAAGAGGTCGAGGTCCCGGCAATAGGCAAGCTGGATGAGGAAGGGATTGAGGATTTGCTTGCCGAAGCTGCGTATTTGGAAGAAACAGACGCGTCTGAAGAGGAAGAACCGGTCGATGAGGCGGTTAAGAAGAAAAAAGTTAAAAGGAAAGAGGTTTATCCATCGTTAGGAGATAGTGTGAAATTGTCTGGTAACACCGTCAAGATGAAGAAGTCGGAGGATGCTTTTGTGAAGGTATTCCACGGTGTGAAAACCCTGGAATACGACTTGGCACTGCTTGCAGCGAACCGCGACCCAATGCTTACTGCGTTAGCCGATCCACATCCACAAATCTCGAAAACACTACGTAAGATCGTGGATGCTCAACCAGACAACACTGAGAAGGCTAAAGCGCTGTTTTGCGGGATGTTCGAACGCAAAGATACTAGAAGCAATGTACAAAAGGGGCGATTCGGCCAGGCCTTTGCTGAGCAAATTGGCAAAACGCCAGGGTGTGAGGTTCCTGATTATCTTAAAGCAGCGATTCGGTATGTATGCCAAGACGCGGTCAAGTCATGAAACTCTCAGAAGAGCAGAACGAAGTAATAAATGCACCGTTGACGTCTATCGCTGTCACGGCATGCGCTGGTAGCGGAAAAACTGAAACGGCCATTAGGCGCCTGATCGCTGTCCGGCAGAAAATGGGGAAAAAACGTGGGCGTGTTGTGCTTTTGTCCTTCTCTAATGTTGCGGTAAATACATTTAACAAGGGATACACACAGCTCGCCTCAGTATTCCCTGACGATGCCAGTCGTAAGCGCGTGGAAGTTGCGACACTTGACGGTTTTTTCACTCAGCACATATTACGCCCTCATGCTTACCGGACGATGGCAGCGACTCAATCTGCATATTTAGTGCTGGGCTCTGAATCTTTCCTTAATAGCTTTCAATATTGGCCTGATGAGGGCAGACCTCTGCCGATCAAAGACATCAATGTTGGCATACAGGATGGAAACATTTTCTTCTTCAGCTATGCCAATCAACGAATAGAGAAACTTGATGTTGTTAAGGCTCGAAATACTGTCAACCGTTTGGGGCGAACGGGAGCCTACACTCATGAACTTGGCCGATACTGGGTGTATCAAACTTTGGTTAATCAACCTTCTGTTCTGCGGGCTCTGGCTGCCCGTTATCCCCAGATTCTGGTCGATGAGTCTCAGGATCTTGGGGCAATACATCAAGCAATTTTGGAATTGCTAATCGGTGCAGGAGTCCAAGTTTCCCTCATCGGAGATATAAACCAAGGTATCTATGGCTTCTCTGGCGCAGATGGCTCTTTCTTGCACACCTATACGGATCGTGCTGATGTGACGGGCTACAAACTCACTCGCAACTATCGCTCCCTTCCTTCGATAATTAATATAGCCAACTCACTCTGCGGCCGTCATGATAAACCAGATAGGCAAAACGAAAAAGGTGGAGCGTATTTCATTGGATATAAGGACTCACAGCTTTCCAATCTGTTTGAATTATTCAAGGCGCATATCGATGAATTAGGAATGTCACATCAGGATGCCGTGATTCTCAGTCGAGGGGCAGATCGGGCGGCGAAACTTGCGGGGAAAACTGCTCCACCTGGGCAAGGTACGATAGCAATGTTCGCTGAGGCTTCGTTGCTGCGAGATCAACAGGGTCAGTATCAGGAATGCTATAGGCTTGTATGCAAAGCAGTCGTCGGGTTGCTTGACAACCCTCCGAATGGGCTAAGCTCAAATTTGCTGGGAGGACCTCATGAAACGTGGATGCTGGGGCTCAGAAGATTGCTGTGGTGCTTTTGTCGCAATGCCGAAACAGGACTGCCATTGTCTGAACTTGTCGCTAAAACAGAGTGGCATTCACAACTTAAAAATAATATCAAAATTCTTCTCGCGACCATCGAGAAGCAATATGGGCTATCTCCGATTGGTACTGTTGGCAATAAATTGGCGAAAACTGGGTTGACTAGCGAGCCCCTCACTGGAGCTATAGCGGCTCAGAAAAATGACCCCGGAATTAGGGTGGAAACGGTTCATCAAGTGAAAGGCGAATCCATAGGAGCTGTTTTATTTGTGGCAAAGAAAGCTAATATCCAATCGTTACTTTCAGGTACAAATGACGAGGAAGGTCGGATTGGTTATGTCGCTGTCACTAGAGCGAAAAACTTATTTTGGCTAGCAGTGCCTCATTCAAACCTAAAAGAGTTCCGAGAGGAGCTGGTTGAAACTGGGTTCATAGAATTAAGTATTTCAACATTAGTTGTAAACCACTAAGTTTCTAATTGAAATTCGGTTGTTCTGCCGTTATCTTGACTTTAAACATATGTGGCAATCAAATTGCTTTTGCCACTCACCTAGAAAATGGATTTTAAGTGATGTGGCATGACAACGAGACAGTAATTGATTACCTGAATTTCGCTGTAGTTGCTGATGCATGCGTAAGCATGCTGACGCAAGCCGATGGTGAGCCTATTTCCATTGGTGTTTCCGGTGGATGGGGGGCTGGTAAATCGTCTTTGGTTAAGATGATTGAAGCTCGTCTGAAGCTCCTCCCCGAAGCAGATCAAGCTGGCAACAAGCTATGCAACAAATTCGTTGTCCTCACTTTCAATCCATGGTTGTATCAAGATTTCGAGACAGCTCGTAGCGCACTGCTTCAGATTGTAGGTGATGAGATTGTTCGGCTTGCCAAAGATAACCAGACCATCGCGGATAAGGCTACTGAGCTATGGCGTCGCATCAATCTACTTAGGATTGCCCAGTTGAGTGGTGAGGCCGCACTGACAATGTCAATCGGTATTCCAATAGGAGCGCTAGGTAAAACCTTCAACAGTATTGTAGGCTTCTTCTCCTCACCGGAAAAGCCGAGTGAGATAGCAGTAGATTCTGAAAGTATTGTGTCCGCAGCCAAAAGTTTGCTGAAGCCAAGTGAGCCGTTCTCCATGCCGGCGCACATTCAAGCTTTCCGGGACACCCTCGAGGAGCTTCTTACCGAACTCAAAATCACTTTGGTGATTTTCGTTGACGACTTAGATCGATGCCTCCCTCAAACAGCTATTTCAACACTCGAATCTATTCGCCTGCTGTTGTTCATTCGTCGTAGCGCTTTTGTCGTTGCGGCAGACAATGATTTCATAAAGGCCGCAGTAAAAGTCCATTTCGATGGCGCTGGAATTTCAGGCGATGTGGCCACCAATTATTTTGACAAGCTCATTCAGGTGCCGCTTCATGTTCCGAGACTGGGCCTCAATGAGGCGAAAGCTTATCTGGTGCTGCTTCTGTTGGAACGCGAGGCCAAGGTCGGTTCACTCAATCTTGAGCAATTTGAAAGAGCACTTGAGCTCATTCCTGCAAGATTACGAAACAGTTGGAAAGGCGAAACGATTAATCAAGAGTTTCTCTATGACCTTGTCGGAACAAACGAGGCTCTTCGGAGCTTGATGAACCTTGCTGAAGGATTGGCATCACTACTCCATGGCTCGTCAGCGGTTAATGCCAATCCTCGGCTTATGAAACGCTTCCTCAATACGGTATACCTACGCGAGGCCCTTTCAGCACCTCAAGGGATCAAGCTAGATATTGCTGCATTGGCGAAGTGGCATCTTCTTGAACGCTGTGATGAGTCACTCGCAGAGGCTATCGCTGGTCAAGTACATTCCGACAATGACGGCCGAGTGCAGATCCTTGCTGACGCAGAAGACGCTGCCACTAAACAAGGGGATTTACTACCCCCCTTCAAGAGCAATTCCTTCACACGACAGTGGCTTCAATTACCCCCCCTACTCGGCACAGAAGATCTTCGTCCACTGCTGCACCTGAGCCGTGATTCGGGCACTCGTGACTTTGGTGATGACAATATGAATCCTGACTCACGCAAGCTTCGTGACGCACTGAAAAACGCAACAAGCGGACATCAATCCCTCACGGATCTCATGAACAAAGTTGGTCCTGACCAGACAGAACTCGCGATGACTAAGGCGTGGCAGAGTTGCAGTAATGCCCGAACTTGGAGGCGAAACGAGGAAATCGTAATGCTCGTTGAGTGCTGCAAGACCTTTCCAGTATTAGGGAAGAAAGCTGCCGGTCTGTTGGAGCAAGCGCCCCTAAAACAAGTTGGTCCCGGCATCATACCAACCTTAGGAGCTCAGCCCTGGGCACGAGAGATCTTGGAACGTTGGGCGGATTTAAACGAACTATCAAAGCCCACAAAGGCAGCGATTGAAAATCTAAGGAAGAAACACTGATGGGGACTTCAACATCAAGTAGTGGCGGCCGTGCAGGCTCTCCTTTTGACCCTGAATGGCTAACTCCAGACCAGACTGCACCAAGCTCAGTCGGTGGTGGAGGGGAACAACCTGGCTCTGAACAAAATGGCTCCGGCGATGTACCTGACAATAATGTTACTCCCGTGCCTGAAAGCGTCTTAGCACCGAACCGTCGTTTTGGTCCCGCACGTTCGAAACTAGGTTCTTACCTCCGAAATGGCAACCGAGACGATCTACGTGATGCAACTCGGAGTATGGTGTCAAAAGGTATGGGTGGGGCAAGCCGCGCAGCTTCCACCATGCGCAGCACCGCTCGGGGGGCAGGTGTACTAGGCCAGTTCCTTGCGGCAGCTCGGGATGGCACTGACCAACGGGTTACGGACTGGGTAGCCCACTGTAGGTCGGCCAATCTTTCCGCGTCTGACTTGGCGCTTGAAGTTTTAAAAGAGGTGATCTCAGGAGCTGGCAGTATTGACGAAGAGTCTCTGCGTGACGCAGGTACAGAGGCTCTAGCTAAGCTTTACGAAAACCACCCAGATGTTGATATTTTTGATCTGACAGATGCTCAAATTGCCGATGTGATCGGACTGACGATTTCGAACCAAATCTGTCAGCGTATAGATATGCAACTTGGCCAAACCTACGAAAAACTCAAGCATGATCCAGTCCAGATCCAACTACGCCGAGCTGACATAAAGGAATGGGTATGGGCGGAAGTACGGGTTGTTCTGGAAGAAAAAAAAGCCATCCATACAGACCCAAAGAGTTTGGCACAGTCAGTACTTCAATCCGCCATGCAGGTATTTGCCGAATGAACAAAATTTTGTGCTGCAAAGTTGAAAGCGTTCCGCCACAACTTCAAACAAACGAGCGAGTGTTCTCATATTTCAAGAGTGCCAAACGAGATGGTGTCGGCACAATTGCCAACCTCTGGCCTAGAGCATTGAAACGAGCAGGATTCCAGCCATCAACGGAGGTCTGGGACTTTGTTCAGTTTTGTCTTGCTGTTTGCAGTGCCGACTTAGCTAGTCCCAGAAACACCAGTGCAGATGGATGGACTCGTACTATCCAACTCACCGTTGGGCTTTGTGATCCTCAACGATGGGGGCATCTTAAGCCGCGTCTTGAAGAAATGTTGAAGGTTTTAACCGGCGACTATTGGACCCTGATATTTAATGATGCAGGGGTTGAGCCGCCTCAGGGAGATGGGGCCTACCTTCAGAATGATTGCGTGTCTTTACTATCAGGTGGTCTCGATAGCCTGATTGGTGGCATTAATTTGGTCACAGAAGGCAGGTGCCCTCTGTTTGTCTCACAACTTGCACATAAAGATTCGGAACGGCAGCGGCGTTACGCAAGTTTGCTGGCAGGTACGGGCTCACATTATCAATGGAGCCATGGTATTAGCTTCAAAGGTGCACGAGAAGCGTCCACTCGAGCTCGCTCTTTGGTCTTCTACGCATTTGCCGTGTTGGCTTCGACGAAGGTTAATCTCCCGAAGCCTCCGATCTACATCCCTGAAAACGGATTTATATGCATCAATCCGCCATTAGTCCCCGGCCGTGTATCAAGCCTGAGTACTCGAACAACTCACCCTCTCTTTATTGATATGCTTCAAGGTGTGCTCGACCAACTTGGAATATCTATAGAGCTTATTTTGCCTTACCGCTTCAAAACCAAAGGCGAGATGATGCGCGACTGCCTTGACCAGAAGCGATTGAAAGAGCTAGCTTCAGACTCTACAAGTTGTGGACGCTTCAGGACTTATAATCGTCAACATTGTGGCCGCTGCGTACCTTGCTTGATTCGTCGAGCTGCTTTCTTAGCCTGGGGACCAGGGACAGACACAACTAACTATCGTTTCCCATCTGTACTGGGCAGCGATAAATCTGGTAACCCTGATGATCCGATGGCAACCGCTCTTGCTGTGCTCGAATCAAAGCAAAGAGGGCTAGATCGATTCTTGGGTGGCACACTGGCCTTCTCACCTATTGAGGATCGGCCACGCTATCGTCGAGTTCTACAACAGGGACTTGCGGAACTTGAAGCTGTCCTTGTTCTGGACCAGTTGCTTTGATCGATTTCCATTGTCATTTAGACCTCTACCCCAACGCCAGGGAGATACATGCCGAAACTCTGAGTCGTAACGCTTTCACGTGGCTAGTAACAACAAGCCCGAAGGCCTTTCTGGCAACAAGTTCCGTGCTTGGACATCACGAAGCAATGTTGATCAGCCCAGGCCTTCACCCTGAGCTTGTTGAGGAGCGTTACCAAGAGTTGGATCTCTTATTAGAGCTGATCGATGGTGCAACTGCTGTCGGGGAAATAGGTTTAGATGGTTCTAAACGTTACGCCTCTAGCTACTTGAAGCAGAAGCAAGTATTTTCAGCTACGGTAAAGCGATGTCATGATATTGGTGGACGAGCACTCAGCATTCACTCAAGGCAAGCGGTTACAGACGTATTAACACTACTCCGAGAGTATCCAGACCACGGAATCCCTGTACTACATTGGTTCACTGGAACGATATCAGAGTTGAATGCCACAATAGCGCAAGGTTGTTGGTTCAGTATTGGCCCTGCAGCTTTTAATTCTGCATCAGGGAAAGCATTGGCTAAAAGACTTCCGAAGGACAAAGTCGTTTCTGAAAGCGACGGTCCATTTGCGAAGTTAAATGGTCACTCTGTTATGCCGTGGGATTTTGATATTACAGTTAGTCTCCTTAGTGATGCTTGGTCAATGCCTTTTGACGAAGTGCGACACCAAATTACATATAATTCACTGAATCTGTTGAGTCAAATCGGTTTTTCAATGGGAGTTGAAAATTGATGTGATAGGTATGCTCGATTCAGACTTGGTACAGCGATTAGTATGAATCATTATTTTCGAGCATGCCTAAATTGAACCGGTAGAATCCGTGTAACTTGCTTGTTAAGTACATGACAGAACCTTCCCTACACGTGCTCCTTACTATCCACATGGCTTGAAGCGAATGACAAGAAAACTGGTGGATGCTCAGCAGGCTGGGATAAATTTTACAGAAAGGTTACAGGGAATATTAAGAAGATGACAGTTAGAGCACCTGTGCTGTATATTTTTTATAAAATAACAAAAAAGTTGGGTTCCATTGAAAATTTTCTCACTTGATGAGCTGCCGTTGACACAAAAAGACCGTCTGGAGTTCATTGATTTTTCATTAGAGTTTTATGGTAGAGTTAGCCGACAGTGGCTGAGTAAATGTTTGCAACTGGCTACAGCCAGTTGCACTAGAGATATTGCCCTGTATCGCCAAATAGCATCTGATAACTTGGAGATGAGGCATCAGGACAAAGCGTTCTATCGAACTGATAAATTCACTGCTTTGTTTGTGCATACCCCTCAAAAATCACTGGCTAACCTAGCGCGTTTTTCTTTGCAGGAGTCAACGTACTCACGAGCCAGCCAGAATACGTCTAAGTTCATGTTTGATAACTGGCTATTGTATCCAGATATGGAAGTCACGGCAGCCGTTAACCGAGCAATTGTTAGTCACAGTGTTGTCGAGATTGAGTATGAGTGCTTGAATGCTGGTTCAATGGCCACTGAAATTGTTCCATTCGCAATTTTTCATGGTTATTGTGGTTGGTATGTGCGAGCTTACGATTTTTCTGTGTCTCAATTTTTAGATTTTTCGCTGTCTAGAATGAACTCGGTGGCGCAGTCTACACGACCAATTTCAATGTCAGACATACCTGTAGATACAATGTGGAACACTATTGTTGAACTTGCATTTGAGCCTCATCCGTCAGTAATAAATAGACGAGCAATTGAGCTGATGTATGGTATGTCTAATGGCTGCTTAATATTGGAAGTTAATGCGGTTGTTGCAGCTCACATATTGAAGCGCGAAAATGTTGCGTTGTGCAATAATAATGTTCCCCTCCCTAAAAGAGTGCTCAATTTGAAAAGTGAATTGTCATTTGATCCGACACTAGATGAATTATGAAAAATTGCATTTTGTTACTACAAATTTTTATGATGCTAGTGAGCAACAAATTGTAAGGCAGATTCTGTTTCAATCAAATTTGATTTTTATCCTGTAATAGATTCTCAGTAAAAGTCTCATTGGTTTGTCATAAAATAAAAACATTCACTCGTGCGAAGTGGTTTGCAGTAAAACCCCTATTGTCACAAAACCATTTAATATTGCCAGCTATGCTTTGTTAACTATGATGGTCGCCCAGCAATGTGACTTGGCCTTAGGTGATTTTGTGTGGACGGGTGGCGATACCCATTTATATTCTAATCATATGGAACAGACGGCACTGCAGTTAAGTCGTGATCCAAAACCGTTGCCGACCATGACTATTGTACGCAGACCTGAGTCGATTTTTGACTATCAATTCGATGATTTTGAATTAACAAACTACGCTCCACACCCTCATATCAAAGCCCCTGTTGCTGTGTGATGTATGTTTTTTAGTCTAACACTTCGGGATAGCCGAGGTGTTAGGGAGAAACTTACGATTATATTTGTTATTACAATTCGTCTACACTCAATTCATTATGATTTTTAGGAGTGCAAGATGGAAAAAGCAATTAGAAATTTTCTGAGCCAAGAGTCGGCTGGCGGTATCCTGTTATTGGTTGCTGTTGCCTTAGCCATGCTGATGGCCAATTCCCCCTTATCTGGACTTTATCAAGGCTTTTTAGGCACTGACGTTCAAGTCAAAATTGGCGAACTCAATATACACAAGCCACTCATCCTGTGGATAAACGATGGCTTGATGGCCATATTCTTTTTGCTGATTGGTTTAGAAGTGAAACGTGAGTTACTTGAAGGCGCCTTATCGAGTGTCGCTCAAGCTTCCCTGCCTACCTTTGCAGCCATTGGCGGCATGTTAGTCCCTGCTGGTGTGTACTTACTGTTTAACTATGGGGATCCTGTCACACAAGCGGGCTGGGCGATTCCTGCCGCGACCGATATTGCCTTTGCCTTAGGTATTATGGCGCTGCTCGGAAGCCGCGTTCCTGTTTCACTGAAAGTCTTCTTACTTGCTTTAGCTATCATCGATGACTTAGGCGTCATAGTGATTATCGCGCTGTTTTACAGTACTGACCTATCAACCATCAGTTTAGTGATTGCCAGTTTAGCGATTGCGGGCTTGGTTGGGTTAAACCGCAAAGGGGTTATCTCACTTTTACCCTATGGCATCTTAGGGTTAATTCTTTGGGTTGCCGTACTTAAGTCTGGAGTGCATGCGACTCTGGCTGGCGTCATCATTGCTTTTTGTATTCCATTGCGGGCAAAGGATGGCAGTTCACCCTCAGAAGGCTTAGAGCATAGTTTGCATCCTTGGAGTACTTTCCTCATTTTGCCAGTGTTTGCTTTTGCTAATGCGGGTGTTTATGTCGGCAATATGAATTTGGAGACGTTAATTTCTCCTGTTCCTGTTGGTATTGCATTGGGTCTGATGTTAGGTAAGCCAATCGGTGTAATGTTATTTAGCTTTATTGCGGTGAAACTAAAATTAGCGCAATTGCCTGATGGCGTAGGTTGGAAGCAAATTGCCCCCGTCGCGGCCATGTGCGGTATTGGTTTTACTATGTCTATGTTTATTGCGTCGTTAGCCTTTGAACATGCAGACCCTATGTACGGTGACTTAGCACGCCTAGGAACCTTAATCGGTTCGATTATGGCAGCGTTAGTCGGGTATTTCTGGTTATCAAAAGTGTTACCTAAGAAAGGAGTATAACTATGATAAAGTTGAAATTAATGGGAATAGCAACGCTCTTATGTTTATCGACAACCGCGACGGCATCGCAAATTTCGGCCTGTAATCAGGATGCAAACTCGCAGACTTGCCAAAGCTATCTTGAAGGAATAGTGGATGGCGCTTTGATGTTTAAATCTGATTCCTTAGGGGCGAGATTAGAAACTAATGGTTATGAATCGAGGGCACTTAAGTATCGCGGTGGTAAACGTTTCCAAGAAGCGAATCGAACCTATTGCGCCGAACGTATTCCAGAACGTAACGTTTTAGTTTCAGGAGTCACTGAAGCGGTAAGTCTGGGGAATGCTGCCGATTTGGAGCAGTTACAAGGCATAGTTACTAACTTACTCGACTGCCAGCGTTTAAAGTAACTTGACTGGGAATCATCAGGTTTTTAATCATCTGATTTTAAACTAATCGAGTTTAAAATAACACAGTAACCCCTCAGCGCTTTGGCGTTTGAGGGAGCATTAACAGCGGGTTAGCATGCTGCACTTGAATTATAACCACTTGTATTATTTTTGGATGATTAAGAAAAAGGGCTCAGTCGCGAAGGCGGCCGAAGCCCTATGTTTGACGCCGCAAACGATAACGGGGCAAATTCGTGCCTTAGAAGATAGGTTAAACGGCAGTCTGTTCAAGCGAGTCGGGCGGACATTGGAGGCGACAGAATTAGGTGAATTGGTTTTTCGCTACGCCGATAAGATGTTTAGCCTTAGCTATGAAATGCTCGATTTACTTAACTATCAAAAAGCGGATGCCATGTTATTCGAGGTGGGTATTGCCGATGCCTTATCTAAAGCTTTAGTCAGCCGAGTTTTACTATCTGTAGTACCTAATGACAATTCTATGCACTTAGCCTGCTATGAGGCGACTCACGAGAGCCTAATGGCGCGTTTACGTGAGCATAAACTGGATATGATCCTTTCGGATTGTGCAGGTGAGTCACTGAAATACCCTGAAATTTTATCTAAAAAATTAGGCGAGTGTGGCGTGAGTTTTTTCTCCGCGGAGACTTATAGCGCTGATTTTCCAGCCTGTTTAGAGCAAGGCCAGCTATTAATTCCTGGCCGCAGAACCTCACTCGGACAACAGCTATATCGCTGGTTTGACGAGCAAAATCTTAAAGTTAGTATCTTAGGTGAGTTCGATGATGCGGCCATGATGAAAGCCTTTGGTTACCTTAAACGAGGTATTTTTGTCACACCGTCGATTTATCGCCAAGAAGTGATTTCCCATGGTATGAATTTGCTCGGTGAAACCACCGATGTGAAAGAGGAATACCATGTGATGTTTGCCGAACGTATGATCCAACATCCTGCGGTAAAGCGATTATTGGATACAGATTTTAGCGATCTCTTTGAGGGACTCGATACGCAAGTACAACAATGCTAATTTTGTGAGTCAATATGAAGGGTTAATCGACACTTTAGTCAGTGAACTGATAGACTAATGCCAAATCTGTGTTGGGAGAAATACCTTGGAATTAATGAACATCGCAAGGGTTCGCTGGGCATGTCGTCGTGGGATGCTGGAATTAGACGTCTTGCTTCAACCTTTTGTTGAAAACTTCTATCAAGAAATGTCCGATGAAGATAAAACCGTGTTTATCCGTTTGTTGGAATGTGAAGATCCAGAATTGTTTGCTTGGTTTATGGGCCATGAAGTGTGCCCTGACACTGAACTGGCTCGTATGATAGTAAAAGTCCGTGGAAGACCGGCACCATAGTTTCAGCGTAAAAGCCTCTTTCGACCAACGACTCTCGTTGGTCGTTTTTATTGGTGTTTGTTTTAGCTCATTTCTGCTTTGGCCCCAAAGCGACATTATCGCCTTATCTCTGCTTAAATATTTGTTTATCGTACTTGTCAGTATTTTTTTGCTGTCGCAGTTGTGGCGACTGCAGCATTGGCGTTTAGATTTTGTGCTGAGTGATAAAGGCGAGGGACGTTTGTCAACGGGGGAGCACTTTCAGGTACTAAAACGCACTTGGGTCACGCCCTTTGTTTGCTTGATTTATATCGAAGTGGATACTCAGCTGCGGCTCTTGCTGGTTTGGGCTGATATGTTAAATGATACTGACTATCGACATTTATGTCGGCTGTTGCTGCGGGCTAAAATGCAACAGACTAAACCTCATTCTGAGATTTAGTCTGTTTATGATGAAGTCACCTATGCGGTTACTTTTCTGGTAGTAAAATAGTCGGGCGAGGCGCGTCTAATTTCTCTGGATGATCGATATTAAAATGCAGTCCACGGCTTTCTTTACGCTCCATGGCACAGCGAATAATTAATTCGGCCACTTGCACTAAGTTACGTAATTCGAGCAAGTTATTGCTAACCCTGAAGTTACTGTAATATTCCTGAATTTCTTGCTGTAACATCAGGCAGCGGCGCAGTGCTCGCTCCAGACGTTTATCAGAGCGTACAATTCCAACGTAGTCCCACATGAATAACCGCAGCTCGTGCCAGTTATGGGCGATGACCACTTCCTCATCCGAGTTCGACACTTTACTTTCATCCCATGCTGGAATTTGTCCCGGGATTTGAATTTTATGCAGTTGGCTTTCTATGTCCTGTGACGCCGCACGGGCAAACACTAAACATTCGAGTAACGAGTTACTCGCCAGACGATTGGCGCCATGTAAGCCCGTATAGGCGACTTCACCAATAGCATAGAGACCATTGAGATCCGTCTGACCGTGCATATCTGTCATTACACCACCGCAGGTATAGTGAGCAGCAGGTACCACAGGAATCGCATCTTTAGTGATATCGATTCCCAGCTCTAAGCAACGGCTATAGATGGTCGGAAAATGCTTCATCACAAAGTCAGCATCTTTATGGCTGATATCCAGATACACACAGTCGGCACCGAGACGTTTCATCTCATAGTCGATGGCTCGGGCAACGATGTCACGGGGAGCGAGTTCAGCGCGTTCATCAAAGTCCGGCATAAAGCGGCTGCCATCAGGACGACGCAGATAAGCCCCTTCACCACGCAGGGCTTCGGTGAGTAAGAAGTTGCGCGCATCTGCGTGGTACAAACACGTCGGATGGAATTGGTTGAACTCCATATTCGCCACTCGGCAACCTGCACGCCATGCCATGGCAATACCATCGCCGCTGGCGACATCAGGGTTTGAGGTATATTGATAAACCTTAGAGCTACCACCAGTCGCTAACGCGACAAACTTAGCCTTAACGGTTTCGACGTGTTCTTCATTGCGATTCCAGACATAAGCGCCTAACACACGATTACCTGGGCGATTTAATTTACGGGTGGTGATGAGGTCGATGGCGTTATAGCGTTCTAAAACTTGAATATTGGGGTGGGCGAGTGCGCGTTCTTGCAGTGTGGTTTGCACTTCTTTGCCTGTGGCATCGGCAGCGTGCAGAATACGTCTGTGGCTATGGCCGCCTTCACGGGTTAAATGGTAAGGTGCATCTTTTGCGTTCCCGTCGGTGGTTTCTTCTTTATCGAAGGCGACGCCACATTCGATAAGCCATTGCATCGCACTCTTGGCATTTTCAGCCGTGAAAGTGACAACGTCTTTGTCACATAAACCCGCCCCTGCGATTAAGGTGTCTGCAACATGGGATTCGATAGTGTCACTTTCGTCGAAGACGGAGGCGATACCGCCTTGGGCGTAGTAAGTCGACCCTTCCGAGAGTGGGCCTTTTGAAAGCAGAATTACTTTTGCTTTTTCAGCAAGATGCAAAGCTAGTGTCAGACCTGCGGCACCGCTACCTATGACTAATATGTCAGATTGGTGTTCAACTACTTGTTTCATCGGGTATCATGATGTGACTGAAGAGTGCCAACTATGGTAAACCAACTCACCGATTATGGGTACTTTCCTTTTTACCTTACTTTTTTTGTATAATTTTTAGAACTTTTTCAAAGCCCGCGAGTCTACATAAGTGAATATGATTCGAGCGACTGAGAAATCAGCATTTTAGATTTAGGAGAAGTCGGCTCGGATGAGTGGACAATTAAGTGATCAACAATTAGTTGAGCGCGTACAACAAGGTGATAAAAACGCTTTTAACCTGTTAGTGCTTAAATATCAAAGTAAAGTCATTAGCTTGATATCCCGTTATGTACGGAACCAAGCGGACGTTGCTGATGTCGCACAGGAAGCGTTTATCAAAGCTTACAGAGCTTTGCCAAACTTTCGCGGTGAAAGTGCATTTTATACTTGGTTGTACCGCATCGCAGTAAACACTGCGAAGAATTATCTCGTATCACAGGGGCGTAGAACGCCTGCGAATGATGTTGATGCAGAAGATGCCGAATATTACGAAGGCAGTGACGCGCTGAAGGAGTTTGCCTCCCCAGAACGGCTAATGTTATCGGATGAAATCAAAAAAGTGATTTTCGATACATTAGAGACCTTGCCTGAAGAATTACGAATGGCCATCTCATTGCGTGAACTCGATGGTATGAGTTACGAAGATATTGCCATAGTCATGGATTGTCCTGTCGGGACCGTAAGATCACGTATCTTCCGAGCACGAGAAGCAATCGATAAAAAGCTCCAGCCTTTGCTGGAAGCCTAAATTCTTATTTTAAGAAACCCTTATATTTAGACAGGTGAAAAATGGATAAATTAGGTCAAGAATGGGTATCTGCCGCAGTCGATGGAGAGACTGATGAACAGACCATGGCAGAGTTATCTGCTGATACACATTCACATGATAAATGGCATAACTATCATATGATAGGCGATGCCATGCGTGGCGAATTGCCGCAGACTATTGTGTTAGATCTCTCTGCTAGCATTGCTGCCGCCATTGAACTTGAGCCAGCGATAGTTGCGCCTAAGCATCATGTGTCTAAAGTCACTGCACCTGTAACGCCACAAATTGCCGCCAATTCGGAGCAAAGCCGCGTCGTACCTTTATTTAAGCAATTTGGCCAATATGCCATTGCTGCGACGGTTGCTATGTTTGCGATTGTGGGTGTGCAGAATTACAATCAAACTGCCGATGATGCCGCGTCACCATCGCCCGTGTTAATTACAAGGCCGCTTATTGGTAGCGCATCACCTGTGAGCCTACAAACCGGTCCTGTACAACAGAATCAAGGCTATACCAATGATCAGGTGAATGAGCAACGTCGCCGAATTAATACTTATATCCAAGATCATATGTTGCAACAACGATTGAATACTGGTGCGGTTGTAGAGGACAATACCGAGGTCGTACCCGTTCCGGTCAATCAATAACGAGGAGTTAGCTTGCGTCTAATCCTGTTGGCTTTATTAGCCTTGGTCTTTCCTGCAACCGCGCAGGAAGACATGCCTGCCAAAGCTTGGCTCGAGAAAATGAGCCAGGCTTTACGAGAGAAAGAGTTTAAAGCATCGATTATTCAACTTCAGGCCGATCATATTCGGCCTTTGGTTTACCTGCACGGTAAGGTGAATAATCAAGAAGTTGCCTTTCTAGAATACCTTAACGGTCCACCCAAAAATGCAGTGCGTGTCGGTAATCGTGTCACCTTTATTGAGCACGATGAGCCTGCGTATAGTATCGTTTCTAATCATATTCAAGGTGTCTGGCCTGCTGCTTTCTCTGCCAATATGGCGGACTTAGAAGTGGGTTATCAGTTTGTACTCGGTGGCCGTACCCGTATCGCTGGGCGTCCAGGGCAAATGATCCGCCTGTTGCCTAATGATGAATTCCGTTATGGCTTTCAAATTTGGCTTGATATGGAAACCTATCTGCCACTGAGATACGACATGCTGACTCAAGATAAGCAATTACTTGAGCAGATCATGGTGATTGAACTCATTGAATTCAGCGAGCCGCCAGCCATTTTGCAAGAGGCCTATAAGCAAGAGTGGCCGGCAGTTATCGATCAAGCCGAGCGCCAAGACGGTCAAAACTGGCAATTTGCTTGGTTACCCGCAGGTTTTACTGTGGTAGTGCGCGACCACCATAGATTAATTGGCAGTCACGAAGCGGTGGAATACATAGCACTGACCGATGGACTGGCAAATATTTCTGTTTATGTGGCGCGTGCGGGCACGAGTCCATTGCCTGAAGAATTAATTACCCGTAATGGCTTGTCGTTAGTCTCAGAAAAAGTCGGTAATGCCGAAGTGGTTGCTGTGGGTAAAGTGCCGACAGAAACTCTAACGCGCATTGCTAAAAGTCTGACGCTAGAATAGGACGCCGATTATGATGGAAGAAATTGCCAGAGTCGTCTCCAGTGATAGTCAAGGCTGGTTGACGGTTGAAGTGGAACTTAAGAGTACCTGCAAGAGCTGCAGTAACAGTGAGTCTTGCGGGACCTCTGCTGTCGCTCAGGCTTTTTCCTCGAAAACCCAGCAATTTTCTATTCAGAGTGACCGCCGCTGTGAGGCTGGTGAATTACTCAAATTAGGCCTTCCCGAGAGCGTGATCCTCAAAGCCGCGGCATTAATCTATTTAATGCCGCTGTTTGGCCTGTTTGTCGGCGCGGCGTTAGGACAATTTTTAGGCCAGTTGCTTGAGTTTAATCCTAACCTAGGTGCCATGGGCTTTGCGGCCGTTGGTGCCTTGATTGCGTGGTCTTTTGGTAAGCAACAGGCCAAACGTTTAGAAGTTGATGCTCAGCCTGTGATTTTGGCCTATTTAGGTAGGAGCATCAATTTAAATAAATTAGCTCAATAATTTCAATGTGTTATTTTTTATCAAATAACAGCTAACTGCGGTTTTGGACGTTGTTTTATCGGCCTGTCTTAAGTAGGAGTGAATGTGATTGGTATTGAAACCGCAATCAGGTACAATTTCGCTCCTTTGAACCGTATCCATTTTCAGTATTAGTCATTGCAGCATAATGAAACAAATTAGAAACTTCTCAATTATTGCCCATATCGACCATGGTAAATCGACGCTATCAGATCGTCTTATTCAGGTTTGTGGCGGTTTAACCGACCGTGAAATGGATTCTCAAGTTTTAGATTCTATGGATCTAGAACGTGAGCGTGGTATTACGATTAAGGCACAAAGTGTCACTTTGGATTATAAAGCCAAAGATGGCCTTGTCTATCAACTCAACTTTATTGATACCCCAGGTCACGTTGACTTCTCCTACGAGGTCTCGCGCTCATTAGCTGCCTGTGAAGGTGCTTTGCTGGTGGTTGATGCGGGTCAGGGCGTTGAAGCTCAGACACTGGCAAACTGTTATACCGCGCTGGATATGAATCTAGATGTGGTACCCATTTTAAACAAGATTGACTTACCACAAGCCGATCCAGAACGTGTTGCTGCCGAGATTGAAGATATCGTCGGTATTGATGCGATGGATGCTGTGCGTTGTTCGGCTAAAACCGGTGTCGGTGTCGACGAGGTTTTAGAAGTCATTGTTGCCAAAATTCCACCGCCAGAAGGCGATCCTGACGCACCATTGCAAGCCTTGATCATCGATTCTTGGTTTGATAACTACTTAGGCGTAGTGTCGTTAGTGCGAATTAAACACGGTAGCCTGAAAAAAGGTGACAAGTTTAAGGTCATGTCTACTGGACAAAACCACACTGCGGATCGCGTCGGTATTTTCACCCCAAAACAAACTGATAAAACCGAGCTTAAAACCGGTGAAGTCGGCTTTGTGATTGCGGGTCTGAAAGAAATTCACGGCGCGCCCGTAGGTGATACGTTAACTTTAGCCAAAAATGGTGCTGAAAAGCCGTTACCTGGTTTTAAGAAAGTGAAGCCACAGGTATACGCTGGCGTATTCCCAATTTCGACCGACGAATATGAAAACTTCCGTGATGCGCTGAACAAACTCAGCCTGAACGATGCGTCATTATTCTTTGAACCTGAAAGTTCTTCGGCACTCGGTTTTGGTTTCCGCATTGGCTATTTAGGCCTGCTCCACATGGAAATCGTACAAGAGCGTTTAGAGCGTGAATACAACCTAGAGTTGATCACCACTGCGCCAACCGTAGTGTACGAAGTCGTGATGACTAGCGGCGAAACGATTTACGTTGATAACCCGTCTGATCTGCCTGCGATTAACAACATTGAAGAAATGCGTGAGCCGATTGTTGAGGCCAACATTTTAGTGCCAAAAGAATACTTAGGTAACGTGATTACCCTGTGTATTGAAAAACGTGGCACCCAAGTGAACATGGTTTACCACGGTAACCAAGTGGCTGTGACTTACCATCTGCCAATGGCGGAAGTGGTCATGGACTTCTTCGACCGTTTGAAATCCACTAGCCGTGGCTATGCATCACTCGAATATAACTTTATTCGTTTCGATCCTGCAGACATGGTGCGTTTAGATATTCTCATCAACGGCGACCGAGTCGACGCCTTGGCTATGGTTATCCATAGATCAAACATTCGTCACCGTGGTTTAGCTTTAGTGGATAAGATGAAAGAACTTATTCCACGTCAGATGTTTGATATTGCGATTCAAGCGGCGGTGGGCAGTCAAATTATTGCCCGTTCAACCGTAAAAGCCCTGCGTAAAGACGTAACGGCTAAGTGTTATGGCGGCGACGTTTCTCGTAAGAAAAAACTCTTAAATAAACAAAAAGAGGGTAAGAAACGGATGAAGCAAGTAGGTAACGTTGAGGTGCCACAAGAAGCATTCTTAGCGGTACTTAAGCTAAACGAGTAATCGTTAGCATAAGAAGTGACAATTTAGTTGACTATTGCGCCGCTGTTTGCGGCGCTTTAGTTAGGTTATCGCATTGGTTTATCACTTTGGTTTACCAAGGTCGAATACGGTAAGTTAACTAAAGTATGATATTCGCTGAGTTAGGCACCAGTTAGGCACCTTTAATTATTTTTAAGGCAGGAGTTCAATAAGCAATGGCAGCGTATTTTTCCATTATTCTAGTGCTAATCACCCTGATCTCAGGACTTATTTGGTTAGTCGATGTGCTCGTTTTCGCCCCAAAGCGTCGTGAGAGTTTAGCGTTAGCAAAGGCATCACAAGCGAATTTAACTGAAGAAACTGAGTACCAAATCATTCGTGAGTCGACCATAGTCGAAACCGCGCATTCTATCTTCCCTGTGATTGCCTTTGTGTTGATCCTACGTTCATTTATTTATGAGCCATTTCAAATCCCATCGGGCTCTATGATGCCAACCCTCTTAGTGGGCGACTTCATTCTGGTGGAAAAATTTAGTTATGGGCTTAAAGATCCCGTATGGCGAACCAAGCTGGTTGAAACTGGCGAGCCCAAACGCGGTGATGTGGTGGTATTTAAGTATCCTGAAAATCCCGCCATTGACTACATTAAGCGTGTAGTCGGTTTGCCGGGTGATAGAATTATTTACCGTAATAAACAGTTGATGATCCAAAAGGCCTGTGGCGTTGAGCAAACAGCTTGTCCAGAACCGCAAGTTATCGCCCGCACAGAGATCAGTCGTGGTGATTACAGCCAAGATGGTGTGCCATTACTGCGTTATAAAGAGGAATTGGGTGATGTCGCCCACGATATTTTGATCAACCCAAGTCGACCTGACATGCTGGGATATTTTAAGCGCGAAGGTAATTTACCCGCGGGTGAGTTTTTAGTGCCAGAAGGCCATTACTTTGCCATGGGCGATAACCGCGATAACAGTACCGACAGTCGTTTCTGGGGCTTTGTGCCAGAAGAGAACCTTGTTGGTAAAGCGGTAGCGATTTGGATTAGTTTTGAATTTGACCGTTCAAAAGCCGACTTCCTCCCAACTTGGGTGCCAAGCGGTGTGCGTTTTGAGCGTGTAGGTGGAATTAAATAGCATGGAACCGATTAAAAATTTGCCACGTTTGTGTCGTACTTTAGGTTATGAGTTCAAGAATATTGAGCTTTTGACTCAAGCGCTGACCCACAGAAGTGCGGCAAATAAGCATAATGAGCGCTTAGAGTTTTTAGGTGATTCAATTTTATCTATCGTGATTTCTGATGCTTTGTATCATCAGTTTCCGAAGGCAACCGAAGGCGATTTAAGCCGGATGCGTGCCACCTTAGTTCGCGGTGATACCTTAACTATCATCGCCCAAGAGTTTAAGCTCGGCGATTATTTATATCTCGGTCCTGGCGAGTTGAAAAGTGGCGGATTTAGACGCGAGTCGATTCTTGCCGATGCGGTTGAAGCCATTATTGGCGCCGTTTACCTTGATTCCGATCTCGAAGTTTGCCGTGCATTACTGCTGAAATGGTATGCCGAGCGTTTGGCCGAAATTCAACCTGGGATCAGCCAGAAAGACGCTAAGACATTACTGCAAGAACATTTACAAGGGTTTAAAAAGCCGCTGCCTGATTACCAAGTAATCAACATAGAAGGCGATGCCCACGATCAGACATTTACCGTTGAATGTCGTATTGAAGACTTGAGTCAAAGCGTCATTGGTGTGGCGAGTTCACGCCGTAAAGCCGAGCAAATCGCGGCCGCTCAAGTATTGGAGTTACTAAAGAAATGACCAAAAAAACAGACTTGTCAGGTATCGATGCTGCAAAAGCGGCAACTGAGCCGAGTTTAGATGAATTACTGGCAAGGATGAATGCGGCCGCGCCAACGCCGTCGGCCCAATACGATGTCACTTATTGCGGCATGGTAGCGATCATTGGTCGCCCTAACGTCGGTAAATCAACGTTAATTAACCGTTTACTTGGTCAGAAGGTAAGTATTACTTCTAAAAAGCCACAAACAACGCGCCACCGTATCATGGGTATTCATACCGATGGTCCGAAGCAAATCGTGTTCATCGATACACCAGGTTTACACATAGAAGAGCAGCGGGCGATTAACCGCCTGATGAACCGCGCAGCAACCAGTTCGCTTGCCGATGTAGCTATGGTGATTTTTGTGGTCGATGGCATGACGTGGACCGCCGATGATGAGATGGTGTTGAGTAAATTACGCCGTGGCGGTGAAGAGCGTCAGACAATTCTGGCGATTAACAAAGTCGACAATATCAAAGACAAAGAATCGCTGTTCCCGTATTTGGAAGAAGTCGCCAAAAAATATCCTTTCGATGAAATTTTGCCGATTTCAGCCAGTAAAGGTACCAACGTTAAGCGCATTTTAGAGCTAGCGGCGGCGTCTATTCCTGAAGGACCTTTCTTCTTCCCTGAAGACTATGTTACCGATCGTTCGCAACGTTTTATGGCGTCGGAAATTGTGCGTGAAAAATTGATGCGCTTCTTAGGTGATGAATTACCCTATGATGCGACAGTTGAGATTGAACAGTTCAAGATGATGGAAAATGGCGTTTATCAAATCAATGCCTTGATCCTTGTTGAGCGTGAAGGCCAAAAACGTATGGTGATTGGTAGCAAGGGCGAACGTATTCGTACTATCGCAACTCAAGCTCGCTTAGACATGGAGACCTTGTTTGATAATAAAGTTTTCCTCGAAGTGTGGGTGAAAGTGAAATCCGGTTGGGCCGATGATGAACGCGCCTTGCGTAGCTTAGGTTACGGCGACGATTAAGCATTAATTTCAGCGAGCGCGCTTACCGATGAAACGTGGTTACGTTTTACATCATCGCCCATATCGAGAGTCCAGTGTCTTAGTTAACCTGTTAGTTGACGGCATTGGACGGGTTGATGTGGTTGCCCGAACCGGCAGCGGTAAGCGCTCTATCAAGAGTATTCTCCAGCCCTTTCAACCGCTGATCTTCGAATTTAGCGGTAAGTCTGAATTAAAAACCTTAACTCAAGTCGAAGCCGCTGCGCCTGCTGTGCCTCTTTCTGGCCAAAGTTTGTTTGCTGGTATGTATATCAATGAGTTATTGGTTCGCACTTTGTCTGTACAGCACAATGCCGAAGAGTTGTTCCTCATTTATCATCAAGCCTTAGTCGGCCTTGCCGCGAAGTTTTGCCAATCCCAACTGCGTTATATTGAGCTCGCCTTGCTGCGGGAATTAGGTTTTATGCCTTCTCTTAGCCGCGATACTCAAGGTGAACCACTCGTACCTGATGATTATTACCAACTCGTGCCTGAGTTAGGTTTTCAATTTGTGCTTAACTCCCGTGCTCGCAACGCCTACCAAGGGGCAATGTTGACGGCGCTTAACGATAACCAGCTCACCGAAGCACATTTTTTGAGCGCGAAGTTGTTGATGCGCTCCCTGTTAACGCCATTACTCGGGACTAAACCTTTGTTGAGTCGACAATTGTTCGTCAGCACAGCCGTACCAACTAAGATTGATGGGAATAATTCGCCCTAGCTCCTGTTTTTTAGCGTGAGCCTAAGTACAATAGGCCGCAATATCAGCGTTAAACATTAAGGAGTTCCCGATGAGCCGTATCTTATTGGGCGTGAATATCGACCATATTGCTACTCTGCGCCAAGCCCGTGGCACCAGTTATCCTGATCCTGTGCATGCTGCTGCCGTTGCTGAACATGCTGGCGCCGATGGCATCACTATCCATTTGCGTGAAGACAGACGCCACATCATAGACCGCGATGTGTATCTGTTGGCAAAAACCTTGAAAACCCGCATGAATTTTGAATGTGCTGTGACCGAAGAAATGCTTAACATCGCCTGTGAAATTAAGCCGACCTATGTCTGTTTAGTGCCAGAAAAACGTCAAGAAGTCACCACTGAAGGTGGTTTAGATGTGGCGGGGCAGTTAGATAAAATCACTGCCGCAGTGACTCGTTTAGCCGCTGAGGGTATTCAAGTCTCCTTATTTATCGATGCCGATAAAACTCAAATTGATGCCGCCGTTGCCTCTGGCGCACCGCTTATTGAAATTCATACGGGCTGTTATGCCGATGCTAAAACGGAAGCAGAAGAAGCCACTGAGTTAGCGCGTATTCGCGAAATGGCAAAATACGCCCATGGCAAAGGTTTAGTGGTTAACGCGGGTCATGGTTTGCATTATCACAACGTGAAACCCATCGCGGCGATTCCTGAGTTATATGAACTCAATATCGGCCATGCGATTGTCGCACGTGCCGCCATTGACGGTTTGGCGACAGCAGTGAAAGACATGAAAGTGTTAATGCTTGAAGGTCGTCGAGGCGAATAATGGCGATTGTCGGCCTAGGCACAGATATCGTCGAGATTGAGCGTATTCAGGTCCATGTGGCGCGCGCAGGTGACAAGCTCGCTAGACGTGTGCTGACCGAGGCTGAGTTAGCCATTTATACTGCCCATAGTCAGCCAAGTCGTTATCTTGCCAAGCGTTTTGCTGCAAAAGAAGCCGCAGCCAAAGCCCTCGGTACGGGTATTGGCCGCGGCGTGTCGTTTCAGCATATTCACATTGGCAACAATGAGGATGGTGCACCGACGATTCACTTTACCGAGGGGGCGCTGACGCGTTTACAGCAGCTTAAAGCGACGGTTGGGCATATCTCTATTGCCGATGAAAAATCCTATGCGATTGCGACGGTAATCATAGAGTCTCAATAAACCCGAGTTTGTGTCTGTTGGCGGTAAAAAAGGAACCTTAGGGTTCCTTTTTTCATTTCTGGATGGGTATCCAAATTAGTGAATGCAACAATTTATTTACTTTTACTGTTCAGTTTAATTGTTTTACGTTAGTTTATGGCTTGCGCGTCGCTCAATTTGGCGCACGTAAAAGCAGGGGCAAATGAAGAGGAACCCGCATGAAATCCGCCGCAGAGCAGTTATCGACCTACAAAAGTGTGCATTTAAATCAGCGTAATATTCAGACCCATTTTATTGGCATCCCACTGATTATTTGGTCTGCTTTCCTGTTGTTGGCCACAGTGCGTATTCCGCTGGGCAGTATGGGGGAGACAAGTTTAGCAGTGATAGTCGGTATATTCGTGTTGGCCTATTATGTCCGTTTACACTTAAGGCTTTCAATGGGGCTCATATTATTCATGGTACCAGTGCTGCTCACGACTGAGTGGGCGGCGCATATCGCCGGTGCCACTTGGCTTGCCCTAGGGGTATTTGTGGTGGGCTGGGTGTTCCAGCTAATCGGCCATCAATATGAAAAAGCCAAGCCAGCCTTTGTGGATGACTTAAATCAGCTATTAATTGGGCCATTTTTCTTAATGGCGGAAGTGTATTTTATGTTGGGCTTAGAAAAGGCGCTGAATGCCCAGATAACGCCAATCGCGCTTGAGAAGCGTCGTATACTTGAGGCGAAAAAGTCTGCATAGCTTGGCTAGATAGTGAATTAGAGTAGATAGATTAGCGCTAAAGGTATAGCTCGGGGGAGCATCATCGCTTAGAGGGAATTGTCGGCCGGACCACATCTTAACTTGTGTGGTTCGGCCAATTTTTATACTCAAAATTGAGGATTAAACTCTGGGGGGATGATAATACAGTGGGATAATTCTCACTGTATTAATCATATTCTCTGACACATCAATTATCTCTAATGGATAACCTGCTAAACGTAAACTGGTATTCGCAGAAGGAATTTCCTCCAGATACTCCAGAATCAGACCATTGAGGGTTTTAGGGCCATCGGTGGGAAAGTTCCACTTCATTTCTTTATTCAAATCGCGGATCGTAATGCCCGCATCAACTAAGTAGCTGCCATCTTGCTGGACCTTAATGTCTTCACTCGGGGTGGTCAACATAGAAGTGGTAAAGTCGCCGACAATTTCTTCGAGAATATCTTCGAGTGTTACTAGACCTTGAATATCACCATATTCATCAACGACTAAGCCGATGCGCTCTTTATTTTGTTGGAAGTTAGCTAGCTGCACATTGAGTGGCGTACCTTCTGGCACAAAGTAGAGTTCTTTCACTGCGCGCAGCAAAGATGACTTGCTAAATTGCTCTTTAGATTGGAGGCGCAGAGCATCGCGTAGATGAATAAAGCCCACTGCATCGTCTATGGTGTCGCGATACACTAACACTCGGGTATGTGGACTTTGGATCACCTGACGATTGATAACCTTAAATTCGTCATTGACGTTAATTCCGTAGATATCTGAGCGTGGCACCATAATATCTTCAACGGTTACTTTCTCTAAATCCAAGATAGATAACAGCATTTCTTGGTGGCGTCGGGGGATGAGTGCCCCTGCCTCATGTACCACAGTGCGCAACTCTTCTTGGCTTAGTGCATCGCTACTATTAACGGTTTTTATCCCCATCAAACGTAAGATACCTGTGGTTATTAAATTAACGCTTGAGACAACATAGGCAAAGGTAGAGGAAAGTATAAGTAGCAATATGCTAGAGGGAAAAGCAATACGCTCAGGATTTAGCGCTGCGATGGTTTTTGGCGTGACTTCAGCAAAAACGAGCACGACTAACGTAAGCACGCCTGTTGCAACAGCGACCCCTAAGTCGCCCCAAAGACGCATACCAATGATAGTCGCAATAGCCGATGCGGAAATATTGACTAAGTTATTACCAATTAAGATCAATCCAATCAAACGGTCAGGACGCTCAAGTAACTTCAAAGCTCTAATCGCCCCTTTATGGCCATTGTTGGCTAAGTGGCGTAGACGGTAACGGTTGAGAGTCATCATTGCGGTTTCTGAGCCTGAAAAATAGGCAGAGAATAGGATAAGCACTAGTAAAACGATCAGGAGTGCGCTTGTCGATATAGCGTCCAAAAAAGGCTCCAATGTGGCCAGTAAACTTAAGTAAATACCGACATTTAAAAAAAGTGTCAAGTCGGCCGCAGCAATAACTGCCCAGCCGACTTAAATGTTTAGTTGAGGATTAACTCTTTGACAATGCGCGCGCCAAAATATGCGAGCGAAAGTAAGGATGCGCCAGTCAGAGTATAAATGACTGCGGTACGAATTTTACAACCGACCCAATACTGTTGCCACAGCATAGTAATGTATATAAACCAAGCCATTATCGACAGAATTGCCTTATGACCTTTACCATCGGCGAACATATCTTCAAGGAAGATAAAACCAGTCGCGAGCGACAAACTGAGCAAGATAACGCCGATAATCACCAGGTGATAAAGCTGTTTTTCAACTGTCATCAGCGGCGGAATGCCAGGGCTCAGCATAAATTGTTTTTTCTTCAGTTTATTTTGGATCATCGCCAGTTGTATCGCATACAGGGCGGCAATCATCAGGGCGCTGTAGGCCATGAGTGACAATACGACGTGGGCTAATACTTCAGGATAAAGCTCAAAATGCGTGATGAATTTAGGCGGCAATAACCAGAGTAGGGCAACCGAAAGCACTGAGCAGGCGTAAACCACGGGCACGACGACGATGACTTTCAGCCTGAACATCAATATCGTAAAAGTAAAAGCGATAATCCAGTTCACTAAGGAAATCACATTCGTCAGGCTAAAGTTTTGGCCATCTGTGGTGAAAATCACTTGTGATAATGCTGCAGCATGCAAAATAACCGCAATAGCGGCAAAGCCTGCGACAGCACGGCGATTCGGACCGTCTGGGTGAAACAATCGACTCGTCACTAGTACCAATGCAATGCAATAAAAAAACATGGCTGAGGCAGAAAAGATGACCATGGGTAATTAACCTATTTGTGTAGTTAAAGGTGCCTTAAAAACGGGGCATACAGATCAATATTTTCCCTAGAATAACATGAGCTGTCGGCAAATGGGCAGTGACATGAGTTGCAAAATTTAGCAGATTCTTATTGTTAGGGTTAAATAGTGTGTCGACGACAATAAAACATGACTCAGCGCAAGTAAAACACTTAACCACAATCAAGATGGGTGCAGCAGTAGCATAATGCGCATGCATCGTTATAATACAGCCCATCAATCGAGATTCTTAAAGGTATAGAACAGGACGATGTTTGAGAACCTAACCGACAGACTGTCACGCACACTGAAAAATATCAGTGGCCGTGGTCGCTTAACTGAAGAAAACGTTAAGGAAACCCTGCGCGAAGTGCGTATGGCACTGCTGGAGGCCGATGTTGCCCTGCCTGTGGTGCGCGAATTTGTTAATAACGTAAAAGAACGTGCCGTTGGCCAAGAAGTCTCTAAAAGCTTAAGCCCAGGTCAAGCCTTTATTAAGATAGTTCAAAGTGAACTTGAAAAATCCATGGGCGAGGCGAATGAAGCCCTAGATTTAGCCACTCAGCCGCCAGCTGTGATTATGATGGCAGGTCTGCAAGGTGCGGGTAAAACCACCAGTGTGGCCAAACTGGGTAAATTTTTACGTGAACGCCATAAAAAATCGGTATTGGTGGTCAGTGCCGACGTTTACCGCCCAGCAGCGATTAAACAGCTTGAGACGTTAGCGCAAGAAGTGGCGGTGGAGTTTTTCCCATCGGACGTCAGCCAAAAGCCAATCGACATTGCGAAAGCGGCGATTGCCCACGCTAAATTAAAGTTCATCGATGTTGTGATCCTCGATACCGCGGGTCGTCTGCACGTTGACGAAGCCATGATGGACGAGATCAAAGGCTTACACGCTGCGGTCAAGCCTATCGAGACCTTGTTCGTTGTTGATGCTATGACAGGTCAAGATGCGGCGAACACGGCTAAGGCGTTTAACGAAGCTTTACCACTGACAGGGGTGATCTTAACCAAAGTCGATGGTGATGCGCGCGGTGGTGCGGCGTTATCGATTCGCCACATTACGGGCAAGCCAATCAAATTCCTCGGTGTGGGTGAAAAGACCGACGCGTTAGAGCCATTCCATCCAGACCGTATTGCTTCACGCATTTTGGGCATGGGCGATGTGTTATCGCTTATCGAAGAAGTTGAGCGTGGCGTCGATAAAGAAAAGGCCATGAAGCTGGCTTCGAAAGTGAAGCAGGGTGGTAGTTTCGATTTAGAAGATTTCCGTGAGCAGTTACAGCAAATGAAAAACATGGGCGGCATGATGAACATGCTGGAAAAACTGCCCGGTGTGGGTCAATTGCCCCCAGAAGCCTTAGCGCAAATCCAAGACGGCAAGATGACAGGCCAAATGGAAGCCATCATTAATTCGATGACTTCCAAGGAGCGTAAGAACCCTGATTTAATCAAGGGCTCACGCAAACGTCGCATCGCTGCCGGTTCTGGCACGCAAATTCAAGATGTAAACCGTTTATTGAAACAGTTTACTCAAATGCAAAAGATGATGAAAAAAATGTCTGCTAAGGGCGGCATGCAAAAAATGATGCGCGGAATGCGCGGCATGATGCCGCCAGGAATGAAATTTCCGGGACGTTAATCGGGCATTTTTAGTTAAACTTAGCACTTTATCAGTCGGTTGACTCTGGTAACAATGAACCGCTTACTGAGGGCGCAGGCGTAATAATCGCCATCTTTGGTTGCATTCGTTGGAAAGTCAGGTAAAATCTTCCGGCTTTCTATCTGGGACTCTTCGCGAACACGGGGTTCCAGTTTTTATTTTTGCTTCAAGCAAATCATTAGAGGATTGAAAACGCATGGTTACCATTCGTTTAGCTCGTGGCGGCGCAAAAAAGCGTCCATTTTACAACATCGTTGTTGCTGATAGCCGTAACGCTCGTGACGGTCGTTTCATCGAGCGTGTTGGTTTCTTCAACCCATTGGCCCGTGGCCAAGAAGAAACTTTACGTTTAGACCTAGCTCGCGTTGAGCACTGGGTTTCTAACGGTGCAGCTGCTACAGAACGTGTAGCAAAACTGATCAAAGACGCTCGTAAAGCAACAGCTTAATAGCGTTAAGGTATAGATTGATGAGCAGTAACCAACAGCCAGTCGTACTGGGGAAATTAGGCTCCTGTCATGGCATTAAAGGTTGGCTGAAAATCACCGCCTATACCGATTCTGTTGAAGGTATCTTTGACTATTCACCTTGGCTTATTAAAGAAAATGGTGAATGGCGCGAAATAAAGGTCACCCAGTGGCGTTATCAAGGTAAGGCCGTTGTTGCCTTACTTGATGGCGTAGAAACACGGGAGCAAGCGCAAATGCTCACAAATTGTGAGATTGCGATTTTGCCGGAACAGATGAACGATTTGCCAGCAGATGAATTCTACTGGCGTGATCTCATCGGTTGCGAAGTGGTCAATACAACAGGCTATAACATGGGGATTGTCGATCAGATCGTGGAAACAGGATCGAACGACGTATTACTTGTTAAAGCCAACGCTAAAGATAGTTTCGGCAAAGTGGAACGTATGATCCCCTTTGTCCCTGAGCAGTTCATCAAAACGGTGGACCTGCAAGGTAAACAGATTTTAGTGGATTGGGATCCTGACTTCTAAGTCGAGGTACAACAGATGTGGTTAGGGGTAATAACCCTGTTCCCAGAGATGTTCGGTGCCGTGACAGACTTTGGTGTTACGGGTCGAGCCGTGAAAAACGGCCTGCTCGAGTTGCACACGTGGAATCCCCGTGATTTCACCCATGATAGACATAATACGGTAGATGACAGGCCTTACGGCGGTGGTCCCGGAATGTTGATGATGGTGCAACCCTTGCGCGATGCCATCCATGCAGCGAAAGCCGCAGCGGGTGAAGGTGCGAAGGTGATTTACTTGTCACCTCAAGGACGCAAGCTGGATCAGCAAGGCGTCACTGAGTTGGCTCAATCATCACGTTTGATTTTGGTCTGTGGTCGATACGAAGGTATTGATGAACGCATCATTCAAACGGAAGTGGATGAAGAGTGGTCGATAGGGGATTACGTGCTTTCGGGCGGCGAATTACCGGCGATGACTCTGATAGATTCAGTATCGAGATTGGTTCCTGGCGTGCTAGGAAAACAAGCTTCGGCGGAGCAAGATTCTTTCTCCGACGGTTTACTGGATTGTCCACATTACACTCGCCCTGAAAGCTTGGATGGTCTTGACGTACCGGCAGTGCTGCTAAGTGGCAACCACGAACAAATTAGACTCTGGCGTTTACAGCAAAGCCTTGGTAGGACTTTACTTAGACGGCCAGAATTATTGCAAAATCTAGCTCTGACTGACGAACAAACGACTCTATTAGCGCAGTTCGTTGAAGCAATGAACAAGCATGCTTAGTCGTAGCTCAGTTAATTCTAGAACGGAGTAAGTTATGAACAACATCATTAAAATGCTCAACGATGAGCAAATGAAACAAGACGTACCTGCGTTTGGTGCTGGTGATACAGTAGTCGTTCAGGTTCGTGTTAAAGAAGGCGATAAAGAGCGTTTACAGGCTTTTGAAGGCGTTGTAATTGCTAAGCGTAACCGTGGTCTGCACTCTGCATTCACAGTACGTAAAATCTCTAATGGCGAAGGTGTTGAGCGTGCTTTCCAAACGCACAGCCCACTGATCGCTAGCATTGAAGTTAAGCGTCGTGGTCGCGTTCGTCGCGCCAAACTGTACTATCTGCGTGATCGTTCAGGTAAATCTGCACGTATCCGTGAGAAGCTGGCAACTAAGTAATAGTTACCGCTACAGAAAACAAGACGTAGTGTTCGCACAGAAAACCGCCCTAGTGGCGGTTTTTTGTTGCTGTTTTTTAAGTATTTATACTTGATCTAAAGAGAATGAACAGGCATAGTGGTCGCCTGATTGTAATGGTGTAGCATTACAAAAGTACATTGCGATGGATTTACGCTATTTTATATCCGAAATGAATGCCCAAGCTGACTTGAAGTCCTGCTTCGACAACTGGGTTAAACACTAAGTCTTAGGTGGTAAGCATGCAACAAGATACGATTAACAACGTACACATCAGTTCAGAGAAAGTCTTAATCACGCCGCAAGAGCTTAAAAATGCCTTGCCACTCTCTGAGCATGCTTATCGCTATATCCTCAATGCCCGCAAAACCGTGGCTGATATTGTTCATAAGCGTGACAATCGAGTATTGATTGTCACTGGCCCTTGCTCCATCCATGATATCGCCGCCGCAAAAGAATACGCTTTAAGGCTTAAAACTCTGCACGATGAACTCAGTGATGAGTTTTATATCTTAATGCGAGTCTACTTTGAAAAGCCGCGTACTACGGTAGGTTGGAAGGGCATGATCAACGACCCCGATATGGATGAATCCTTCGATGTCGAAAAAGGCCTGAAAATGGCCCGTGAGCTAATGATTTGGTTGGCCGAGTTAGGACTGCCTGTTGCCACCGAAGCACTCGATCCTATCAGTCCTCAGTACATTTCTGAGCTTGTCACTTGGTCTGCCATTGGCGCTCGCACCACTGAATCGCAAACCCATAGGGAAATGGCATCGGGTCTTTCTATGCCGGTGGGCTTTAAAAATGGCACCGATGGTAAGCTCGATGTAGCGATTAATGCGCTAAAATCGGCGGCCAGTAGCCACAGATTTATGGGCATAAACCAACAGGGCCAAGTCGCATTATTGCAAACTGCAGGTAATCCCGATGGCCATGTGATTTTACGCGGTGGTGCAACGCCCAACTATGATGCGGCGAGTGTGGCAGAGTGTGAAACGCAGCTCCATAAAGCCAAACTCAATGCACGTTTGATCATCGATTGCAGCCATGGCAATTCATCCAAAGACTACAGCCGCCAAAAGCCTGTCTGTGAAGATGTGTTCGAGCAGATTTATAACGGCAATAAGTCGATTATTGGCGTCATGCTAGAAAGTCATTTAAATGAAGGCAATCAAAGTTGTGATAGGCCATTAAGCGAGCTAGCTTACGGTGTTTCTGTAACAGATTCTTGTATTAATTGGGAAAAAACAGAAACCATTTTACGGGAAGGTGCAGCGAAGTTATCTTCAATACTTCCAACGCGTTTCGATATGCTTAAAGTAGCTAACGCTTAAATTGGTTACAGCTTAATGGACTCAGGTATGAATGAAAAAACAACGGCCGAATTAGAACACCTTCGCGGCCTGATTGATGGTGTTGATCAGCAATTACTGCACTTACTGCGTAAGCGCTTGGATCTCGTTGCGCAAGTGGGCACGGTGAAACACGGCGCCGGTTTACCTATTTATGCACCTCAGCGTGAAGCCGCCATGCTGGCTAAACGCCGTGAAGAAGCAAAAACTATGGGGATCGAGCCGCAGTTGATCGAAGATATTTTGCGTCGCTTGATGCGTGAGTCTTACCTTAATGAGAAAGATGTAGGCTTTAAACAAGTCAAAAAAGATTTAGGAACTGTGGTGATTATCGGCGGTAAAGGTCAGCTTGGTGGTCTATTCTCACAAATGCTGACCTTATCTGGCTACCAAGTGAATTTGCTCGATAAAGACGATTGGCAGCAAGCGGATAGCTTATTTGTCGATGCGGGCATGGTGTTAGTGACTGTGCCGATTGCGATTACTTGCGAGCTTATTCGTGAAAAGCTGACCCAATTACCAGCCGACTGCATTCTGGCAGATTTGACCTCCATCAAGACTGAGCCGGTTAAAGCCATGCTTGAGGCGCATTCTGGTCCCGTCGTTGGTTTTCATCCTATGTTTGGTCCTGATGTGGGCAGTCTGGCGAAGCAAGTCGTGGTGGTGTGTCATGGTCGCTCGCCGGAAAAATACCAGTGGTTGCTTGAGCAGATCACCATTTGGGGGGCGCGGATTGTCGAAGCAGAACCAGAGCGTCACGACAGTGCGATGCAGCTAGTGCAGGCAATGCGTCACTTCTCGACCTTTGTGTATGGTTTGAATCTGTGTAAGGAAGAGGCCGATATTGATACTTTACTGCAATTTAGCTCGCCGATTTACCGATTAGAATTGGCTATGGTAGGGCGCTTATTCGCCCAAAGCCCAGAGCTTTACGCCGATATTATTTTTGCCCAGCAAGATAGCCAGCATGCTATTGGTGATTATTTAGATAACTACCGTGAAGCGTTAGAGCTACTAAAACGGGGTGACAGGAACGAGTTTATTAAGCAGTTCCAAAGTGTCGCCAAATGGTTTGGGGATTTTGCACCTCAATTCCAGCGCGAAAGTCGTATTATGCTGCAATCGGTTAATGATATGAAAACCAATTAATAAATAATAAGTTACCCTTTAAAACGCCCATCATTGATGGGCGTTTTTTATGGATTTTAATAGGTCACATTGTATTAATTAGCAATTGCTTAAGGTGATCTTTCTCTAACATTTAGCATCTCACTTTAGAAATGACTGTCGCTTATGGCACGTTTAGGTAGACTAGTTTTAAACATGCAAAAATAAAGCATGAATTTAAATTAGGAGTCTATCCATGTTCTGTATTCAGTGTGAGCAAACCATTCGTACACCCGCTGGCAATGGTTGTAGTTATTCCCAAGGCATGTGTGGCAAGTTGGCGGCAACGTCCGATCTGCAAGACTTGCTGATTTACATGCTACAAGGCGTGTCTGTATATGCGGTTAAAGCTCGCGAGCTGGGCATTATCGATGCTGAAATTGATAGTTTTGTGCCTAAAGCCTTTTTCGCGACCCTCACCAACGTCAACTTCGATGATGAGCGCATTATGGCCTATACCCAGCAGGCGGCTAAGTATCGTGCTCAGTTAAAAGCTTCTTACGAAGCGGCTTGTGAACAAGCCGGTATTGCTGCTGAGCAAGTGCCGCAAGTCGCTCAGTTAGTGCTGGGGACCAGTAAGATTGAAATGCTAGCGCAGGCGCCGATTGCACTGCTGAATAAAGATAAGCATGAAGTTCATGAAGACATCATGGGATTGAGGTTATTGTGTTTATATGGCCTTAAGGGTGCGGCTGCTTATATGGAGCATGCTCGCGTGTTGGGTCAGACTGATGCTGATGTGGCAGGGCGCTTCCATGAAATCATGTCTTTCTTAGGTGAGCCGAGTGTTGATGGCGATAAGCTGTTTACTACTGCTATGGACATAGGTCAGTTGAACTACCGCATAATGGCAATGCTGGATGCGGGGGAAACTCAAGCCTTTGGTCATCCTGAGCCAACTGTGGTCAACACTAAGTCAGTTAAGGGCAAAGCTATACTAGTCTCTGGCCATGACATGAAGGATTTAGAGCTTATTCTCGAGCAGACTGTAGGCCAGGGTATCAATGTGTTTACCCACGGGGAAATGCTTCCTGCACTGGCGTATCCAGCCTTTAAAAAATATGCACATCTTGTCGGAAATTACGGCAGTGCTTGGCAGAATCAACAGCAAGAATTTGCCAATTTCCCTGGTGCTGTGGTGATGACATCTAACTGTATTATCGATCCAAATGTGGGTAGTTATAGTGATCGTATCTTTACTCGCAGCATAGTGGGTTGGCCTGGTGTGGTGCATATCGAAGGAGATGATTTCTCGGCTGTCATTGATAAAGCGTCAGCCTTAGAAGGCTTTATCTATGATGAAATCCCACACACTATCACTATTGGTTTTGCCCGTAATGCCTTGATGGCCGCAGCGCCCGCCGTGGTTGAAAATGTGAAGAGTGGTGCGATTAAGCATTTCTTCCTTGTTGGCGGTTGCGATGGCGACAAAGCCGACAGAAGCTACTTCACTGAACTTGCTAAATCCACACCTAAGGATTCAATAATCCTGACGCTAGGCTGTGGTAAGTACAAATTCAATAAGCTCGAATTTGGTGACATTAACGGTATTCCACGTTTGCTCGATGTGGGCCAATGTAACGATGCCTATTCAGCGATTCAGTTAGCGATTGCATTAGCTGAAGTGTTTGAATGTAATATCAATGAATTACCTCTGAGCTTAGTGCTTTCTTGGTTTGAGCAAAAAGCCATTGTAGTACTGCTGACACTGTTGTCTCTCGGGGTTAAAAATATTCGAACAGGCCCGACGCCACCTGCGTTCCTGACGGCCAATTTAGCCAAAATTTTGGAAGATAAGTTTGGCTTGCGTAATACCACGACAGTCGAAGCCGATTTAAAAAATATGTTAAACGTGGCTTAAATCAACCAAGAATTGTTGCTGAACTGCGGTTTTGGCTTGTTTACTGAGGCCGCAGTGTTTTGTGGGTAAATGCTATGAACATGAGTGTGATAGCGGGAGCGCGGGCATTATCGGTTTCGCCCCATAAACCCGGAAGTGTTAATCAATTAGTGTGCGTCGAACGCTGGAATGAAACCTCGGATGTCGTGAGTTTTCGTTTTCAAGCGGGCGAGCCGATGAAGTTTGACTATAAACCCGGTCAGTTTATGACCTTTGTGCTTGAGATTAATGGCGAGCAAGTGTGCCGCAGTTATACCTTGTCATCATCGCCATCTAGGCCCTATTCCTTGATGGTGACGATTAAGCGTGTTGCGGGTGGACTCGTATCTAATTATCTTATCGACAATCTATTACTCGGCCAGAGTGTACGAGTGCTGCCGCCCGCGGGACAATTTAATCTGTTTGATATTGCTCGGCTAAGCCATAAACAGCCAGAGACTGAAAAGTTAGATGCTAATCTATTAGCTATAACGGCGCAGAAATACCTTTTTTTGAGTGCTGGTTGCGGTATTACCCCCATGTACTCTATGTCGCGTTATCTGACTGATACACAAATTGATGCCGATATTGCCTTTGTGCACAGTGCGCGATCAGAGAATGATATTATTTTTAAGTCATCATTGGCGACTATGGCCAACCGTTTTAATGCATTTAAGCTCAGCTACGCACTTGAGACTGTCACTGAAACACTGGGGTGTTCACCAAAGATAGCATTCGATTTCGGGCGGTTAAGTGCACAGATGCTAAAAACCTTAGTACCTGATTTTGCAGAGCGTACTATCTACCTTTGTGGGCCAGAACCCTATATGCAAGCGGTAAAAATCTTATTGGTCGAACTCAATTTTGATATGAGTCGGTTATACCATGAGAGTTTTGCCACGGCCGAGAAAGTTGCCCGCAGTCAGCTTATGCAAGCAAACTCGTCAGATGGAACGAGTGAAAACCTACCTGAAGGGGCTTTTACCTTGTCTATTGGCGATCGAAGCATGACGCTAAATCAAGGACAAAGTCTGCTGGAGGGAATTGAGGCCGAAGGGTTGCCGATTATTGCAGCCTGTCGTTCGGGCGTTTGCGGCGCGTGTAAGTGTCAAGTCTTGGAGGGAGAAACGGTATCGACAAGCGTGATGACACTGACTGCTGCAGAAATTGAGGCCGGTTTTGTACTCGCTTGCTCCACAACATTAGCATCCGACGTGACACTTAAACTTTAACGTGCTGCTAATTAGCGTCATTTACTTGTGACTTATTTTTAAATGGATGGAAATATTTCTAATCCTTAGTTGCGCTTATCTCAGTGAGAACGTAAGGTTAATGACAAGGGCGTATGATGTTTGCGCCCAGTCTATTAGTCTGGCTGGAGTCTCTCAATGACAATGACAACCACTTATGCCGCAAAAATTGAAGACCGTACTCTGGGACATTTGTTGTACGCCTTGATGTCGGGTTTTCCCTTATTATTACTTCCTGTGCTGCTAAGTTTGTTCATTAATCTTTCCCAACGCCAATTCCATGGTAATCCATTATTGGCGTCGCATTTGCGTTGGCAACGGCATTCTAATCTCGCCTTTCTTGGCTTGCTAGTGCTCGGCTATTGCGTTCCACTGACTTGGCTCAGTCTTTCGATTTATCTCTTTGGGATCATTTGGTTTTGCCACAGGATCATTAAAGGGTGGTTAAGTCTATTGGATGGTTTAGAAATCTAAACTTGTGCTAGAGTCTCTAAATTGATGATTTTTAGAGGCTCTTATGTCCAGCTACCAAATTCTGTGTGTCCTCTGCGCGTTGGCGCTAGTGACTTCGGTTATCTCCTCTCGCGTCCATAAACTGCAGGAAACTGTGGCCATTACTGCTATTGCCCTAGGAATGAGTTTGTTGTTGCTCCTTGGGGGAAAGGCCTTAGGTGGGGACGTTTATGTTTATTTTGTCTCTGGCTTAGAGAAACTCGATTTTCAAGCTTTACTGCTCAATGGCATGCTTGGTTTTTTACTCTTTGCCGGCGCATTACAAATCCGCTTAAAAATACTGAGGCATCAAAAGTGGGAGATCCTAATCCTTGCTTTTATAAGCACCTTATTGTCGACATTTATTATAGGTGGGCTGTTATTTTGGTTCGCGCCTATGCTGGGTCTCCCGCTAGAATTCAGCCACTGCTTACTGTTCGGCGCCTTGATTTCGCCCACCGATCCGATCGCTGTTTTGGCTATTTTAAAGAAAATGGGTGCGCCGGAAGATATCGCGATTCAAGTAGAAGGAGAATCTTTATTTAACGATGGCATAGGGTTAGTGATTTTTGTGGCAATATCGCAATTGGCTTTCTCCACAGAGCCACTGACGTTTATCTATATCTCTGAGTTATTTATTCGTGAGGCAGTAGGTGGGGTTATTTACGGTGGCGTGCTTGGTTTTCTGCTGCATCATTTTTTCCGCTACTGCGAGGAAGAAACGCAATTAATGCTGGTGACCCTGCTGATCCCAACCGCGGGATATGTCATGGCGGATGTGCTTGGTGTTTCTGGTCCTTTAGCTATGGTGAGTGCGGGGATCATCATAGGAAATTTCAGCGTGCCTAAGTTTTTTGCTCGTAACGAGCGAGTGAAACTATTTACTTTTTGGTCGCTGATTGAATCCTTCTTTAATGCCTTACTCTTCCTATTGCTTGGTTTATTACTTTTGTTAGTCACTTTTAAAGCGCCATTGTGGTGGTTTATGTTTGTGGCTATACCAATAGTCTTGTTGGCTCGTGCAATGAGTGTGTTATTACCTTATTTGGGCTTTCGATTGTTTAAGTCATACAACCCCTATGCTGAGACGATTTTGATTTGGGGTGGTTTAAGGGGAGGATTAGCCCTCGCTATGGTGATGAGTTTGCCTGAGGGTATCGTCATAGATGCTATTGGTGGTGTAGAGCTGCGGGAGTTGTTGTTAGTGATGACCTATGCCGTCGTCGTATTTTCGATTTTAGTGCAGGGCTCTACTATGACAGGGCTTATCCGTAGGAGTAATGCCGTTACTAAACCATCGAGTGCTGTTGGCTCTTCTTAAAATGCATAAAGGATCACTGCGCTGCAATACTAAACAATATTAAGCCTGCTAGTCATCACACTGGCTAGCAAGCTTGTCTGAGTCAATTAGGGATAAAAGAAGCCTCATTTATCCCTTAACACACTTCGAACTAACCCCATTTCACTTTAAATTAAATCACTCAAGATCAAAGCTTTAATTTGCCCGATATAATTCCCTTACCACAGCGCTTATTAAGTTAAGCGACTCATGGTCATCACTGCTAGATAGTGGACAATTGAGTATCAATCCATCCACTTTAAGCTGTTTAATTCCTTGTGTTTGAACCAATAGGGCATCATCTAATACGGCATAACTTGGGTTGATTAAAATCGGCAAATGGCTCGTGGCTTTAATCTGGATCAGACTCGCTAAATCGAGTGAAGGTAGATTGGCGTTATTTAAGGTTCTAATGCCTGAGTCACACAGAACCAGTTGCTGATTGCCTTGGCTTAAAATGACTTCTGTTGCCGTGAGTAATTCTTCAAAACTTGCCATATCGTTACGCTCAAGTATTAATGGTATCGGTAGGGTTCCAGCTTGAGTCAGTAAAGTTTGGTTAAACATCTGCTTGCCTGCGAGGAATAACATATCGGCGTGCTGGACTGCTAATGGCATATCGGCTTCTTGCGCTATGGCAATAATGCACACTAGGCCATATTGATGCAGGATTTGGCGTAGTTTAGCGAGAGTAACTTCTGCCATAGTCAGTTGATTAACAGCGCTGAGCAAAACGGCTTGGAATCCCGCTTCTTTAAGCTGCTTCACTTGCTGCTCGAAAGCCGATAATGCTAAATGTGAAATGTCATTATTCAGTGTGATTTGGGCTATGGCACCGACATGCCCTGCACCGATTGTCATTGCGCCACAGTTGATTTCACTGGCTTGCTCTTTATAGGCTTTGCTATATCGAACTGGACTGGCATTAGCACCATTTTCGCTGATGACTTGATCCTTAGAGGTGCTGGGCTCAATCAGTAGCTGGCTGTTGCTCAGCTGTGTGGGCTTGACTGTTTCACAAGGATAACAGCCTAATACTTTGATAAAACGGGTGATCCGCTCGAGTTGCTTTAAACCCGCCTGCATAGATTCACTGGAGATATTCGCGTCGATATCCAAATAGAACATCTCTTCCCAAGGAGTCCCTGGAATCGGGCGTGACTCTAATTTGCTCATGTTTAACTGATGCGCTTTTAGAACCAGTAAGGCTTCCACTAAAGCACCGGCTTTTTGGCCTGTTGCCATGATCAATGTAGTCTTAGCGGGTAACTGCTCTGGTACGGCAACGGCTTTGCGAGCAACAACGATAAAGCGACTTTGGTTGATCTTCTGATTAGCTAAACCTGCTTCTATGGACTCAAGTTGATAGAGTGCACCACCTTCGGCGCTGCCAATCGCTGCTGCACTGTTATCTGGACTTTGGTTTACCTTTTCCATTGCTTCTGCGCTGCTTGAGCAGTATTCCAGTCTCAAGTCTTTGTGTTGAGTTAAATATCTGCTGCATTGGCTAATAGGTTGAGGGTGGGCATAGACAGTTTTGATATCAGCTAATTTACTGCCAGCTTTTCCTAGTAGGCAATGGCTGACTTCAATCGTCGTTTCGCCAACAATCGACAGACTGGTGTGCTGTAGCACGTCGTAGACTTCGTTGATTGAACCTGAAGATGTGTTCTCAATCGGCAGGAAACCATAATCAGCATGTCCAGACTCAACGGCTTGCACTATTTCATCGAAACTTTGGCAACCTAAGTCCAGCATTTCAACTTGGCGACGTTGGCAATAGCGTGTAGCTGCGAGATAAGAGTATGAACCTCTAGCACCGAGGTAAGCGATACAATACTGTTGTTTTTGTGTCTCTGGATTGGCGCGGCCGTGAAGGTAAGCTTGTTGATTCAATACTGAATCTTCAATGATGCTCTGGTAAAGGGAGATAACATAGTGGGCATCTAATCCTTTCTCTCTGCCTTCTTTCACGAGTCGAGCGAGCAGTTCTTTTTCCCTTTGGGTATCTCTGATGGGTCTAACATCCACTTCTTTGCTACGGGCTACTTCTAAACTTAAGCGACGGCGCTCTGCGAGTAATGCCAGCAGTTCATTATCCAGATGGGTGATCTGCTCTCGGGTTTGATTTAAAGGCTGTGGTGTATGCATTCTGACCTCAATTGCCGCCATGTATTTTATCAATCGTTTAAGACAAAAAAGCCTCCCAGTTGGGAGGCTTTGGATTTTTACTTTCGTTTTTACACAGTAAATCCGCCTCCTAGAGTGGGGGTGTAAAAAAGAAAGTAAAAAAAGCTGCTGTTATCATTTTCATGGCCTTAAAACTAAAGGGCTAGGGCTTAGCTGTCAATCAAAACTTTCTTAAAGGTAATCTAAAAAGAAAGCGCACCCGAGGGTGCGCTGGTTTGGTTCAAGTATGTATATATGGTCAAGCGAGTTTATCCTCCTTATGGTCAGTGTGGGACAAGGTAACACATTCGTTTATCTTACATTTACGTGTAACAGTAAAACGTTGACAACTCACTAGATAACGACTTGCATTTATAATGAACATTAACAAGTACTTTATGCAGTATAGCGTATAACCTTGAAACTATGCAGTTTGCAGTACCAGCGAACTTACGTTGACATGTCTTGCACTTATATTTTAACAATTAACACTTGCATGGAGCTATAACATTAAAAAATAACACTAACAAAACGAACATTTAAAAATAAACGATTTACGGCTCATTGGTTGTACTAGGTACATTTTGCTGTAAGAACAGCTTAGCCTTGTCACGCGTTTAGGTCTTGCTACTTACATTTTTACCATTATTACCATTATTACCATTATTACTTTTTACTTTAAAACCTAACATGTTAATACATGGAACGTATAAAAAGCTCTCATTTACTGTTATTACAATTTTCGTCAAGTCTAGATTTCCTCCTTTTTAATTGATAAGTAAACATTATTTAAGGTGTCTATAAATATCAAAACTCAACTAATGGTAAACGTTAACACATTACATAAATAAACATTTATACGATTTACAGTTTTTACTATACAAATAACACTAAGTAAACTAATGACTTTTAATCAAACCAACGTATTGCACTTACATTAAATCACACGCTAAAAACGCTAACTAACATATCAGTGTAAATATGACTCTCTTCAAACTAATCTACATCTAACTAAACGTGACAGTTGTTACCTCATTTATCTCAGTGTTTAGCACGTATTGGTGCTGACCCGTTTTACAATAAACGCTTTTATTCATGTAGCTTTTGTTAATGTGATTTATGTTTACCTGAGCCTCCATTGTGGATATAAAAAATTTGATAGTTAAAGGTTTTGCTAATGTACTCGTTGTACTGTACTCGGCTCCTTATGTAAACTCTGGTATTCAGCAATGCCGCCTGTTTCTGGTGGTCATCCTGATATTGGGTCAAAATTGAGTACTGCTTTTAGTGAATGCCAACATACTTGATTGTTTCTAAAATCAAATTGTTCGCTCTTGTGTTGCCTCCTTCCCAAACTTGCTATTGAAAGTGGAACCTAGTTGAAAATAAAAATTGAACTTTTAAACGTAGAAATTATAAGTAAAATTAATCATTAATAGTAAACCTTAGTACTTAAAACCTTAGTGCTTAAAACTATAAGGCTTAGATTGGTCGTGCTCCTTAGTTATATCCAGTAACGTTACTTAGAACTTAAGTTCTGTTAATCAATATTTGTAAATCAAAATTTAAAGTAAATCAACATTTGAAACGATTTAAATCCGCACCACTTCGATTCTTGCTGTCACTTTGTAAAGTGTAGTAGGTATTTAGTCAAAAGAACTGTTTTTTTCATCATTAAAATGATTGCACTAAGCTTTTGTAAAAACTGTGATCTGATTAAATATTTCTACTTTATTGCTCTCAAAGTGATGCGTTTCTCGCACTCACCAGATTTAAATTATGCCGCATCTTCCTCCTCGTACTCGTCGTCAATTTCAATAACATTATTAGTCGGTGTTAGTGATGTGGAGCGTTGAGCTTCAGGTTTGTGTGTTATGCGATTGAGCTGCTTCTCTAATTTTTGGCCCATAGCGTTAATCGCAGTATATAAATTTTCATGTTTTGCTTGAGCGAAGAGTTCTCCATTTGGGATGCCAACCGATGCTTCAATTTTGAAACCAGGTTTCTCCTCCGTAATGATTACATGGGGATTTATCATTTGCACATCATGCCTTGAAAGTTTTTCAAAACGGCTTTCAATGCGTTCGCGAATAGGAGATGTGACTTCAAGTTGCTTGCTAGTAATCTTTAGCATATTTCGAACCTTCTGTTGTTTCCTTGGATTTCAGATTACCAAGGTTCGCACTATAAAACGAGATGTAGATCACGTTTTTATGTCCATTAGATACTGTTCGTTGGATATTTGATCACTTAGACAAATATCAATAATTCTTGGCCGAAAAGTCTTGTATTGCCAGCTAAATGGGCCCATATTCGATGGGATAACTGCGCAGTCTTTGCCCTTATTTACTTATATTTACTTTAAGTTTCATCCCGAATCCCGATAAAATACTTCTACTTATTCCATTCGGTCACTTTGAGTTTGCCCATTTTATGAATACTGAACACGTTAAAATTAAGGTCTGGGATTTACCCACGCGAATTTTCCATTGGGGTATGGTGTGTCTGTTGGCACTTTTATGGTGGAGTGCCGATGCGGGCGAAATGCAGTGGCATCAAATTTTTGCTTATAGTTTGCTGATCCTTATTGGATTTAGGATCCTCTGGGGGCTCATTGGTAGCGATACGGCAAGGTTTAGCCACTTTGTTCATCACCCCAAAGTTGTACTCGACTACTTGAGGACGATTCGAACTAAAGGGATGTCTGTGGTACTTGGGCACAATCCTATCGGTGGCTATATGGTCATCGCGTTGATTGGGATCATTAGCCTTCAATTAGTTACAGGCCTTTTTGCGACTGATGATATTTTTACCGAAGGTCCGCTATATAGCTATGTCAGTTCAGATACCAGTGGGTTTTTGACTTGGTTACACAAAACGAACTTTAACCTTATTCTCTTGCTGAGTGCCATTCATGTACTGGCTGTGATTATTCATGCCATGAAAGGGGATAAGTTAGTTGGTGCTATGATCAGTGGTTACAAGAAAGTCTCGAAGGTTGCTTTTTCATCAAGTGCGAAGAGCGAGCTTCGATTCAAGTCTGAGTGGCTTGCTTTAGTGCTGTTCACAGTATGCGCGGCTGTGGTCTTTGGCTATTTAATGTGGCCAATAGTGCAAGTTCTATAGATTTATACTTAGTTTGGGAACAACAAAAAGCCTGCTATTTAGCAGGCTTTTTGATGGGAAAAACAACGTCAAACTAATCTTTCTTATAAATGTCGTGACAACTTTTACAGCTTTTTCCTGTGTCCATAAAGGCTTGTTTGATTTCAGCTTGATTACCTTTTTGAGCTACAGTAGCCAGAATGGCAGCATTCTCTTGGAAGGTTTTCATTTTTGCATCAAAATCAGCTCTGTCTTGCCAAACTTTGGCTAGGGCTTCGGTATCACCTTTGTCTGAGCCATCAATAAAACCTTCGAAAGGAATTTTGGATAATGCAGCAACATTCGTTGCGCGCATTGCGAAGGTTTCTGCTTCGAAAGGTTTTTTATCTTTCATCATGGCAGCCATATCGCCGAAGTTATAAGCAATAAGACCAAATGCAGATTGGCGGTATTCAATTGCATCTTTAGAGTCTTCGAAATTGTGTGCTTGAGCAGTTGAAGCCAATAAGGTACTGGCAACGAGAGTAAGTAGTAATTTTTTCATCGTATTCTCACAAATTAGCGTCGAAGTGTGACATTGCACTCCTATTGTACACAAATTAACTTGATGTACTAGAAGCAATTTTGTCAGTTTTTGTCTGGATCTGACTGCTAAACGTAACAATTTATTTGTAAGTAGGCTAAATCTGTTAGACTGCTAATGTAATGCTTGAACAGTACTTATGAGGGTGATTATGAGAGCTAACTGGGATCTAGTATTAGAAAAAATTTTGAGCCACAGCAATTATGAAGATCTTTCTGTGTTGTTTCATTTACTGTTAACCGAAGAAGAACGTAGTGCCGTTGCCGGACGTTTGAAGGTCTTTCAATTGCTGCTAGACGGGGAAATGAGTCAAAGGCATATCGCTGCTGAATATGAAGTCAGTATTGCAACGATTACACGTTGTTCTAATTATTTGAAGAATATGTCTTCTGAGCATAGGGCGAAAGTTCAAAAACTAATTGGTTAGTGTTCACGTGGATACAACTCTTATGAATATCATCTGCTCCTATTGTGGTGAATAGAACTAAGTCTTAAGGCGTGATGGGAAGCTTATGACGACGATAGAGGGAACGACGAACAAGAATGTATAAGCCGTAGCTGAGTAAACAGATAGCCAGAATTGGGTAAAGATCCTTGGGAAGGAATTTAAAGATAGCCAGCGCCGCTAAGAGATAGATAAAAGGTATAAAGTCATAAATTATCTCGGGAAGATAACCCGATTTACGTCGTTTGGCCGAGTCTGTTCGACGGTTTTGAGAACGCATAACGTAGATCCTCGCACCTAATACAAATACCACAGTTGCCGCTATCAAGGCATAGTTGATGTCGAGTGCAATAAAACTCGAACTACCGAGCGCCATGTAGCCAAAAGGCAAAATTTCGTAAAGGGGTTTGGTTAACATAAGCACTCCGTCGCTTAACTTAGGTTGATATCAATATCTAATTGAAACTATTCATATAAAATTTGAATACTTCAATTTACCAGTCAGTTATTTATCTATTACGAATATTATAAACGCTTGTGTATAAAAAATGCACGACCTTAAATTAAGGGCATGCATTTTAAAAGGTTAAACCATGGCTGTTTAATCACTTACGGATAAACAACTTCTCGTTCAACTGCTGGTATCAGGCTTTGTTTAGCCGCGGCAACCACAGCCGCCATTACCGTCACAACCTGTTTTAGGTGTGTCACAGGCTTCGTGCTCTTCATGGTGGTGTCCATGATCGTGGTCTGAACCACCACAACAGCCGCCCGCTTCTTGTTTACCTGAACCGCCACAGCATCCACCACCGTGGTCGTGATCATGTCCATGGCTTCCACAACCACCTTGGGCATGAATGTGGCCATGAGCGATTTCTTCGGCTGAGGCTTCACGAACGTCAACGATTTCGACGCTGAAATTGAGCGATTGGCCCGCTAAAGGATGGTTGCCATCGACGATAACCACATCGTCTTTCACTTCCATGACTTGAACTGGGCGCTGACCCATTTCAGTTTCAGCGATGAAGCGCATACCTGGGACGATATCTTCGATATCACCAAAGGCTTCTAATGGCACTGCTTGACGTAGGCCATCGTGATAAGGGCCATAGGCTTCTTCGGCACTAATAGTGACATCGAGTTTTTCGCCTTTGCTTTTACCATCTAATGCGGCTTCTAAACCTGGGATCAGGTTTTCAGTGCCGTGTAGATATAGCATAGGTTCAGAGTCGAAGGAGTCTTCTAATAGTCTGCCTTCTTGATCTGATAAACGGTAATGAATGGTTACCGCGCTGTGTTGAGTGATCTTCATATCGCCTCCAATTCGTAATGTGCGCGCATAATAACGTGCTTTTTTAGTGCTGGCGATAATTTGAAGTGGCTTATGTTAGATATCGCACAGGTTTTTTTTAGGCAAATTTGTCGGTGCTTTACGGTAGAAAGGATGAGTAATGTGATTTTTGCTCGTTAGCCTGTCAATTTAGCCTGAGTGATGAGGTAGAACAAATAACGCATTATTTTAAAGTGCACTATAAATAATTATATGTAAAACAAGTAATTATATAATTGTATTCGTACCATATTACGTTGACGTCAACAGTTATCTATTGCGTAAATCGCATTTTTACCCCTAGAAAACTTCATATTAACGAATCTTGATGCAGTATTTTATCGAGCGTTAATATTTGCCTATAAATAATCCATTTTAGGGGTTGACAAGCGCGGGTAAAAAAAGCAATTCTGTTTATCAAGAAATTAACATGGATTAGCCCAAACACATGCATAGCCTAGGTTTCGTAGTAACTACCATTATTACAACCACCACTACAACAACAGTGGGGGCGGGCTGATACACCCTAAAAAATTTTAACGATGAGCCCGCTTCCCGCAAAGAAGCGGGCTTTTTTGTTTCTAGCTCTTATTTCTAAGTCGGGCGCGGTACAGGAGAACAAGATGAAAGTAATGAAATTTGGTGGTACCTCGCTTGCAAATTGGCAGCGATTCTCGATGGCGGCGGATATCGTTGCTAAGTCATCTAAGCTTGAACCCATAGCCACTGTGCTATCGGCCCCGGCGACTGTGACAAATGCGTTACTAGAAATGGTTGATGTAGCCGTTAAAGGTGAAGATTATTCGTCTGTGCTGCAGCATGTTGAGCGGGTATTTACCTCGCTATACCAAGATGCTGTTACTTCAATGTTGTCGAGTGAGCAGAGTGAACAGCTCTTTTCTGGACTTAATGCACAGCTGGTGATTTGGCAGGATAGATTACGTGGCATTAGCTTACTGCAAGAGTGTCCTGATGGCATACGTGCTGAAATCGTGGTGGCAGGTGAGCGTTTATCTGCAGCCTTGATGGAACAAGTGATGCTATCTAAGGGGATCACATCTGCTCAACTCGATCCGCGCGCCTTGTTTCTGGGTCGTGGTCGGCCGTTAGAATCCGTGGTCGATATCGCTGTGAGTAAGCCAAGGTTTCGTGCGTTGGCATTAGGTGAAAAGCGCGTATGGGTAATGCCGGGATTCACCGCCGCCGATGAACAGGGCAAAGTGGTGACGTTAGGCCGTAATGGTTCTGACTATTCTGCTGCTGTGCTCGCTGCCTGTTTAGATGCGTCAAGTTGTGAAATCTGGACCGATGTTGACGGTGTTTATAATACCGATCCCCGTGTGGTTGCCGATGCTAAGCTGTTATCACAACTCAGCTATCAAGAGGCGATGGAACTCTCCTATTTTGGCGCTAAGGTGCTGCATCCTAAGACGATTGCGCCTATCGCCCAGTTCCATATTCCCTGTTATATCAAAAACAGTTTTAACCCCGATGCGCCCGGCACTCTGGTATCAAACCAAGCCGATGAAACGGGCTTACAGGTTAAAGCTATCTCCAATTTAGATAACCAGACCATGTTTGATATATCAGGCCCAGGCATGAAAGGCATGGTTGGCATGGCGAGCCGTACTCTCGCGGCGATTTCTCGCAGCGGCGTGTCTGTGTCTTTAATCACCCAAAGCTCCTCTGAATACAGTATTAGCTTCTGTGTGGCGACGTCTGACTCGGCCAAAGTGAAATGGGCCTTAGAGCAAGAGTTTGAATTAGAAATAAAAAGTGACTTGCTTGAACCTATTGCTATGCGTCATGAGCTCGCTATCGTTTCTTTGATTGGTGATGGCATGCGCACCCACAAAGGCGTGGCAGCGCGTTTCTTCCAAGCGTTAGCGCAGGCAAGCGTGAATATTATCGCTATCGCTCAAGGATCGTCCGAGCGGTCGATTTCGACTGTGATCGAGCAGCGTAAGACTAAGCATGCGGTGGCGGCTTGTCATCAAGGCTTTTTCGATGTGCAGCAGTATTTAGATGTGTTTTTAGTGGGTTGCGGCAATGTAGGGGCAGGCCTGCTCGAGCAGATAAAACAACAGTCTGCCATGCTCAAAGAGCAGCACATCAGTATCCGTGTTTGCGGCATAGTGAATTCGAACAAGATGCTACTCGACAGTGCGGGTATCGACTTAAGCAATTGGTCTAGCTTGCTTGCCGATAGCCAGCAAGCCTGCGATATCCCAGCGTTACTTGCATGGGCGAAAGAGCAACAATTACTAAACCCTGTGCTGGTGGATTGCACCTCGAGCGAGCAAGTATCGGATCTGTATTTGGATGTGATGAACTCAGGTTTGCATGTTGTCACGCCGAACAAAAAGTCGAACACTCGCGATTATGCTTATTATCAAGCACTGCGCCAAACGGCATTAAAACAGCGTCGCCAATTCTTATATGAAACTACAGTCGGTGCGGGTTTGCCTGTGATCGATAACCTGAAAAAACTGTTATTTGCGGGTGACAAACTGCATAAGTTTAACGGTATTTTATCGGGCTCTTTATCCTTTATCTTCGGCATGCTCGATGAAGGCATGACACTTTCTGAAGCGACAGGTCTTGCGCGGGAAAAATGTTTTACTGAGCCCGATCCCCGTGATGATTTGAGTGGTATGGATGTGGCGCGTAAAGTGCTCATTCTTGCCCGTGAAGTGGGACTAAAGTTAGAGCTCAGTGATGTGCAGGTTGAATCTGTATTGCCAGCCGAGTTTGATGATTCAGGTGATGTTGAAAGCTTTATGGCACGATTACCGCAAGTTGATGCCGCAATTGCCGCAAAAGTGGCGCAGGCCAAAGCCCAAGGTAAAGTGCTGCGTTATGTTGGGCAAATTGAGGATGGTGTGTGCCGTGTGCGTATCGCCGAAGTGGATGCACAGGGTCCGCTTTATAGCGTTAAAGGCGGTGAAAATGCCTTAGCGTTCTATAGCCGCTATTATCAGCCCATTCCCTTTGTGCTACGCGGCTATGGCGCGGGGACTGAAGTGACCGCTGCTGGTGCCTTTGCCGATGTATTAAGAACCTTGAATTGGACTCGTGAGGTGAGTGTATGAGTTTGACCGTTTACGCTCCAGCCTCTATGGGTAACGTGGGCGTCGGATTTGATTTATTAGGCGCTGCATTAGCGCCGATTGATGGCAGTTTACTGGGCGATAGAGTGACTATCGCCGCGGCAGCGTCGGGTGTGAGTCTGATACAGACCGGCGTTTGGGCCCATAAACTGCCTGAAAATCCGAAAGACAATATTGTGTACCAATGTGCCGAATTCTTCTTAACAGCCATGAGTAAGGAGTTTTTAACTGCGCTGGGTAAAGCAGATGGAGGCGTAGCGCTGACACTGGAAAAGAACCTGCCCGTCGGCAGTGGTTTAGGGTCGAGTGCAAGCTCAGTCGTGGCGGCGTTATATGCCCTGAATGAACATTTTGATAGACCCTATAACGAGCAAGCACTGCTGGAACTGATGGGCGAGTTTGAAGGGAAGATCAGCGGTAGTGTGCACTATGACAACGTTGCCCCCTGTTATTTGGGCGGCATGCAATTGATGCTCAATGTGCCGGGCAATGTCTGTGAAGCGATACCCAGCTTTAAAGAATGGTATTGGGTTGTGGCCTATCCAGGGATTTCACTCTCAACGGCAATGATGCGCAAACTCATGCCAGATCAATATGATAAAAGTGTCACTATCGATTTTGGCCGTTATTTAAGCGCCTTTGTGCATGCGTCTTACCAGCAGAATGCCAAGCTTGCGATCAGCGTATTAAAAGATGTGTTAGCCGAGCCCTATCGCGCCGCCGCGATCCCGGGTTACGACAAGGCCAGAGCCGCTTTAGCCGCTTTAGGCATGTTGACTACGGGGATTTCCGGCAGTGGCCCAACGCTGTTTTCGATTACCGATGATTTAGCCACGGCAAATGCGGCTAAAGCCTGGTTAGAACAGCATTATTTAACCGAGGTTGGGGGCTTTGCCCACGTGTGTCGCCTCGATGAGCAAGGCACGCGTAGAGTTGATTAATAGTTAATTTAGCTAAGACTAAGTACCCCAAATTAGCATTTAAGGTTTAGCATCAAAAGGTTGAGTGAGCATGGAACTATATAATTTAAAACACCCTTCGCAGAAAGTGAGCTTTAAAGAGGCGGTACAGCTGGGGTTAGGTAAAGACAGAGGTTTGTTCTTTCCTAGTCAAATACCCGTATTAGACGATATTGAAGGGCTGCTGGCGTTGCCATTCGTTGAGCGCAGTAAAAAAGTACTCGGCGCATGGCTTGCCTCTGAGTTAGGCCAAGATGCGGTCGATGAATTAGTTGAGCGTGCCTTTAACTTTGATTTACCTTTGGTTGCCGTCGATGAGCAGCGTGCCTGCCTCGAATTATTCCACGGTCCAACACTGGCATTTAAAGATTTCGGTGCACGTTTTATGGCGCAATGCGTCAATGCCTTTGTGGGTGACACGCGCTTAACCATTTTGACTGCGACCTCGGGCGACACTGGCGCTGCGGTTGCCGATGCCTTCTATGGACTAGAGAAAGTCAATGTCGTGGTGCTCTATCCTAAGGGGAAGATCAGTGAGCTACAGGAAAAGATGTTCACGACGTTGGGCAAAAATATCCATACAGTTGCCGTCTCTTCCGATTTCGATGCCTGCCAAGATCTCGTTAAGCGCGCCTTTGATGATCCCGAAGTCCGCGATGGGTTGAGCTTAAACTCGGCGAACTCTATCAACATCAGCCGCTTACTCGCGCAAATTTGCTATTACTTTGAAGCGGTTGCCCAGTCTAAACAACGGCATGAAGCCGATCCTGTGATTTCAGTGCCAAGTGGTAACTTTGGCAACCTCACCGCAGGTTTATTCGCCAAAGCCATGGGGTTACCGGTTAAACGCTTTATCGCCGCAACCAATGCGAATGATACTGTGCCGCGCTATTTAGAAAACGGCCAATGGCAGCCCAATCAAACCCAAGCGACCATGTCTAATGCGATGGATGTGAGTGAGCCAAGTAACTGGCCGCGAGTGGAAGCCATTTGTGAGAAATTAGGCTGGCCACTGAGTAGCTTAGTGGGTATTCGCTTATCGGAGGAACAAACGTCACAGGCATTAGCTGAGTTGCATGCACAGGGTTATGTGTCTGAGCCCCACGCGGCGATTGCAGCTAAGGCCTTATCTTTAACCTTAGTGCCCGATGAAGTGGGCATATTCTTGGGGACGGCGCATCCCGCTAAATTTAAGGATGTTGTGGATAGAGAATTAACGCTTAACTTACCCTTGCCGCCTGAGCTTGAAGCTGTTGCGAGTAAGCCCATCTTATCCGCGGAATTAGCGGCAGATTTTGCTGCATTAAAAGTGCATTTATTCAAAATATTAGCTTAAGGGCTTTAGCCCTACTGATGTCTGCCTAGCAGTGGAATAACATGGCGTAAAAGCAGGAAGGGAGCTTGGCTCCCTTTTTTTACAAGTGTGAGTTTTATGGTGAGGAATTGATGAGCTTGTGTTACCAGTGAACATAAAACAACCATTAGTTAACTACATGATATTTAATTAATATTTGTAACTTTCTGTATTATCCTTGGTTTCTTATATGTGACATTGTTCACAATTTATCTATTGCAATTAGTTATGTTCACCCGCGTGTTTAATCTGTGGGTTAATTGATTTGTCTAAATTTTTTCTGTTAAGTACATGTTTTTGCGTTTTAATATCTGGATGTGCGACCAAGCAGCATGAACTATATCGTCGCATTAACGTGGCCTACGATTTTGAAGTCACCCACTGCGATAGTTTTGCTTTAGTCACTGGGGTGAGCCGCCATGAAAACCGGCTTGATGAAGCTAAAGAGTCCGCCACGGCTCAGGGTGAGGAATTGGGGGGAACACACATAGTTTGGTTACAAGTCGATATGGGGGATCCCACTAAAGTTGTTGCTATTATTTATAAGTGTCTGATTTAAATTTATAAAACTTTATTTTATTTCCTGCGTTCAGGCTTAGCCTTTATCGCAGCATAGTGAGTCGTTTAGATCTCACTCTTGGCTGTTGTGCTTTTTTGTTATTATTCCTCGCCCTTTTTTAGGCTAATTACTGTGATCTCGCCGGTGTTTATGGCGCGCTATCTAAGTGACAACTACGCTTACTGAGGTAGAACCCCCTCGCGGAAGTCTGACGCTGAATCGTTATACTTCATCTTAATCAAGAGAGGATCGTCAACTTAAGAGGCAAATAACTTAGCCTATGCCATGGTTTAAATACGTTCCTGTCTTATTTTTGCTTTTTTTAGTCTTGCCCGCTGTAAGTGCGTCGCAGGTCAATAGTCCTTTACCTTGTAAGAACATGATTAAAGTCGGTTACAACGATTGGCCTCCCTATGCTTGGCAAGATCCTCACGGAGAAGCCCAAGGCTTAGATGTGGATCTGATGCGGGCATTTGCAGTGTATCTTGGTTGTGAAGTTCATTTTATTAATGTGCCCGCTAAGCGCTCGCATCAGATGTTGCGAGCAGGACAGTTAGATGTGTTGATGGGAGCGACTATGACGGATGAACGTCAAAACTATGCTCTTTTTTCAACCTATTACCGGGATGAAGAGCTACGCTTATTTGTACTCGATGAGCAAAAAGATCAGATTAATATCGATAAATGGGAGGACATTTTTACCCAAAAATTGCGTCTACTTGTCCCTTCTAGCGGTTGGTATGGTGCAGATTATCAAGAATCTCAATATCGATTAGAGCAGGAGCACTTGTTAGTATTAAGTCCCGACTCAGATAAGTCTGTGCAAATGCTTATCTACGGTAGGGGAGATATGATCGTCGGAGATACCTTAGCCATGCCCTATATCGCCAGCCAGCATCAACGCATCAAGCTAGTGCCACTTAAGTTAGTGTTAGATCAAAACCATATTCATTTAATGTTCAGTAAAGCGAGTATCAAGACAAGCCAGTTAGAGCAGTTTAATCATGCGATTAAGGCATTGATGGATAACGGTGAAATTGCACGAGTGATCAATAAATGGCAACAAATGACACTGGCGAAACAGTCTAATATGAGCCGCCTAAACAGTCCGCTAAAGACGCTGTATGTCAGCCCTTAACATTAGCCCTTCACGTTAGCCACTCATGTCCGACTCTGGTATATTTTTATCCTAGTGCAATATGGTAACGCTATGATCTTTGATGTTTTCCTCTAAAGAATCTTGTCTTTTATTCAGTTGTTCCTCCGCGATTTAAGATGTGACACATTTGCTAAAACTTCTCTGACTTGAAGTTACTGAACTCTCTATCAAATTCTGCTAGCTTGTTGGGCTCAATTGTCATGCTTTGGACTTGATTGTGGTTTTTTATAAAAGCCCATGGCAAGAATTTCTTCGCTAAATCTGCTAGCAAAATCTCGTAGTAAAGAGTCTATTGCTAAAAAATAACAATAGGATAGAGGTCATACATGAAACTTCGCCATTCTGTCGCCTGCTGTATGCTTGCCCTAGGCACATTAACAGCGTTCCAAACCATCGCTGCCGATGCGGTGAGCAATCAAGGGTATTACCGTGCGCCAGCGTTGCACGATCAAACCTTAGTCTTTACTGCAGAAGGGGATTTATGGACTCAGACCTTAGGTCAAAAAGCGGCGACTCGCTTAACGAGTTTACCTGCGGAAGAGCTAGGGGCGACTATTTCGGCCGACGGTAAGTGGGTTGCTTATGTTGCCAACTATGAAGGCGCGAGCGAAGTGTATGTGATCCCCATTACGGGCGGTGTGGCTAAACGGGTGAGTTTTGAGAATAGCCGTGTACGAGTTCAGGGCTGGACTGCCAAAGGCGAGATTTTATATTCCACCGACACTGGTTTTGGTCCTGCTAATAATTGGATACTGCGCAGCGTCGATCCTCAAACCCTCACCACCACAGATTTACCCTTAGCCGATGCAGTTGAAGGTGTGATTCATGATCGCAACGAATACGTGTACTTCACCCGCTTTGGTCTGCAAGTGACTGGCGATAATGCCAAAGTGTACCGTGGCGGCGCAAAAGGTGAATTATGGCGCTTTAAACTTGGCAGCAAAACCGAAGCACAGTTGCTTAGCGGCCAACACGACGGCTCAGTGCGCCAACCTATGCTATGGCAGGACAGACTCTATTTTATCAGCGACAGCGATGGCAACGACAACCTCTGGTCGATGGCGCTCGATGGTTCAGATGCAAAACAGTTGACTCAATTTAAAGATTGGCAAGTCCGCGGTGCGCGGATGGACCAAGGCAAAGTGGTATTCCAGTTAGGTGCGGATATCCATGTGTTTGATATTGCGGCCGCTAAAGACTCGTTACTCAATATTGAACTCACTTCTGATTTTGCCGAGCGCCGTGAGCATTGGGTAAAAGATCCTATGGATTACGCTTCTTCGACTAATTTTGCCCCCGCTGGCGATAAAGTGGTGATTACCGCCCGCAGCCACGTGGCAATCGCGGGTATTGATGGATCGCGTTTAGTTCAAGTTGCACTGCCGGGGACTTATCGCGTTAGGGAAGCGGTGTTGAGCCAAGATGGCAAGTCGGTTTATGCGATTAGCGACATGACAGGTCAGCAGGAAATTTGGCAATTCCCTGCTGATGGCAGCAGTGGCGCTAAACAGTTAACCAAAGACAGTCATACTTTAAGAATGAGTCTTAATTTGTCCAGTGACGGTCGATTTATCGCCCATGACGATAACGATGGTAACGTTTGGCTGCTCGACTTAAAGAAAAATACCAATCAAAAAATAATCACTAACGGCGAGGGACTTGGGCCTTACGCCGATATCCGCTGGTCCGGTGACAGCCGTTTTATTGCATTAACTAAGTCGGAAATCGGTAAACAACGTCCGCAAATCGTCCTGTATTCTGTGGATGAAAATAAGGTCGAGACGCTCACCAGCGACAAATACGAGTCCTATTCGCCAACCTTTAGCAGTGACGGCCAGTGGCTATATTTCCTGTCAAACCGCCAATTCAGCGCAACACCAAGTTCACCTTGGGGCGATAGAAACATGGGCCCTGTGTTTGATAAACGCAGCCAAATTTTTGCCATCGCACTGGTCAAAAATGCCAAATTCCCCTTTAGTAAACCCAATGAACTCGAATCGAATCAAGTTGAAAAAACCGATGCTAAGGATAAACCGAGTCCAGTGAAAATCGAGTGGGCAGGGATCTCCCAGCGTTTATGGCAAGTGTCTGTCGATTCAGGAAATTACAGTAAGCTGCGCGTCGTCGATGATAGACTTTATTTGTTAGATCAAGCTATTGGCGACGATGTCGCACCTAATTTAATGACCATCAAATTTGACCGATTAAGCCCCAAAGCCGAGGTTTTTGCCGAGGACATTGGCCAATATGAGGTTTCTGCCGATGGTAAAAAGCTGATGCTACGTAAGCACAGTGATGAAAAATCACTCCTGATTGTTGACGGCGGTGATAAATTAGGCGATACGGATAATGCCAAAGTGCAAACGGAACAATGGCAGCTAGCGATTTCTCCGCAGCTTGAATGGCAGCAAATGTTTGAAGATGCGTGGTTGATGCACCGAGAATCTTTCTTCGACAAGAAGATGCGCGGCCTCGATTGGCAAGCCACTAAGGCTAAGTATCAGCCTTTGCTCGATCGCCTGACCGATCGTAACGAACTGAATGACATCTTCATGCAAATGATGGGCGAGTTAGATTCTTTGCACTCACAGGTGCGCGGTGGTGACATACCTCAAGATCCCGATGCGGCTAAAGCGGCAAGCCTTGGCGCGCGCCTACAACAAACTGCAGATGGCGTTAAAATTGCGCACATTTACAGTAACGATCCTGAGTTACCTGCTAATGCATCACCGTTAAATCGTATCGAAGTCGATGCTAAAGAAGGCGATATGCTGTTGGCTATTAATGGCACGCCAGTAGTGAATGTGGCCGACGTCACGCGTCTTCTGCGCAATCAACAGGATAAGCAAGTATTACTACAGCTTAAGCGTGGTAGCCAAACCCATAAAACCATCGTCATGCCCGTTAGTGCTGTGGTGGACAGTCAATTACGTTACTTAGATTGGGTGAGCCATAATGCGGCTGTGGTCGAGGATGTAAGTCAGGGCAAGATGGGTTATTTGCACTTATATGCCATGGGCGGTGGTGATATTGAAAGTTTCGCCCGTGAGTTTTATGCCAACTACGATAAAGAGGGTTTGATTATCGATGTTCGCCGTAACCGCGGTGGCAATATTGACAGTTGGATTATCGAGAAGTTACTACGCCGCGCTTGGGCGTTTTGGCAACCGACCCACGGCACGCCAAACACCAATATGCAACAAACCTTCCGCGGTCATTTAGTGGTGTTAACCGATGAACTGACCTATTCCGACGGCGAAACCTTCTCCGCAGGGATTAAAGCACTCGGTATTGCGCCCTTAATTGGTAAGCAAACGGCAGGTGCGGGTGTGTGGTTATCTGGGCGAAATGCGTTGACCGATAAAGGGATGGCGCGGGTGGCCGAGTATCCACAGTATGCAATGGATGGCCGCTGGGTGCTTGAAGGCCATGGCGTAACGCCGGATATTGAAGTTGATAACTTACCTTTCGCTACCTTTAATGGCAAAGATGCGCAGCTTGAAACTGCAATAAGTTATTTGAAGGATGAGTTGGTTAAACAGCCAATCCCAGCCTTAAAAGTGCAACCTTTGCCTGTAAAAGGTATGGCACAGGATATTAAAGCTAAGTAATTGATATTTAAATTCAGTATTTAACCGAAATTTAAGGTATCTCGGCTAGCATGTCCGCGTACAAAGTTAGGGTGTTGTCTCTTGGTTCCCGAGACAACACCCATTTTTATGCCCATTCATTAATACTTCTATTCCCATTTTTACTTGTTTCCGCATAGGTTTGCATAGTGTTCACTTGCTGTTGTTGGGCAAGGTGATTCACTGTCATTGCTCTCGCGTCTTCGTTATGGCTTAGATAATAGGCCGTTGGTGCTGAAATCCCTTGGCTCGTTCCTGTCGCTAAATTGGTCATGTCGGCGATCACTTGATACTTCATCTTCGCGTGTTTCAATTCGACTAAGGTTTCTATGTTATCCCTCAGTGCTGGCATTTCTGCTGGTTTTTGCGTATTCGCCGCCAATTGTTTTGCATCGCTAGAAAGCGTTACTGTATCAGTTGACGCTGGTGCGCTGGTTTGAACGGCATTGTTAACTTGTGCAAATTCAGCAGTGGAGACATTTTTTTGTGGGCTTACAGACAGGGAATTTCGCAGTGGTTGAATGTGCATCTTTTAATTCCAACAGATGATACCAAGCTAAGATTGGCTTCTATCGTACTGTTTAAAAGCTGGACCTGAGCTGAATAATGGTGAAAAGTTAGACTCTGTGGATGGTTAGGTGGCGCGGATAATTCGATGATAGCAATGATTCAGACAGCTATTAATTTACGGTGCGGCAATAAAAAAGCCCGCTTAAGAAAACCATCAGCGGGCCATAAAGATCTGCTCAAATCCTAAAACTTGATTTGAATATCTGTTGCTAAACTATTAGCGATAAAGCAATTTGCATGTGCTTTCTCGTGAATTTTCTCAAGGGTTTCTTGGCTGACTTCGACCCCTTCAGCGAAAATGACCTTAGGATTGAGCACCATCTTTGTCACGGCCAACTTGCCCGCCTCGTTTTTACCCAGCTCTGCAGTGGCATTATCCACATAAGAGGTTACAGGTAAGCGCTTAAGATGCGCAATCGCTAGAAAGGTCAACATATGGCATGAGGATAATGCAGCCAACAGGCTTTCCTCTGGATTGACATTTTGCCCATTGCCTTTGTATTCCGGTGCCGACGAGGCTTGAATCGTCTGGCCGCTGCCAAAGGTAATACTGTGGTCTCGACAAAATTCGCCTTCTTCGGCGGGCGAGGTTTGCCAGTTAACCGTTAAGTTAAAGCCCATTATTTTCTCCTATCTGAAGGACATCAGGGCACTATAGCCTAGCGGTGCTCACTTAGCCATGATCGCCATGCCAGTGTTAGCTGGACATTAGATCCCAGCACTCAGTAATAGAGTGCCAGTGAGCACGCTGCCAGTGACGATTCCTATCGGTAAATGGCGCGGGCTGTAGCTTAACGTTAGGATGACCAGCATTGCCGCGAGGGAAATTATTCCCATAAACAAAATGCTCCCGTAGGCCCAGCCCTGATCGCTCGCGCAGGCACTTAAGCTAAATGCTAGTAGTAACCAAGCAAACAAGGTTAGCAAACGACTTTGCCATTGTGCTGGTGGACGATTGAACACATCCTTGAAGTGACCAAATTTAGCTAAGGCAAACAGGGCGAGGGAAAGATAACTCAAACCTAAGATCCCAAGTAGGGGAATAAATTCTGGCATCATGATTTGGCTTCCTCCAATGAAGATGACGAGCTAAGGTCGTTGGCAAGGGATGTTTGGGATTCGCTTCTACGTGCATTTTTTGCTTTTTCTGGGCGTTTAGTGGAGGCCTTAGCAATCAAAGTCACTCTTTTACTGGCAAATAGCATAGCGCCACCAAGTAGCACTGCGAGCACGTCAAATCCGACTAAAGCCCATTGATGGGATTGGATATTGTCGATGATATTGCTTGGTGATGTGAAGGCATTGAGCACGGGCAGCGCACAGCACAAAATCCCTGTGAGTCGTAATGCGGTTTGCCACTGGCGACGTGAACGACCCAAGAAAGCCCAAACTCCCATTGCCGCTAACGCGATAAAGAAACTGTGAACTTCCCATTCAGAGCGGCTTGCAAAACTTGTCGATAAGAGACGATTGGCGTAAAAGAAGGCTACAGTGCCTAAGGGTAATCCTAAGATAAACATGAAGTTTAACCCTTCAACTAAACGTAATCCAAAGCTTGGTTTCTCGCCCTTATCGATCAATTTTTGCTGTTTTTGACGTAGACGAATGGCCCACATCAAAGTGCCTGTCGCGATCATAGCGCAGCCTAATAAACCGCAGAAAAAGAATAAAAATCTTAGCAGCGGTGCGGCAAAACGTGCCGTGTGCAGCGACATCATAGTATCGTAAGTCGCGGATGCTCCAGAGGCTTCGTGCGGGCTGGCATATTTAAGCTCACCATTTACCCCGTTGAATATCAAAATATTGGCTTCATCGGTCACATCTTTACCTGTGTTTTGGTAAAAGGTCACTTGGCTATTTTGATCTTTAGGGTATGACACTATCACTTGCTTAATTGGCGCATCGCCCCATGCGGCTTTCACTTGAGGTAGTAATTGGCTCAGTTGCACCTGTGGCGCACTAATCCCCGCGGCTTTCTCGGTTTGTCTGGCGGGATTAAGTTCTTTTAAAAAAGTTTGGTTATCACCCGAATAGGCGGTATTAACCGTCCATGGGATATAGATAAGCATTAGGGTAATAAGCCCTGTATAAGTGATCATCAAATGGTAGGGTAGGGCGATGACAGAGCTCACATTGTGCGCGTCTAGCCAAGAGCGAGCGCCTTTATCCCGTCTAAAACTGAACAAATCTTTGAAGATCCGTTTGTGGATCACTATGCCACTGATAAGGGCGATCAGCATAAACATAGTGCAAACGCCGACGATATAGCGGGCTGTAATAGCGGACATATAGTGCAAGTCAAAGTGCAGACGATAGAAGAAATCACCGCCGCGACTCTCACGCACTTCAGAGATCATGCCGCTGCCATCTGCTAAGGCTACATGTTCTTCAGTCTTGCCACGACGCTGACCTTTTTCTGGTGGCAGTTGCCAGCTAACGCTTTGAAAGGGGGTTCGTTCAGTTGGAAAACCTATCATCCAGCGCTGCGCTGTTGCCGGCGAATGCGCTTCTATGTAACTTTGACCTTTATCTAATTGGTTTTCGAGGGTATCGGCTCGGTAGTCTTGATAAACCCCTTTGTGTAATTCGGGTTCATTCCAAAGGCTGATCTCATGGCGAAAATAGCTCAAGCTACCCGCAAAAAAGATCAACAATAATACCCAACATACCAGCAAGCCTGCCCAGGTATGTAGCCAAGATAAAGTTCTAAAAAATGTTTCTTTCATCTTATTGCCCACATACCTTGATCAATCCAAAACATAACAAACTCACTAAGCCTAAATCTCGCCACGCATGCCAAGTTTTACGCACACAAAAGGCATAAATAATAGCGATGGCATAAAACAGGAAAGCTAACATATTGGCCGTTATCGTGCTTTCAAAGCGCGGCATAGGTAGTACTAATGTCAGCAGGCAAGCTAAGGTTGCAGCAGCAACATAACCCGCCAGTAGAGCGGCACTCGCACGGGCAAAGACTTTGAAGGCAAACTGCGATTGCTCTTGCTTAAACCATTGCACAATTCCCCGCGAAATCAGCGAGAACGAGCGCATTTGGGTTGTAGAAGATTGCGTTGAGGTTTCAAACGCGGGTGTATTAGACATAAGTGCCACTTCTCATTTCGAGCCAATATGGGTCTGTTATGGCTATCCGCTACTGTTGATTCTGCAAAGTGTGCTTGAGCTTTTTGGCTTAACGACGAATGCATTTCTATAGCAGTAGATAGCTAACCGCGAGAAGTATAACTTAGTTAATCCAAATGATAAACGATATCATTTAGATTCGAATGTGAATTTGTGATCTTAAGCTGATCTGCTTTAGCGAGTGTAGGGTGACGAGTTTAACGTATGTAGCGTAACGAGCGCCCTGTCACAATTGTTTGTTTTTATTTGTTGATATGTGTTTAGTGGTTACTGCTTGTTTAGCATTAGGTTAATTTTTATGCTGCCAATGTGAGCTTTATCAATTTTGATAGGCGACGGTTTTGGCAGAATGCGTTATCTTTTTTACCGAGACCTAGCCTGATAACCCTATGCATAAAAATTCTACAAATGGTGAAACACACCTGTCAGATAATGCGATTTTACTATCAACGACGGATCTGAAGGGAAACATTAAATATGTGAATCAGACCTTTTCGCAGATCAGTGGGTTTAGTGTTGCTGAGTTGCAAGGGAATCCACATAATATAGTGCGCCATCAAGATATGCCTGCGGCTGCATTTAAGATCCTCTGGGAGCGAATTAAGCAGGGCAAGCCTTGGATGGGGATAGTTAAAAATCGCACCAAAACGGGCGGCTATTATTGGGTGAATGCCTACGTCGCGCCTGTGTATGAAGATGGTAAAGTTCATGAGTATCAATCTGTTCGTCGCCAAGCTACCCCTGAGCAGATTAAAGCCGCTGAGAGTATTTACAGTGATATTAATCAGGGCAAGCAACCTAAAGTGTTGCGTAAAGATAGGTTAGGTTTCAGTGGCAAAATACTGCTGGCCATGTTGGTTTCGATTACGGCTACGGCGATAATTGCCAGTTATTCCCCCATAGTTGCCGCGATGGTGGGAATGAGTCTCGCGTGCCTAGCATGGTATTACCTGATGCAGCCGCTGCAAAAGCTTGTGTCTATGGCAACTAACATTATTGACGATCCCGTCGCTACGGGCGTGTACACCGGCCGCCAAGATGAGATCGGTAAATTAGACCTCGCCCTACGTTTTTTGATCACTGAAATTGGTGGCGTTGTTGGCCGTATGGCTGATTCTGCCAGTGAGATCCAAGCACAAAGTGTCAGCCTTAAACAAACCATTACAAACACTTGGGAGCATGCCGATAGTCAGAGTGAACAAACCACGCAAGCTGCGACTGCGATGGAGCAGATGAGTGCCAGTTTTGCTGAAGTAACGGGAAACATTCATCGCACTGCCTCGGAAATGGTGTCGAGCCATGAGGCGGCTCAACGCGGGCATTCTCGTTTAGAAACGGTTATTGATGCGATACATCAGTTAAGTGTACAAGTGAGCCACTTTTCCGATGTTGTACAAGCTATTGAACAAGATAGCAGTGCGATTCACCAAGTGCTCGAAGTCATACGTGCCATTGCCGACCAAACTAACTTATTAGCCTTAAATGCGGCAATTGAAGCGGCACGGGCAGGGGAGAGTGGTCGTGGTTTTGCCGTGGTGGCCGATGAGGTCAGGCAGTTATCGAGTCGTACTAGCCAATCCACCTCGCAAATTGAGTTAATTGTTAGCCGTTTTAGGGAAAGCACTCAAAGGGCGACCTCGACCATGATGGCGGGGCAGGAACAGGTAAAACGTTCGGTAAGCTTAGCGCAAGATGCGAGTGTGGCTTTTGGCGAGTTGCTTTCATCTATTTCGCGAATTAATTCTTTGAGTGATGATAATGCGGCGGCGATGACGCAGCAGACTTCGGTGGCCGCAGAAATTAGCCGAGCCATCCATGTGATCAGCGACTTGGCTCAGCAGAGTTTAGAGCAGACGCTCGATGCGGCAGCGCGGGGTGATCAAGTGTCGCGTTTATCGACCAAGACGCATCATTTGTCCCAACAGTTTTGGCAGCAGAGTGTGCAACGTAAATATTAAGCGTATTTACCTTATGTCGTATTGCATTTTGTGATTGATTTATTATTAATGCCTGTTTATAAATCAATCACTTAATCATGTTTTTCTCGCTGTTTTATTTTTGACTTCTTGATGGAGGTCACATTTAGGAGATGCTAATACCTGAGTTGACCGAAATATTTGCCAATAACCCTTGTGTTTTATCCTGCATGCCCCAAGCTCTATTAGTGAAGCAAAAATAAAAGTAATGACACTAAAAGGGACAACCTATGAAAATAAATATTTCTGGTCACCACGTCGATGTTACTGATTCTATTAGAGAAGATGTTAACGAAAAATTTGCAAAAATCGCCACCCATTTCCCCTCTCTGATCGCACTGGACATTATTATTGCGAAAGAGCATGGCGAGTATCAGGTTGAGCTTCGTACGAATTATGAAGGAAGCCGTATTTCTGCTTCAGGTACCGATGAGGTTATGTACCCAGCAATCAAAGCCGCATCGAAAAAATTAGATGCAGCACTTAAGCACCGTAAAGGTCAGCTAAAAGCGGATTTGCATGAAACCCCGAGCTGTACAACGCCAGCTATTGCCCATGAAATTATCCAAGAGATGGATCTTCGTTAGGTTTTAGCCATAACTCATCGCTTTAGATGAGCACAAAAAGGGCCTTAAATGGTCCTTTTTGTTGGCAATCGGGTTTGGTTTAATGCTAATGGGTTAAATCAATGCCAGTTGTAATCCCTTGAGCACAGCTTGGGTACGGTCTCGGCAATCGAGTTTAGTGAGTATGTTAGAGACATGATTCTTCACTGTGCCCTCGGCTAAAAATACCGCATTGGCGATTTCCTTGTTGGAGAAGCCGCCCGCCATAAAACTGAGAATTTCCCGCTCCCGTTCCGACAATAATTCATTTCTAGTTACCCCAACGCTAGGTGTAGGTTTAGGCTCACTCATCTGTTTGAGTACCGAAGGCTCTATCAAGTAGCCGCCTTTGGCGACGGTTTCGATGGCGTGCAGTAACTTGTCGAGTGACACGTCCTTGAGCAAAAAGCCGTTGGCTCCCGCCTGTAAACTATTGAGGAATAACTCACTGTCGTCGAAGGTGGTTAACATGATGACAGGTAAGCGATTGGCACTTTGCCGTATCTGTTTGAGCATGGCGATACCATCAAGATTTGGCATACGGATATCACTGAGCAGCACATCGACGGGATTGCTGGCAAGCTTTTTGAGTGCATCTTGACCGTCTTCGGCTTGCCATAACACGCGAATGTTGTCGGAAATAGCGAGCAGGCTAGCGATCCCTTGGCGAACCAATTGCTGATCTTCCACTAAACCGACACTGATGATGTTGTTTTGCATATCCATAGCTATTCCAAAGATTTTTTTAATAAAAAGTTAAGCGAGTGCTGGGAGTGTGAGGGTGAGTTGGCAACCGGACGCCGAGTCATTTGCCCTTAACTCCAAGGTGCCATTAAAGGGTTGTAGCCTTTCCTGCATGCCGCCGAGCCCAGTACCGAACTGCCCAGTGCCGAACTGTCCTGTACCGTTTAGCCCTGTGCCGCTTTTAGCTGATGCGTTTCGCGCGGCTCCCCGTGTTAGCCCCATGCCGTTGTCGCTTAGTTGCAATACCAGCGCGCTTTGGGAGTCTTGCATGCTCAATTGCAGTTGATTCGCCTTGCCGTGACGAACGGCGTTGCTGATGCCTTCATGCAGCACTAACAGTAGTGCCTGAGTCAGTTCGGCTGATTGCAGTGGCTTCATCCCTTTGCAGTTAAGAGTCACGTTGGGTAAGCGGGTCATCAGTGCCTCTAAAGGTGGGACTAAATCCAATCCGACTTGCACTCTTTGCACCCTGACGACGGCGCGAATACTTTCAAGTAGCTCTTTAGCTAAGGATTTACTTTGGTTAACTTGAGGTTTGAGCTCCTCGGGCGCTGTATGGCTTAGTACTTCCAATTGCAGGGAAAGCGCTGTGAGTTGGTGGCCGAGAATGTCGTGCAAATCGCGTGATATCCTTAATCTTTCTTGCTGTTCGCTGGCTTGGCTCAGCAGCGCGCGAGTGGCAATAAGTTGTTGGTTTAGCTGTTCTTGTATCAAACGTGATTTACGTTCAGAAAGCCTTGCTTGGCTACTGCTGTAGGCAAAGAATTGAAAACCAAGATAAATCAAAATATTGAACACATTGCTTTGTTCATGCAATTGCCATTGCTGCAGTAGGTAATAAACAACATTGACCAACACTAGCTGTGAAATGGCTTGGCGACGACTAAAAAACTCAGGCAACAGTGACGCCCAAATGACGAAGAGGATAGGCAGTAATGCGTTGTTTGCTGTGAGCATTAAGCTCATCACGGTCAACGGCATCACTAGCGTGGTTATGCGGCGAAGTTGAATATTATTATGCGCAACTTTATCGGTAGCTATCAGTATAAATTGCACTAAATACAGCCCATAAAGTGTTACATTGAGCATGCCTTGCCATGTATGTAATGCGGCTTGGTTTATCCCAACCCAAGCGACTAATGCCCAAGTGAGCACTCCAGCGGCAATCAACATGTTTTCTTCTTTCGCTAATCGATTTTCTAGCACGAATGTCTATTCCTTAATCCAATTCTGCCGACCATTCTAGGGTATCACCGCCAGATGTCACTATGCCAAAAGTCATGTTGTTATCATTTTGTTTCATGACTTTTGGCACCTGTTTTTCGTCCTGTGATTTTTTAAGCTAACTCCATCGCAGTTACTTATGAGCGCAAATAACAGGAGTAAGACATGAAACACGTGAACTCGGCTATGACAAAAACACAGTTTTCCCAAGCTAATAAGACGAAAAGGGCGTTATCAGCGATTTGGGGCGCAGGCTTAGCTTGCTCGCTCTTGTCGGCTGGAAGTGTGTCGGCAGGAAGCATGTCGGCTGAGAGCCAGGCACATACCTTGACTGTCGATATCGATAATATTCAAGTACAAACCGGCGCCTTGATGGTTGAGCTTTATGCCAATGCCGAGGATTACGCTGCAGGCCATAATCCTAGCGCGTCTATGATAAAACCCGTCACTAAGACAGAGCATAGGCTGGTATTTAGCGATCTCGCCGATGGCCAATACGCGGTAAAGGTCTTTCATGATGAAAACAACAATCACAGTTTAGATACCAATATGTTAGGTGTGCCGAGTGAAGGCTATGGCTTTAGCAATAACGCCGGCAGTTTTGGACCTGCGAGCTTTAAAGACGCCAGCTTTAGTTTGCAGGCCGATGCTCAAATCACTATACACATTCGCTAAGAGGGGGCTGCACCATGGATAGACGTCAATTTCTAGCAGGCTCAGCCGTCCTAATGACGACCGCTGTTTGGGCCAGTTCAGTGGATAAGTTATTGGCGCTGGATAGCGCACAAACGGTCGCACGTGAGCCTTGGGCTATTGGATTTAGTGGTGCTGAAGGTGACTATCAGCCACTGACTATGCAGGTTTCGGGTGAGTGGCCAGCGCAGTTGAGTGGGAATCTATATCGTAATGGGCCAGCGAAAATGTCTCGGGCAGGTAAGGCATATCAGCATTGGTTCGATGGCGATGGCATGGTGCAACAGTTTAGTGTGAGCAATGGGCAAATTCAGCATCAGGCCAAGTTCATCCAAACAAAGAAGTTTAAAGTCGAAGAGGCCGCTGGCGCGTTTAAGTACACGACCGCAGGCACAGTGATCCCCAATGCTTTACCTATTCGAAATAACGATGACTTGAATGTGGCCAATACCAGTTTATTGCCGCGCCACGGCGAGTTGCTCGCTTTATGGGAGGCGGGGTCACCCTATCGACTCGATGCTCAGACCTTAACCACGCTTGGTGTTAAAAGCTTTGGCGACAAGTTTAAGGGTTTACCCTTTTCCGCCCATCCACTCGATGATGGACAAGGTGGACTATGGAATTTTGGCGTCTGGTATGTCGGTGGTGAGAAGCAATTACTTGTGTATCAAGTGGCACCCGATGACAGCATAGCCAGAATGGAAGTGATTGAATTGCCACAGGCGAGTTACTTACATGCCTTCGCGCAGAGTGAGAATAAGCTGGTGTTTTACATTTCATCCTGCGTGTATGAAGAGGGCGAAACCTATGTTGATGCCTTTAAATGGCGCCCCGAATTGCCATCGCAATTACTAGTCATCGACAAAGCTGATTTTAGCGTGCGCCAGTTATACCTGCTACCTGCGGGATTTGTGTTTCACTTTGGTCAAGCCATTGAGAAGAATGACGAACTTTCTGTGCAGCTTTGCCTCTATCCCAATTCAGCTATTTTAACCCAAGGGATGAAGGGGTTACTGACGGGGGAGCGTAAAACTAAGACACCCCATGCAGAGTTAGTGACTATCACAGTACCGCTCACAGTACCACTCACAGCAGCTAGCAAAGCGCAGTTTGCGGAGACCTTGTCTTTCTCTGCACGTATTAAGCGCAGCGGCGTGATGATGGAGTTCCCCCAGTTTTCGCAGCACATTATGAGTAAGAAACAAACTAGCGGTGAAAAAGCGTTTGCAGAGAAAACAGGTGGGGCTTCGGCGTTTGCTCCGTTATTTGGCGTTGGAGCAAGATCAGATTCAGCTGTTAACTCTGGCTCCAGCTCTAACTTTAAATATGAAGCAGAATCTGACTCTGAATCAGGGCTAAGTAACACTCTGTATTGTATTCATAATGCAAAAGACAGCAGCAAGCACAGTGCGGATACACTTGGCGACGCGAGCTATAGCGCGTTTTATCTTGGCAAAGGCAAAATTGCCGAAGAGCCGCTCTATATCCCCGCCACTGAGCAGCACGAAGCCTATTTACTGATGACTTGGCTCGATTACCATAATGCACAGTCTGGTTTGTCTTTGTTTCGTGCCAGTGATATCAGTGCGGGCCCCATCGCTTCAGCTCAAATGAACAGGGTATTGCCACTAGGGTTTCATGGCTGCTTTATTGAAGCTTAATATTTTGATCTATAAATAAAAAACGCAGCTCTTGGCTGCGTTTTTGTTTCAGGCGAAAGAAACGTTTAGTCATCAATTTCCGCATTGTGATAGACGTTTTGTACGTCGTCACAATCTTCAAGTGCGGCAATAAACTTTTCAAACATAACGACATCTTCACCTTCAACTTTAGTCATGTCCTGCGGTACGAAGGTGATATTGTCAAATTCAAAGTTAACCTCTGGCATCGCTTCGGTCAGCGCTGTTTTGACTTTAAAGTACTCAGTGTGCGGCGCGTAAACTGTGATTAAGCCATCTTCCAGCTCAACATCGCTTACATCAACGTCAGCCATCATCAGCAGTTCTAAAATCGCATCTTCGTCATCACCCGCAAACACGAACACGGCTTGATGATCAAACATGTGGCCAACTGTACCAGGGCCGCCGAGTTTGGCATCGTTTTTCACGAAGGCTTGACGCACTTCGGTGAAGGTACGTTTTACGTTATCGGTTAAGCAGTCAACAATGACCATGCAGTTGCCAGGACCAAAACCTTCGTAACGGGCGGTATCGTAATCTTCACCACCGCCGCCTTTGGCTTTTTCAATTGCGCGTTCAATAACATGCGCAGGCACTTGGTCTTTCTTAGCGCGTTCAATTAAGCGACGCAGTGATAAGTTTCCATCGGGCTCAACGCCGCCTTGCTTAGCGACAACGTAAATCTCTTTACCGTAGCGTGAATAAATGCGGGTTTTTTGACCGGCTGTTTTCGCCATGGATTCTTTCTTGTTTTGATATGCTCTGCCCATCTTGATCTCGTTAGCTCAAAAAAATTGCGCCGATATTAGCAGTTTTCTTGGCATAAGTGCAGTCGTCCCTATGTGATTTATTACCTAGAAGGCGACGGGGCACGCATTTCAGGGCAAAGTTGGTTTTATCAAGGAAGATCCGCTTTTAGATAGGCTAGGACTATATCGCGATAGATTAATACTAATGTCTAATGCCATACGCTCGTGAGACTGTTGATGATAGCTAACTTCTACTTTGTTTATTTAGCGAGATAAATTATCTAGCTTATTCAGAGAAATAGACTAAAACTATAAATCTTGAGCGCTATCATAGTTAGCCCTCCCTCGTCAGTTGTAAGCAATAGCCGCTGTAATTGATACCAACTGAACGAAGGCTAATGATTCGACTCTTAGCATTTCCCTTTCATTTTTACCTTGCGCAGTTACGGGAAGTATATGGAAATACAGCACAAAATTTTAATTTTCATCAGTTTCATACTGGTCACTCTAGGGAGTTTATTACTTGAGGGACTGCATCTTCCGAGTATTGTGCAGGCGTTGATCTTGGGCGTTCTTGCCTGTGGCTTAGTGGTGTGGGTGTGTTTGCGCGCATCTAAGGCTAAGCTCGACACCGATGAGGCAAACATTAAGGCATTACAAGAGCAAAGCATTCCCGCCCACGACATTAGTGTGCAAACCAGCAAAATTGCTATCGGTTCGGCTGAGGTGTCGCATTTTATTGATTTATTGAATAAATCAATTGAATCAAATGGCGAGCATGCCAGTGCCATTGCTGTTGCTGCAGGGCAATTGAGCCACACTACGGCCCAACTTGGTGATAATGCCGCCGATATTTTAGGCCAAGCTCAAGAGGCTGAGCGCGTTAGCGTGCAGGGACGAAGTCAAGCTCAGAAAGGTGTTGCGGCTATTCGTTCACTGAGTACGGATATTGATACTGCCGCTGAGCAAGTGCAGGCGCTTAAATCAAGAGCCGAAGAAATCCAAAAAATTACCGAAGTGATTAACTCCGTTGCCGAGCAAACTAATCTGTTGGCGTTAAATGCGGCCATCGAAGCGGCTCGTGCGGGAGAGCAGGGTCGAGGTTTTGCGGTAGTGGCAGACGAAGTACGCAGCCTTGCGGGTAAAACCGCGGGTGCAACCCAAGATATTGGCAAAATGCTATTAGAAATCCGCAGTGAAACGGATAAAACTTCTGGGCTGATGGAAAGGGTCGTAACGCAAACCGCCGATGTGGTCGCGGCTATGGGCGAGTTAGACGCGCACTTCACTGAGATTTCGGCTTCTGTGACCCAATCGGCCCATGCCTTAGGTGATATGGAAGATTCACTCAAACAATATAACAACACTACTAACGACATTAGCCGCTCGGTGACTCAAATACGTGACTCGTTAAATTCGACGGGTAAACAGAGTCATAGCGTATCCGAGCAGGCCTTTACTTTATCCTTGACCACTGAGGGTATTTTTAAAGCGCTGTCTAAATGGGATACACAAACCTTCGATCAGCAGGTTCTGCAATTGGCGAATGTTGCAGCTAAAGCGTGCGGTGACAAGTTAGCACAAGGTTTAGCCAGTGGCAGTTTTAGCGAGGCTGATTTGTTTAATCCTAAATACCAACCTATTACCAATACTCAGCCGCAGAAATACAGCACGGCTTTCGATCGTTATACCGATCAGCATTTTCCAACAATTCAAGAGCCCATTCTGGCAAAACACAGCGAAATTATTTATGCGGGAGCCGTTGATAGGAAAGGTTATTTTCCGACCCATAATAAACGCTTTAGCCAAGCACTGACAGGCAAAGTTGAGGTTGATATGGTGCACAATCGAACTAAACGCTTGTTTAATGATCCGACAGGGATCCGTTGCGGCGCCCATACTGAACCTGTGCTATTGCAAACTTATAAACGCGATACGGGCGAAGTGATGCACGACTTGTCGGTACCCATTTTTGTAAACGGTAAACATTGGGGCGGATTTCGAGTGGGATTTAAAGCTAAGTAGATTACTGATAACTCAAATTTAGGTTATTTACTCTAAAAAATGCATAAAAACGCATCTTTATTTGTGTCTTATATGTGATCGATAGTGGGTAATTGATTAACATAATAGAAATAGATTGGCATCTTTTTGCCGAAGTGCTTAAATAGCCCAAGGTGTACAGTATAAGACAGTATTGTATCCAATAAAAAATCATAAAATTTGAATAAGACCTTAAGCAATTGATTTAAAATGTTTAAAATATCTTTCTGGATATTTTAAAATGTTAAGGACAGGGAGCTCTCTTGCGACGTAAATATAACGCAGTAGATGCTGCTTAATGTGAGTTAAATGTGATGCAAGCAAATCAAGCGACTGTAACTGTTTTATATTATGATGCGCCCGTAGGGTTAATTATGCACAACGCCGTATTAGGTAATTTGCCAGTGAGTGAAGCTGGGCGTGTGATGATACCTGCAAGTTTCCGCAAGGGAAAATCTATCATTGCTGTACTTGAAGGTGAGTGTAAGATATTGAATTCATTAGGCGAGCGAGTGTTTGCTCAAGCTAATATAGGTTAACATTTTAAACTAATCGTCATTCTTGGGACGAATAATTCGCTTTGCTAAATTATCGTCCCGACATCTTCTGCAAAAATTCTATTCAATACATCTATTTCTATTAATGTTAGCGCTTGTTCGCCTAATCATATTCGGTTAGTCATTCAGATATTTACTGTCCCACAAATTAACGCACTTTAATGGCAGACTTCTGCCATTAATTGGTCTGCAAGGTACTGTAAGGTTTCGGCATTAGGATGGGTGTGGGCGAAGGTTCTTAAACCATAAATTCCCATCATTAAATATTGGGCTCTTTGCTCGCTGCTGCGATTGCCTTGGAGGAGTCCTTGTAACGTTGCGGTGGCAAATTGTAGTGTGAGTGCTTGCTGCCAAGATTGTAGATACTGATTGATGATGTCTCGGATCTCAACATCTTGCTCTGCAATTTCATTTAACGCTTTTGTCAGTAAGCAAGCTTGGGCGCTATCGCAACTCAGACATTCAATAACGAGATGATCTAAGTAGGTTTTCAAATTAGTCAGCACATTCTCGCCATTGCCGAATAGATTGTTGAATTGCTCGTTTCTGTCGAGTTGATATTGCTCAATGGCCGCGATTAATAACCCGCGTTTATTAGTGAAGGCACAGTAAATCGACCCCGGATGTAATCCCGTGGCTTGAGTAAGATCTTGCATGCTCGTTTTGGTGTAACCCTTGTGCATGAAGGCGGCCATAGCGCCGCGAAGTACCTGTTCTCGGTCGAACTCTGCATTACGCATCGAATTTAATTCACTTGTATAGAAACGCTTAGGCCAGATTCTACCTAAATTTGAACAAACATTCAAAAATAAACTTGAATGATCGTTCAAATAATAATATCTTGAATGCATATTCAAGAATGGAACTGAGAAAATGACCACACAAACCACGCCAAATTCATTGGTAAATCTGTTCGATACCTACTCACTTAATGACACTATTACCTTAAATAATCGTATCTTAATGGCACCTTTAACCCGTTGTATGGCGGATGCCGATTTAGTGCCGACCGATGATATGGTTGCCTATTATGCACGCCGCGCCGAAGCGGGTTTGATCATCACAGAGGCGACGATTATTCGTCCCGATGCTCAAGGTTATCCAAATACCCCTGGTATTTTTACTCAAGCGCAAATTGCTGGCTGGCGTAAAGTGACCGATGCGGTACATGCCAATGGCGGTAAGATTTTTGTGCAGTTATGGCATACGGGCCGCGTCGCTCATCCACACTTTTTCGGTGGTGGTGATGTGCTTGCTGCATCAGCGCAGAAGATTGAAGGCAGCGTGCCAAGAATGCGCGAACTGACTTATGTCACGCCAAAACCTGCCACACTTGAGGATATTCAAGGCCTAGTGCGTGATTACGCCAAAGCGGCGGAAAATGCCATTGAAGCTGGGTTCGATGGCGTAGAAATCCACGGTGCAAATGGTTATTTAATTGATACCTTCTTACACCATGACAGCAATCGCCGCACCGATGAATACGGTGGAACACCTGCCAATATGTCCCGTTTTGCGCTTGAGGTTGTCGATGCTGTTGTGGATCGTATCGGCAAAGACAGAACCGGTTTACGGATTTCTCCAGGGGCTTATTTCAATATGGCGGCAGATAGTCGTGACCGCGAAGTGTTCGATTACTTCTTGCCTGAGCTGGAATCCCGCGATATCGCTTTTGTGCATATTGGGATTTTCGATGACAGCATGGAATTCGATTATCTTGGTGGCAGAGCTTCAAGCTATGTGCGCGCACACTATGGCAAAACCTTAGTGGGAGTTGGAAGCTACAGCGCTGAAACTGCCAGTGAAGCGATTGCGGCGAATAAGTTTGATTTGATTGCTATTGGTCGCCCATTCATTGCTAACCCTGACTATGTTGCTCGCGTGCGTGATGGCGTTGAACTTGTTCCTTACAGCGATGAAATGCTTACAAGCTTAGTGTAATTTCATTTAATAGCTTTATAAAGAAAGGGTTAGCATGTGCTAACCCTTTTCGTTTGTCTCTCGTTTTTATTTAATCCGCTTTAACTAAGGATCTGAGTGCGGTGAGTTTTTGCTGAGCGATGCCGAAAATGCTCTCGGGAGAATATTGCCCTTGGCTAGGTGCGGCCGTTTGCGGCAAACTTCCTGCGGTTTTACCGAGCAGTAATTCCATTGCTTGAGTCACATGGGTAATAGCCCAAATATGGAATTCCCCCTGTGCCACTGCATCGACAATGTCTTTGCGCAGCATAAGGTTGGCCATGTTCGAGGCAGGAATAATCACCCCTTGTTCCGGCGTACGGCCTTTTATTTTGCAGACATCGAAGAAGCCTTCAATTTTTTCATTCACGCCGCCAATGGGCTGAGCCTCACCAAATTGGTTCATCGAACCTGTGATGGCAATATCTTGCCTAATTGCTTGCTCGCTAATAGCCGAGATAATGGCGCAGCATTCGGCCATCGACGCGCTGTCACCGTCCACACCGCTGTATGATTGCTCAAAGGTGAGGTAAGTGGTGAGCGGGATTTGCGCCGTCTTACCTAAAATTGAGGCTAAATAAGCGGTTAAGATCAACACGCCCTTAGAATGGATCCGGCCTCCAAGTTTGACTCTGTGCTCGATATCCATCACTTCACCCTTACCAAACGCTGTGGTTGCTGTGATGCGATTGGGCATACCAAACTGATGATCTGAGGTCGAGATGACGGATAAGGCATTGATTTGCCCAACCACTTTGCCCTGAGTGCTAATCAAGGTCGTGCCGTTGGTAAAGCTTTGCATTATGTTGTCGTGCAGACGCGAGACTCTTTGCTCTTGATTTCGCAGTGCTTGCTCAACGTGCGGTACTAAAATTTGCTGACTGCCTGCCGATTTAGCGCAGTAGTTTGATTCCCGCAGTAGGTTGGCAATATTCGCCGAGTGTAGCGACAGTTTTTGTTGATCTTCGGCCTCCCGCGAGCTGTATTCGATGATGCGTGCTATAGCCGCACGGTCGCAATGTAGCATGTTGTTGTCGTGAACTATGCTCGAAATAAAGCGGGCATAGTGCGCCTCAGAAGTTGAGGTTCTGTCCATCACATCTTCAAAATCGGCGGTAACGCGGAATAACTCACTGAAGTCAGGATCATAGTGCTGTAATAGCTGATAAGTTTCGTGATCGCCAAACAGAATAATTTTCACATCTAAGGGGATAGGCTCAGGCGCCAATGAAATAGTGCCTGACAGTGACACTTCACGCTCCAGCGAACTTAAATCGAGTTTGCGTGAACGCAGGGCGCGTTTTAACCCGTCCCACACGTAAGGGCGTTCTAACACTTTTACCGCATCCATCAATAACACGCCGCCGTTAGCTTTGTGCAGACTGCCAGAGCGGATAAGTGAGAAGTCGGTGAACACTGTCCCCCTGAAGGTGGCATTTTCCACATAGCCAAATAGGCTGTGATAACTTGGGCTTTCTTCTACGACAATAGGGAATTTTTGAGTCCCTTGAGCGACCAAAACGTTAACTTGGTAGCGGCGGGGCATTTTCTTTTCAAGGGAAGCGTAGGCTAGGCCCAGTTGTTCTTCACTTTCTTCTAAAAAGATATCTAAATTGTCTAAGATATCCGCCTGCATGCCGGTTAAGAAAGTCCGCGCTTCTGGCTGGTGCTTGAACTTATCTTTGAGTGGCTTAATAAAATGGATTAATACTTCTTTGGCGACTTGTTCGTCATGCTCTTGCTGCTTGTCGCTGAATTCTTCTTCCCATTCAGTGATTTGGCGAATAATACCGCGCAGTTTAACTTCTAGGCCATTGATATTACTTTCAAATTGACTACGTTCAGTCTCTGTCAATGCTTCGAATGAAGCTTCGTCATGGGGTTCTTCACCATTGAGCGCTACCATTTGATAGTCGCCCTGCATGGTTAAACTGAGGCTGATGCCTTTTTGTTTTGCTTCTTCGGTTAATTCAGTGAGTGCGACTTCTTGTTTCTGTGATAATTGGCTTTTGAGCTTTTCGGTGCGGGCATAATACATTTCATTATCAAAGGCTAAAGGCATAGCTTTGACAAGTTTAAGCATCAACTTTTCGACGGCTTTTTTAAATTCAAGCCCAGTCCCTGCACTCAGTTTCAGCACTTTAGGGCAACGGGTATCATCGAAATTAACCACATAGCACCAATCGTACAGGGTATGGTCGTTTGGCTCGTGACGGCTTAGGTAACGCAGCATCATGGTCCGTTTGCCGAGGCCGTTCTGACCTATGGCGTAGATGTTGTAACCTTTTTCTTTAATTCCCATTGCAAACTCTACCGCTTGCTGGGCGCGTTCTTGGCCGACAATATCATTGAGAGGTGTGAGTTCTGCTGTCGATTGGCAATCTGTGCTTAATTGGTCGAGTTCGCAAATGCGATATAATTGTTTACTGTTGAGCAGGGTAGCTTGGCTTGATACGACGTCAGTGGGCATAAATATCCTTGGTTTTTCAGCCTTATTATTTCCATTGTAGACAATAAGATAGCATTTTTGTCAATCAAAACCCTGTTATTGCTGATATATGTCTTTAGGGATGGTTTTCTCTCGCTAAGAAAGTGCTGAATTATCGGGGGAAGACTTAATTGATTAAGTCTAACTAATTGTTACTCAATAAACTTATCGCGATACTGACACTAAAATTTTGTGCTAAAGTAGCAAATGCAATGTTAGTTGGATTTACCCGTGCAAGCAGTCTGCTGGGTGTGAGTAAGTTAGTGTGAATTTTGATGGTTTGACCTCTACCACCCTAAAAGGTGGATATGATGGAGTAAGTTTTAGATCCAACCTTAGTGCCAATTGAGATGTATTGATTTGATGTTAAACGTAAAATTTTATGAGATTTTACTGCTTGGTTAACGTTTTCCCTCTGTAGCAATATTGGGCATGTGTTTAAGGTCTTACGGTATTCTCGCCATAGGCCGATTGAGCAGTAACGAGATCTGAGTTGGCAAGATGATGATAGATGTACCTATTACGCAGCAACAGCTGGATAACTGGTTGAGTGACTTAAATTTAGTCGCTGAGATATCAAGCAGTAAAGCAATGTTATTAGCATGGAATGCTGCGGGTGAACTTAGCAGCATGTTAAGTTCAGACTCTGCGGCTGAAAGTGAAATACAGGCAATACTCAGCCACCTAAGTGGCAATCATTTGGCTAACCCCCAGCCTGCTATAAGCCAGTCCGTTGCGATGCCGTCAATGGTCACACCATCTGAAATCGTTCCTAATCCCTTTGATATAATTGATAAACCTACTATTTCCCCGCTAAGCAATGCTAAGTTGTACAGCTTGAGCGAGCCGATTTCAGCATTGCCGCGATTAGGCAGTCATCAAATCACGGCTGCATTATCTGTATCACAGCTAACTGAGCAGGTACGTGAGCCTCTGTTAATTATGGATACTCTGCAGCACTCAGATTGGCACACTTGTAGCGCAATCGGCAGCGTGATTTGTTTGTCTCTCGCTTGGCCATCTGGGGCTAATTTTGGCTTTTTATGCTTCTATCATAACAAGGCTCACGGCGTAGATTCAAAAACGCTACAACTCGCTAAGCTTATCAGCGATAGCATTCAACACCAGTTAGGCGAGATATTGAGCCAACATAATGCGGCTGAAACATTAAGCCGAGGTTCACCGAGTCGTGTCGATACGGTCGATTTACAAACTTTTATCGATAGTTTTGACGAACATATTTGGATAAAAAATGCCGCAGGCATTTACACTCTTTGCAATCGTAGTGTTGAGAATGCGTGGGAAATGCCCCGCAGTGAGATTGTTGGTAAATCCGATGTTGAACTCTTTGGTGCTGATATTGCAGAGATTTTTCTAGAGGGTGATAGGCTCGCTATCGAGTCTGGTACGCCTATCATTGTCGCTGAGTGTTTAGATGGCAGTGAAGCTAAAAATCATCTTTGGTTAGAAACGCTAAAACTCCCAACACTCAATGCCAAGGGGGAGCTCGTGGGCGTTATCGGTATGACTCGCAACATCTCCAAGCATAAAGCAGTTGAAGAACAGCTGACACTGGCGACCAATGTGTTTAAAAACTCGGTTGAAGGTGTCGTTGTGACCGATCGGCATGGCAATATTACCGACGTTAACGGTGCATTTTTTGAGATCACAGGTTATGTGAGGGAAGAGTTACTCGGCCAGAATCCTCGGATTTTTAGTTCGGGTCGGCATGATAAAGATTTTTTCGATAAACTCTGGAATACCTTGTTTACTCAAGGTAAATGGAATGGCGAAATTTGGAATCGGCGCAAGAACGGCACGATTTTTCCGCAAAATATCACCATAAGCACTATTTATGATGACGTTGGAGATGTGCGTTATTTTGTCGCTGTGTTTGCCGATATTTCAGCCCAGAAAGAGAATGAAGCGCAACTCACGCACTTAGCGTATTTTGACCCGCTAACGCATTTGCCCAATCGCATGAAGTTCATGATGCAGCTTAAGCAAGAAGTGCGACAAGCTAAGCGGCTGAATTTGCAATTAGCGACTGTGATGATTGATGTCGATCTGTTCAAGCATATCAACGACAGTTTTGGCCACAGTATAGGCGATGAAATGTTGGTCGAGCTTGCCAAGCGTTTACGCAGCCAAGTAGGCGATCAGGATGTGTTATCACGGATTGGTGGCGATGAGTTTGTGGCATTGATTTCAGGGATCGACAATAGTGCCGATGCCGCAGTTGCCATAAATCAATTGCGCCAAGTGTTTGAGCAACCTTTTATTGTGAGCACGGGCGACCACTTACGTTTAACGGCGAGTATGGGCGTTTCTTTGTATCCAAATGATGGAACCGATGCGGACACTTTACTGCGTAACGCCGATGCGGCCATGTATCGCGCCAAAAATGATGGCCGCAATAATTATGCTTTTTATACAGAGTCCTTAACTCAACAGTCTTTTGAGCATCTTAAGCTGCAAAGTGCCCTCTATGGCGCGATTGAGCAAAATGCCTTGTACTTAATGTACCAGCCAAAACTTGATTTAGTGACTCGACAAACCGTGGGATTTGAAGCATTACTGCGTTGGCACGATCCTCAACTGGGTTTGATTTCGCCCGCGATATTTATTCCTGTGGCAGAAAAAATAGGTCTTATCCATGAAATTGGCTTATGGGTGTTAGAAACTGCTTGCCGTCAGGGAATGCGCTGGCTTAGTGAAGGCAAACACTTTGGCCGCATTGCCGTGAACGTGGCAGGACAACAGTTACAGCGCAGTTCCTTTGTGGATGATGTGAAACGTGTCTTAGCTGAAACGGGTTTGCCCGCAAAGCATTTAGAGCTTGAAGTGACCGAAAGTGTGATGATGCAGAATCCTGATCTTGCTATCCGTGACTTAAAGCGACTTGGCGATCTGGGTATCGAATTATCGGTTGATGATTTTGGTACTGGCTATTCATCGCTCAACTATTTGAAAAAACTGCCTATTCATAAATTGAAAATTGATCAATCTTTTGTGCGGGACATTCCCTTCGATACCAACAATACCGCTATCGCTAAGGCTGTGATTGCGCTTGGACATGCGTTGAAGCTGGAAATTATCGCCGAAGGGGTTGAAACTAAAGAGCAAGCTGATTTTCTGCAACAAAACCAGTGCGATCAAGCCCAAGGTTATCTTTTTAGTCGTCCGCAACTAGCTGCAGATCTCGACGCATTTTTATCGTAAAACAAGTTTGCATATAACAATAGGACTAACGCTATGTCGCTAGTCGCTTAGGGTTGTGTCTGCTAAAATTCTGGCTATTATTTTCAGTGGTTAACCGCAATGTCTTTTAGTGCCTTACCCTTAAACTCCACGTTAGTGAATACCTTAGCGGCTCTTGGCTATGAATCGCCAACGCCTATCCAGTTAGAAGCGATCCCTGCCATCTTAGCTAAACGGGATGTGATGGCTGGCGCCCAAACGGGTACAGGCAAAACCGCTGCGTTCGCCTTGCCTATCTTGCATCATTTGATGTCATTCAGCCTTTCGCAAGAGTTAACGGCTGTGAGACCCATACGCGCATTAGTCTTAGTGCCGACACGTGAACTGGCGGTGCAGGTACAGCAGAGTTTTGTTAAGTACGCTAAAGGGACTGATATTCGTATCGGCATCGCCTACGGCGGCGTGAGTATCGATGCGCAGGTCGCCGTGTTTAATGCAGGGATTGATGTGTTAATCGCAACTCCGGGCCGCTTACTTGATCACCTTAGACAAGGTGCATTAAATCTTAAGCAATTGAGTGTGCTTGTTTTCGATGAAGCTGACCGTATGCTCGACATGGGGTTTATGGATGAAATTCAAGCCGTGCTCAAGCAAGTACCGAGTGACAGACAAACCCTGTTATTTTCTGCCACCTTAGATGCCGCTATCTTCAGCTTAAGTAAAACCTTACTGCGCGATCCTAAGTTGATTGAAGTTGCCAAGCGTAATACGACCGCTGCTGAAATTGAACAAGTGGTTTATGCCGTCGACGCCGACCGTAAAATCGAACTCGTCAGCCATCTGGTGCGCAGTAAAAACTGGCATCAAGTGCTGATTTTTAGCCGCACTAAGCAAGGTGTCGATAAACTGGTTCAGCAACTCAATAAAGCCGATATTATCACTCAGGCGTTTCACGGTGACTTGTCCCAAGGTGCGCGCGAGAAAGTTTTGCAGGAATTTAAACAAGGTAAGATTCAAGTGCTAGTGGCAACGGATGTCGCCGCCAGAGGCTTAGATATCGTCGAGCTTAAATATGTGATCAACTTTGAGCTACCCTTTATCGCCGAAGATTATATTCATCGTATTGGTCGCACAGGTCGAGCGGGGAGTGCAGGGCTTGCCATCACCCTCTTTAGTCAAGAGGACGCCCTATTATTGGAAGAAGTCGAAGTCGTATTGGACAAGCGTTTACCACAACAATGGTTACTAGGCTTCGAACCCGACTTTAATAAGATGGATACCGAACCTAGACGTAACGGCAAAGCGGCTCAGAAGCAAAGAGCGAAGAAACGGGCTTTGGGTGGAAAGTGGAAAAGGTAGGTTTTTAGGTGCGGCGTCTGAATGGCTGAATCTAATAGAGATTAGATCAAGTGGTGACATAATTCATTTATCGACGCCAGTTCAGTTCCCGCCGCCGCATTTGAATCGTTAGCAATCATTTGAACACCCAAACAAAAAGGGCTTAACCTTGCGGTTAAGCCCTTCTGGTAAAATTGGTGGAGGCGGCGGGACTTGAACCCGCGTCCAGAACACCTACATCCAAGGCACTACATGCTTAGTCTCTCTTTTAATTAACCCGAATAAACTCCGAAAGACAGGATTTCATCGGGCGAGTCCGATACTATTTCGCGGTTCACCCCCGGACGGAGTTCCCTCGCTATCAAATGTAAGATGACCATCTGTATACACCGCCCATTTGAGAGACCTGTGTCAGATGGCTAGCTAGCCTAAGCTGCTAGAGCGTAGTTATCGTCGTTTGCAACTATAACTGTGCGGCTTTTTACGAGGCCAACCGCCCCTCGGCATGCTCCCAGGGTTTCGTGAATCCTGTCGAATCCAGAATCGCCCCCCAAGAATTTGATTGTAACCCGTAGCACTATGATCACCTAGCATCATTTACTTCAAGTTCAATCGTTTGTTCATTATCCGTGCGTTTTTTCTTTTTTCATCACGCGGGCTTTTTCAACTTCCCATTCACGCGCTTTAGTATCTTCGCGCTTATCGTGATCTTTCTTACCTTTACCTAGACCAATTTCCACTTTCACCCATGCACCTTTACGCCAGTACATTGAGATAGGAATAATAGAGTAGCCTTGGCGCTCAACTAAGCCCGCTAGTTTATCTAGCTCTTTACGGCTGAGTAGCAGCTTTTTCAAGCGTAGGGGATCGCAGACAACGTGTGTCGATGCCGTATTCAAGGGAATAATGGTGCAGCCATGCATAAAGGCTTCGCCATTTTTCAGGAATACGTAACAGTCGGACAAGTTGACCTTACCCATACGGATAGATTTCACTTCCCATCCCATAAGGGATAGGCCGGCTTCCATTTTCTCTTCGAAACGGTATTCGAAGGTTGCGCGCTTATTACGTGCGATAGTCGCAGGCGCGGCTTTGCTTGAATTTTTCTTTACCATAGTGGCGCCATTATACGCACGGTGAATCAATTTGGTATTGATATAAGGGTTTATTTAGTTAATTTCAAGCCTCTATCGTGTTATTGCTGGTTTTTTGAACGTGATTAGGGGGTTGAGTATCAGCCTAAGTGCACAAGGGGTGCGTTTTTTACGTATCGTGATAAAATCCGTGCAAATTTTGATTGCTGGCCTAAGTTGTTTATTGCACGTGCGTTATTTTCGTGCGTTTGAGTTTGCTTAGGTCGCTGTGAATACGTTAGTGAAGAGTACTAAGTCCTATGCCGCAAATTTCTCGAAGTGTGTTAGTCCGTTTTAGTGCGATGCAAATGTATGACTTAGTGAATGATGTCGAGTCGTATAAGGAATTTTTACCCGGTTGTGTGGGTGGCAAAGTCTTAGAATTTGATGGCAAGACTATGTTGGCATCTGTTGATGTGAGTAAAGCGGGGATCCGTAAGACATTTACGACTCGCAACCAAGTGGTTCCTGGTAAGAGTATTGATTTAACATTGGAAAATGGGCCCTTTAAGCATTTATTGGGGCAGTGGCGTTTTACTGAGCTGACTGAAGAGGCCTGCAAGGTAGAATTCGAGCTGAGTTTTGAGTTTTCAAGTTCGTTAGCCGATATGGCCTTTGGTAAAGTGTTTAATGATCTTATGGTATCAATGGTGACGGCATTTACGAGTCGCGCTAAGGTGATTTACAGTGATAAATGAGACAGATAAGTTTGTAGTTGATGTGGTTTATGCCTTGCCTACACAGCAAAAAGTGATTTCGGTGAATGTGAATCCCGGCACGTCAGCGATTGAGGTTGTGCGTTTAAGTAACATTGTAAGCTTTTTTCCTGAGATCGATTTAGACACGGTTAAGCTCGGTGTGTTTAGTAATGTGATTAAGCATGACCAAGTGATTTTACCGGGGCAAAGGGTTGAGATTTATCGTCCTTTGATTGCTGATCCTAAGGATGTGCGTCGTCGCCGAGCAGATAAAGCTAAAGATGAAGGCCGCGCGAATAAAGTGACGGGCGGACGGGCTTAAATACTGACATCATTGCTCAATAAAAAAGCGCCCTTGGGCGCTTTTTTGTATTTGATTGACTGAGAAGAGCATTAGCAAAGTTTAGGATATTACTTAATTGGTTTTTGAACTTGCGCTTCAGCTTGATTTTCTTTAACTAATGGCTTTTCATCGGCGCGCTGTGCTGGAATTTGTGGCACTAGCTCAGTTTTATTACCTGTTGGTAAGCTGCTTTGCTCTAGCGGCGTACTAAATTCTTTGCTCAGTTCATAATCGCCTTTCACTGAGGTAAGTTTATCGCCCGTAAAGTGCAGTATGAGTTCTTTATGCGTAATGCTGGCATCACGCCCACTCTTGTAGTGATACACGTAGTACCAAGTATCGTCAGCAAAACTATCTCGTAATACCGGACGGCCGAGAATGTATTCGGCTTGTTCTTTGGTCATGTCAATGCGCAACTTTTCAACTTGTTGCGGTTCCATGTAGTTGCCCTGTGGAATGTCAGGCTTATAAATCAACCAATCGAACACGCTACAGGCACTGAGTGAAACAGAGAGCGCCATAGCGCCCAGTAGGGTAAGACTTTGCTTTTTATTGATCATTGTATGCGCTACTTCTGAAAATCTGGCGGCCATAATACCCAAGCATTCCCCCTCATGACAAGGGCAATCGGGCTTTGCAACCGTCATAGATCTAATTGTGTGACTTTTCGACCCAGTATGTTGGCTTTAGTTCTCAATCTTTAAGGATATTTATTCGCTAAAGTCATATGGGGCTAAGAGTATGATTTTCGGCTTCTAGAGCCGTACAGGTTTACTGTTGGCTGGATTGGGAAAGAGTAAATGTGAGCGATTTCTTCTTTAAAGCCAAGCAATTAGTTAGTAAGTCGATAGACAGTATGTGTGGCGATAAACATAGTAATCTCATTAAAATCAGATTAAAGTTACCGATATGTTTTTATTGTGTTCTTGTACTGTGGCTTTTTTGCCGTAAGTTTGCAGTGTTCGAAATAAAATAGTGGGATAGATGCATTGGGCTCTTTAGTTTGCGTAGGTACAGGTTTACAACTGGCCGGACAGATCAGTGTGATGAGTCGTAGTTATATTGAGCACGCTGATGTCGTGTTTTCACTCTTGCCCGATGGTTTTTCGCAGCGTTGGATCCAGAACATTAATCCCAATGTCATTAATTTACAGCCGTTTTATGCACAAAATGGTGAAGTTAAAAATCGCCGAGAAACCTATGAACAAATGGTTAATTCTATATTGGAGGCGGTGAGGGCTGGCAAAAAAACCGTTTGTGCACTCTATGGTCATCCTGGAGTCTTTGCCTGTGTTTCCCATATGGCGATTACGCGGGCGAGGGCAGAAGGGTTTTCAGCGAAGATGGAGCCGGGGATTTCTGCCGAGGCGTGTTTATGGGCTGATCTGGGTATTGACCCCGGTAGCTCTGGGCATCAAAGCTTTGAAGCTAGCCAGTTTATGTTTTTTAATCATGTGCCCGATCCGACAACCCATTTATTGTTATGGCAAATTGCGATTGCTGGTGAACATACCTTAACTCAGTTCCATACTACGAGTGACAGGCTGCAGATTTTGGTTGAACAACTGAATCAATGGTATCCGCGAGATCATCAAGTGGTGATCTACGAAGCTGCTAATCTGCCAGTTCAAGCCCCTAGAATTGAGTATTTGCCGTTGAGTAAGCTGCCCGAGGCAAACTTGTCTCCGATCAGTACTTTACTGATCCCGCCAGCAAAAAAACTCGAATACAACTATGCTATTTTAACTAAATTAGGCATTAGACCTGAAGATTTAGGCTAATTGTGAGTGCTGTACTTCTGAGCTGAATTCGGGAGTCATCATATAAATAAGGAAAGGTATGTCTGCATTATCGGATTTTTTTACCCAGTTAGGCCAAGATGCACAACTGATGGAAGCGTATCAACAGGACCCTGAGTCCGTTATGCGTGCCCATGGGTTAACTGATGAAGAAATTAGCGCTGTAATGACAGGGGATATGACAAAACTAAAAGTTTTGAGTGGCGACCAAAATTATCAAACATTTATTTTAGTCAATCATGGTAATAATTAACTAATCTTGAAACGGTTACGTTGTGCCCTATTAGCCATCTTCGCCTTGTGTTCGACAGCTTTGATGGCTAACTCTCTCGATTTTGATCAGGCACTCAATGAGCTTGATGTATTACTGCAATCTGATCTTAGTGCTGCGCAGAAAAAGCTTGCCGAATATGAGAAAGAATTCAGTCGTTTAACTACAATACAACAAGGACGACTGAGGATAGATAGAGCGATAGGTTATTTTTTCATCGGTGAATATACTAAAGCGTTAGATGATCTACACCAAGCCGAAACCTTAGTGACAAATACTGATTTATTGGCGTCAGTTTATAGTTACAAAGCCACGGTATATATAGGGATCCGTGACTATGACAAAGCCTTGGCTGCAGTCGCTCAAGCATTAGCCCTAGTGGTGAATATTGATGATGTCACAATTAAACGGCACTCATATCTAAGAATTGCCAATATTTATTCCGAAATGGACGCTTATAGCGATATGGGCCTTTATGCCAATAAGGTGCTACAACTCGCAAAGGAAACCGATGTCCGCGATATTTGTCATGCCAAATTGTTGCGCGCTATTTATTTACTCGGCGTGAAAAATCCCGATGCCTTCGATGCCTTCGAAGATAGCCGTCAATACTGTGATGCGAAGCAATTCCCCCTTCTGGCGACTATGTCGATGAAAGGCAAAGCTATGGTTTTGCAGGATCGGGGCGACTTTTTAGGCGCGAGAGTGATTCTGCTATTAGCCTTAAAAGGGTATGAAGCTTTTCAATTTCAGTTAGAAATTAGCCATGTGCATGCACTACTTGCCGAGAATTACTTTGCCATGGGTGAGCAGGTTCAAGCGAAAAGTCACGCCGTTAAAGTGCTTTCATTCCCCGATGATAATAGCTACATCGAATATAAGCATATTGCATATAAGGTATTTGCCGAACTGATGGCGGCGGATAAACAATTTGAGCAAGCCTATGAATACACAAGAAAAGAACAATATTATAATCAATTGATTTTTGACCAATCTAGAATGAAAACCCTCGCTTATCAGGCGGCTAAGTTTAATGCTGATGAACAGTCGCGTGAAATCAATTTACTCAATAAAGAGCGTGAACTTTACATCGCTCAGCAAATGGTAAAAGAGCGGGAATACACCAATATGCTGATGTTTATCACTATTCTAGTCGGTGGGCTGTTCTTCCTTGGGATTTTGTTAGCCGTAGGTCAGATGCAGAAACGTAAGTTTATGCGTATGGCGAGAATGGATGCCTTAACAGGCATATTGAATCGTGGTGCAGGGCAAGAGTTGGGAGAAAACCTTTTTGTGCAAGCCACGGCGCGTAGCGGGGATTTCTGTGTCATTTTATTCGATTTAGATTTCTTCAAACGCATCAACGATTCTTTTGGTCATGGAACTGGCGATTGGGCGCTTAAAAAGGTGGTTGACTCCCTTAAATCCCATATCCGAAATGGTGATGTTTTTGCTCGTATCGGCGGTGAGGAGTTTGCAATTTTATTACCCTATGCCGATGAAGAGAAAGGCATGGAAGTGGCGGAGCAATGTCGAGCTCGTATCGAGGCCATTGATACCCAACATTCAGGGCATAAGTTCGTCATAACGGCGAGTTTTGGCGTGAGCGGTTTAATGGCTGATGATCTGAGTTTGGATCCATTATTTCACCGAGCCGACATGGCGCTCTATGCCGCTAAGGCCAATGGCCGCAACACCGTAGTACGCTATTCTGACATATTAAAATGTGACAAGCAGGCAACTGATTTACGGCGTCATATCGCATCGCCCTCTGTGTAATGCAAGTCGAGTGAGCATTTAGTCTCATCCAGAGTTGGCAAGCCCTTCCTGGTTTTATCCTTCTTTAGTTTATTGCTCACTTTTTATTTTGCAGCCACTCACTAAAATGCGATAACAGTCTAAGGTGTCTCTAAGCGCTCCTTTACTCTGCTTTGTTGCTCCAGTTGATTTCCTCTACGCTTAAGTGTTTTTCGTATCAAAATTTCTCATTTTTAATGAATTGCCTTGACCTTGTTAATAAATAAATGGGATATCATAGCTGATAATTGCCTAGCTATTGCTGGGTCCTTACATAGAACAATGCGCATTCCTTTTTCCGTTGGAGCCTTCATGGAACAGTCGAGTTTACTCACGTCGGTGCTGCTATTTTTATTGGCGGCGGTTATTTTTGTTCCCTTGGGTAAACGTTTTGGCGCGGGTCCTATTCTTTCCTATTTGGCCGCAGGGATTATTTTAGGCCCAGGTGGTATGGCGTTGGTTTCTGATCCTGCAGCCGTGTTGCATTTTGCCGAGTTAGGTGTGGTACTTATGCTGTTTGTACTTGGACTCGAATTGAATCCAAGTAAATTATGGGAACTTCGCAGTGCTATCTTTGGTTTAGGCAGTGGTCAGCTGTTGTTGTCATGGGCTGCGATTGGAGGTTTGGCTTGGGGCTTTGGCTTGTCTATTGAGGCGGCTTTAGTGGTTGGCGCCGCGCTATCTTTATCATCGACAGCCTTTGCCGTGCAGTTAATGAGTGAGCATAGGTTGCTCACAACCCCACTTGGACGTGATGCTTTTGGGGTCTTGTTAATGCAAGATCTTGCGGTTATCCCTATGTTGTTGCTGACAGCATATTTGGCGCCCAATTCTGCTCAGATTGAACATCATGCGGTGCCTTGGTACTGGACGTGTCTTGCGCTCGTTGGTTTTGTGTTAGTGGGAAAATATTTACTGCCTAAATTCCTTAAACTAGTGGCAAGCAGTGGGGTGCGTGAAGTGCTCACCGCTTTTGCATTATTACTGGTCATGGGTAGCGCTGAGTTAATGGAGTGGTTGGGACTTTCTGCGGGCATGGGGGCATTTTTGGCGGGTATAATGCTCGCTAACTCAAGTTATCGGCACCAGCTCGAAACTGACATAGAACCTTTTAAAGGCTTATTGCTTGGGCTGTTTTTCATGGCTGTCGGTATGAGTATGGATTTGAAATTATTGATATCTGATCCGTTACTTATTCTGGGCATTTTAATGGCTATGTTGCTGATTAAAACCTTTGTGCTGATGGTGTTGGGGCGCATTCGGCACCACAAATGGCGGCCTAGTATTGCACTAGGGTTGATCCTTGCTGAAGGGGGCGAATTTGCCTTTGTGCTGTTATCTCAGGCGCAGCTATCTGGTATTGTCGGCGATAAAATTGCGCAAGTCCTTGTGCTTGCTATTGGTTTGTCTATGGCAGTAACGCCTCTATTATTTACTTTGTTCCGAGCAACTAAAGCCAAAGTGGTGGATACTCGTCTGCCAGATACGATTAATGTCACCGAATCTGAAGTGGTGATTGCTGGATTTGGTCGAGTAGGCCAGATCACGGGGCGTATTTTGGCCTCATCAGGTATCCCTTTTGTCGCATTGGATAAGGATGCGAGTCATGTGGATGTGATTCGTAAATACGGTGGTGAAGTGTATTTTGGTGATGCCAGACGCTTAGACATGTTGATGTCGGCGGGGATTGCTCGGTCTAGATTACTATTGCTTGCCGTGGACAGTGTTGAGGATTCCATTGAAATTGCTCAGCAAGTGAAAACGCATTTTCCCCATATCAACATAGTCGCGCGGGCGAGGGACCGTAACCATGCTTATCGTTTGATGAGCCTTGGGGTGACGGATGTGTTTCGTGAGACCTTTGGTTCGGCGCTATCGGCCAGTGAGAAGATTCTCCAAGGTCTAGGTTTATCGCAGGTACAAGCCAACGAGCGGGTAAAAATCTTTGCTGAGCATGATAAGAAACTGGTGATTGCGAGTGCGGCTCATCAGAATGATTTAGCGACGTTAATCAATCTATCGAATAAGGGTAAGGCAGAGTTGGAATCCCTTATGCGTGGTGATAGGGAGAATGTGAGCTAATGTTGTCACTCTGATTTGGATATAAAAAGAGAGCATAAATGCTCTCTTTTTTATTGGTTTAAAACATCAAATTTAACGCTGATGTTTAGGTGTTAAAAGCTATAGCTGTATTGCAGTTTGACGTTGCGTTCTTCACCCGGCATACCTCCGAGGAACATGGCTTTACTGTAATAGTCTTTATTGAAAAGGTTATTGATGTTCAGCTGGATTTTCCAAGAATCCGCGTTGTAGCTTACTGCCGAGTCAACGACGGTATAGCTAGGCACGTAACCGTCTGGAATACCAAATGAGCTTGAGTGCGTACTGCGATCATCGACAAATTTTGCACCAAGGCTCAGCTCGATTGGGCTTGATAATCTAAACCAATCCGCGCCATAGGTAACCCAAGCACTGGCGGTGACATAAGGCACACCTTTTTGACGGCTGTCGTAATTTGCGACGTCATTCGGGTTTTGCTTATCCCTTGCATCTTGGTACATGCCATTAAGGTTAACGCGCCATTGATCATTCAGGTGGGCATTGAGATCGAGTTCGACCCCCTGAGTATCTTCGCTGCCATCATAAAAATACACGGGAATATTAGGGGTTAATATGCCATTGGTATAATCAGGGTTGTTATAGGCGACATTAGTACGCGAGCTTTTAAAGAATACCAGTGAGCCAAGCAATTGATCCTCAAATGCTTTAAAGCGCATACCTACATCATTGCTAATTGATTCTGAATCATCTCGATCGGTAGCATTATCTTTTACTGCATCAAGTACACTGTAAGCGGTGCGCCCTTTAGAATGGTTGATGAAAAATGATAAATCCTCAATTGGCATGTAGGTTAACCCTAGGTTATAGGTCATACCGTTATCTGTGGTATCGGCTTCTGGTGTTGCTTGGGATTGGCTAGTGCTATAGCGTGGATCAACACCAAAGTGCTCATAGGCTTGTTTAATCTCATTAAAGGCAACACCAATACGCGTGGTAAAGCCGTATGGCAGATAACTGACATGTTGTAAGCCTACGCCCCAAGCGCTGACTTTTTTGTCATAGTTAGCGGTTTTGAGTGGGTCATAGTCCTCGAATTTACCTGTGCCCCAATTAGGATTGCGGATGTCGTATATATAAGGCAGAGATCCTTGGTAAATGATTTTGCCATCTTTGTTTTTAAAGATTTGATCCGCATCGTAGATAGAATATTGCTGGAAGCGAATATTACGGTCTTCATAGTTGGCATTGACCAATAATTCATTGTCTATATTGCTAATTTGGAAGTCATAACGTAAATCGGCAAAGTACTGCCACGAAGTCTCGTCGGCATCAACTTTACGGTATTCCTGACGTCTTGCAGCAAAAGGATAAAGTTCGCCGTTTTCAACTAATGGCGCGCGGGGATCAGCGTTGATCGGGTTTTTGCCTTGTTTCCAGTAGACGTAGTTATAAGCACCTGTTTGGCGGGCGAAGCCTGAAGTGTAGTCGCGATACTGTAATTGCTGATTAAGAAACAGACTATCGTTGAAGTAAATATTGTGGGTTAGTTTAAATCTTAACTCTTCGCCTTCATTGTCCTTCGCCATGGGTGAAATCAGCCCTGCATCACCAAACGAATAGGGCCTTAAGCCATCAGCGCCCGACAACGAGGCCGCTAACTGCTGACGCTGTGCATCGGTGAGTTGTAGACCATTACCGTTGGGATCATTAACCAGATCTTGCCACGTGACCTCGCCCGCGCTCTTACCGCCGACTGAATCGGCATTGTAAATTCGAATCGGGTGGCCAATAGAGTCAACGGCAATAGCATCTTTGATGTAAGCACCTGAAAGCATTAAATCTTGGCTATCACTTAATACCCATTTCAAGGCGCCATAGATTTCGTCTCTGTCTGTACCTATATCGCGATAGCCATCACTGCGGCCGGATTTTGCCACTAAACGGTAGGCGACATCATCGCTCAGACCGCCCGTGCTATCCAGAGCAAGGGAGTAGGTATCCCATTGCCCAACTTCGGCGGTAAATTTGTTTTTTGACTCGAATTGCGGTTTTTTCTCAATTAAATTGATGACGCCGCCAGCACTCCCCATGCCATAGAGTCCAGTCGCTGGGCCTTTTAATACTTCTACGGATTCAACGTTGGTTAAAGAGCGCGTGGGGTTGAAAGTGTTACCAAGGCCAGCACCGCCATACATACCGTCATAGGTGTAATTTGCGCCTAAACCACGGATGACTATGTTGTCACCGATGCCATAGTTATTACCCGCTTGAGTCACACCACTGATGTTACGGATCAAGTCTTGCAGATTATCTGTACCTTGGGTTTCGATCAGTTCTTGGTCAACAATCACTACAGCTGCAGGGGTTTCCATGAGAGACATGTCTGATTTAGTCGCTAGCCCTGAATTTTTCACCACTGAGTTTTGTCTGCCATAAACCGTGATGCGCTCAACGTTGGCTTCAGTATTTGCTGATACCGAGTTAGCTTCGGCGGATGCAGTTTGCGATAAAACGGAAAGGCAGGTGAGTGCAGTTAGTGACAAACGAAATGATTTCATTAATGGTTCCCCCAAATAAATAGGTCGCGAATAGTAATGATTTGCATTTAAGTTGGCAACATATGTTTCAGATGTCGTGGTTGAAATGTGCAGTGCTGCGAATAAGTGTTACGAAAAGGCATGTATTTGAGGAAGTAAGGTATGGGTTCTCGCAGGATAAAAGCTTCATAAAAAGTCGCGTCTAAGCTCCATCCCGCTGTAATGTCAAATTTGTTTCATTTTTTTTATAAAAAAGTGATTTATTTTTTGAGTTAACCATCACATCCCACCTTGTTGATCGGGAAACGCAACCTGGTACTTAGTTTGAATCGCACACGATACTTATTTCGTTTACGTAAACGTCAAAATGAAACGGTCGTTTTAATTTGTGGCAATAGCAACAGTCTTTATCATTATGATTTATATGAATTTATCTGACTTACCTCTAGGTTAGTTCAAAACATTGAGCATTTTCTACTTAGGTCCAATAGAGTAAAAAATATGTAATAATAAATTTACTATTGGTTATTTAATTACGTAATTAATTACTTTGCGTATTGATTGGTAAAGTTGTCTGACAAGTTTCATTTAACTGCAATTGCCATATGTGATTAAAATGTTTAATTGCATATTTATCAGTTGTTTGTTGTTTATTTTATTGCTTGGTCAGACCAATTTTAGCATGGCTTTTACTTAGGTTAATGCATGTTTTTGTCAATCTTGGACTGTTGCAAATACAAACGTTTGTCGGTAAGTTTTAGTTCGAAACAAACATTTGATGGTTTTTTGGTGAGTTTATAAGCAGTGGTGATTGGGGATGCTACTGCTTTATATGTCAGCGTTAAGCCTGTGATAGTGGAGCCTCTTGGGAGGGCATCAAGATGACGGAACACACTTTGAGTGAACAGCAATTGAATTCGACACTGGGTAAAGCTACAGCAAACGCCACGCTTAATATTGTGGGTCGTGACATTCCAGGCCAAGAAGTCATATTTACCGAAGGGGCTGTCGCCTTACTCGAATCCCTTTGTCGTGAATTTGCCGACGAAGTACCCGCCTTACTCGCTAAACGTAAAGATAAGCAAGCGCGTATCGATAAAGGATCATTACCAGACTTTCTGCCTGAAACCCGAGCTATTCGTGATGGTGCATGGCAAATTCGCGGTATTCCCGATGACTTGCTTGACCGCCGCGTAGAAATCACAGGTCCCGTTGAACGTAAGATGGTGATTAACGCACTCAACGCCAATGCCAAAGTGTTTATGGCCGATTTCGAAGATTCTTTAGCACCAAGCTGGGAAAAAGTCGTCGAAGGTCAAATCAATCTACGTGATGCCGTGCGGGGTGATATTGAGTACACAGCACCGGACACGGGTAAGCACTATAAATTAGGACCAAATCCGGCAGTGCTTATCTGCCGCGTTCGTGGTCTGCACCTTAAAGAAAAACACGTACAGTTTAATGGCAAAGCGATTCCTGGCTCACTGTTTGATTTCGCACTGTATTTCTACCACAACTATCGCCAACTTTTGGCCAAGGGCAGTGGTCCATATTTTTATATTCCTAAGTTAGAAAGTCATATTGAAGCGCGCTGGTGGGCAAAAGTGTTTGCTTTTGTTGAGGAAAGGTTTTGTCTGCAAGCGGGCACGATTAAATGTACTTGCTTGATTGAGACTTTGCCTGCCGTGTTCGAAATGGACGAAATTCTCTATGAACTACGTTCCAATATCGTCGCACTGAACTGTGGTCGTTGGGATTACATCTTCAGCTATATCAAAACATTAAAACGTCATAGCGACCGAGTCTTACCGGATCGCCAAGCCGTCACTATGGATACGCCTTTCTTAAGCGCTTATTCAAGACTCTTGATTAAGACCTGCCACAAACGCGGGGCATTAGCGATGGGCGGCATGGCAGCCTTTATTCCAGCCAAAGATCCGGTTCAGAACGAAGCGGTATTGCAGCGGGTGCGTAAGGATAAAGAACTAGAAGCGCGTAACGGCCACGATGGCACTTGGGTCGCGCACCCTGGCCTTGCCGATACCGCTATGGGGATTTTCAACGAATACATAGGCCAAGATCACTGTAATCAATTACATATTACCCGTGATGTAGACGCGCCAATTCTGGCTAGTGAGTTACTTAAAACCTGCGATGGTGAGCGCACTGAACAAGGGATGCGTCTGAACATTCGTATCGCCCTGCAGTATTTAGAGGCGTGGATCAGCGGCAACGGTTGTGTACCTATTTACGGCTTAATGGAAGATGCGGCTACGGCTGAGATCTCTAGAGCCTCAATTTGGCAATGGATCCAACACGGTAAGTCGCTGTCAAACGGCAAATTAGTGACCAAACAACTCTTTAAAGACATGTTGGTTGAAGAGCTGTCGAACGTGAAAAAAGAAGTGGGTAGCGACAGATTCACCCATGGCAAATTCACCCAAGCGGCGGTATTGCTTGAAGACATTACCACCTCCGACGAGCTGGTCGATTTCTTAACCTTACCCGGTTACGAAATGCTGACAGCTTAGAATGAACTCATTTGCTTGAACCGTTTTAGGTAAACCAGATTTAGCTGTGGCGGGGCTACCGCCAACCAAACAATTTAGCAGAGTGAAACTGGGGGGCAGTTTCATGATAGCTACAACATCAAAGATAAAGGAGCGACACTATGACTAAGGCAACGACTCAGACTTCACGTCAAGAGCAGATTGATGCAATCAAGCAAGATTGGGCAGAAAACCCACGTTGGAAAAACGTGCGTCGTCCTTATACCGCAGAAGAAGTGGTTGCGCTTCGCGGTTCAATCGTGCCTGAGAATACTATCGCTAAGCGCGGTGCAGCTAAGTTATGGGAATTGGTTAACGGTGGCGCTAAAAAAGGCTATGTGAATTCATTGGGTGCGTTAACGGGTGGTCAAGCGGTACAACAGGCGAAAGCGGGTATCGAAGCGATTTACCTTTCAGGTTGGCAAGTGGCAGCCGATGCTAACTTAGCCGGCACTATGTACCCAGATCAATCTTTATACCCAGCCAATTCAGTGCCAGCTGTGGTGTCACGCATCAATAACTCATTCCGTCGTGCTGACCAAATTCAGTGGGGCAATGGCGTTAATCCAGAAGATGAAAAATTTGTTGATTACTTTCTGCCAATTATTGCTGACGCAGAAGCGGGCTTTGGCGGCGTATTAAATGCCTTCGAACTGATGAAGTCGATGATCGACGCGGGCGCTGCCGGTGTTCACTTTGAAGATCAGTTAGCTTCAGTGAAAAAATGTGGCCATATGGGTGGCAAAGTATTAGTGCCAACCCAAGAAGCGGTACAAAAGCTGGTTGCTGCACGTTTAGCAGCGGACGTGAGCGGTGTCGATACGCTGGTTATTGCCCGTACCGATGCTAACGCGGCCGATTTGTTAACTTCAGATTGCGACCCATACGATCGTGATTTCGTGACTGGCGAGCGCACCAATGAAGGTTTCTACCGTGTGAAAGCAGGTCTTGACCAAGCGATTTCTCGCGGTCTAGCTTACGCCCCTTATGCGGATTTGATTTGGTGTGAAACCGCTAAACCGGATCTTGAAGAAGCACGTGTTTTTGCTGAAGCGATTCATGCTCAGTACCCAGAACAACTGCTTGCTTATAACTGTTCGCCTTCGTTCAACTGGAAGAAAAATCTGGACGACGCCACTATCGCGCGCTTCCAACAAGCATTGTCAGACATGGGCTACAAGTACCAGTTCATCACTTTAGCCGGCATCCACAACATGTGGTACAACATGTTCGACCTCGCTTACGACTATGCTCGTGGCGAAGGTATGAAGCATTATGTTGAGAAAGTTCAAGAAGTTGAGTTTGCTGCAGCGAAGAAAGGTTACACCTTCGTGGCGCATCAACAGGAAGTGGGCACAGGTTATTTCGACCAAGTGACTACGGTTATTCAAGGTGGCCATTCTTCCGTGACTGCACTGACAGGGTCTACCGAAGAAGAGCAGTTTTAAGCAGTAAACAGCGCTTAGGATGATCCATTGTGATTGTGGATCAATCCTTAGCACGCCTTATGCTGATGTATGTGGTGAGGCGTGGTGGTAAAACTCGAAGTAAAGAGCAAGGCGGACTGTGATGAGTTACCGAGCTTGAAGCCTAAATCTCGAGTTGAGTATGAAAGAGTGTTACCTGTAAACCTGTGTTTAGCTGCTTTGCAGCTGTTGTCCCCGTGCAGTTCGCCTACATGAGCTGCGCGGGTTTTTAAGTCAAACCTTGTGACTTAACTTCCTACCCAGTAAGTTTTTGCTTGCCTTAGCTTGGCGACTCTATGAGTCGCTATTTTTTTGCTTATTGGTTCATTATTGTGCTGATTAATATGGTGCAACTCTGATGCGACTTGGTGCAATAATCGGATTATTTTACAGCAGCTTATTGCTATCTCATTGTTATTTAATGGCGATCAATTGTGGCCTGAATAATGCTCTGAATATTACGGGAAGTTATAGAGTATTAAAGCTGATTGTTGGCATTCACATTGAGGTCACCGCCATGAAATATTACAGTCGCCGTTTAGTTAAACCTGAACATTTAAATCCAGCAAATACCCTGTTTGGCGGTCAGTTGCTCAGTTGGATAGATGAGGAGGCCGCTATCTTTGCTGCCTGCCAGATGAAGAGCACCAGCCATGTGACTAAGCTGATTTCTGAAATCAACTTTATGACGCCAGCGCATCAAGGGGATGTGATTGAGTTTGGTCTGGAGCTCGTGAGTCTCGGCCACAGTTCTATTACCGTCAGTTGCCAAGTACGCAATAAGATGACGCAGGCGCCAGTGGTGAGCATAGATAAGATGGTGTTTGTGCATGTCAATGCCCAAGGATTGCCTGTGCCCCATGGTATTCGGGCGAATGCGGCTTAAGGGGCGTGGCGCTTAAAATGCGTGATGCTTAAATGTATAAGATGCTTAAAATGAGCAGTGACGCCTAGGCGTCACTGTCATTAGTCTTTGGTTAAATCTTCTTTTACCGATTTGACCGCATCCCGTGAAGCATGACCTATGGCTTTTGTCGTGTCTCGAGTCGCGTGGCCTATCTCAGTGGTGACTTCTTTAGTCGTTGTGCCGATGGCACGGCCTGCGTCCTTTAAATCCGCACAGGCGGATGTAGCGAGTAATAAAGGAATAATAATGAGCGTCGCTTTATTCATTGTGATGCTAATCCTCAATTTAAGTTCGTAACTCAATTTACTGGGCCTTGCCATTTTTACTGTGCTAAATGACATTCGGGACAATATAACAGATCTTGAGCTGAATCACGCTATGGCGACATTATCTGCTGAGTCGCTGTTGCAATGCTTCTGTTCGAGTATCAACCGAGTGAGTGAAACTAAGAGCATTAAATGACGTCGTGGGTTGAGTTATCTAACTCGACAAATAAAAACGCCAGTGGCGTTTTGCGCACTGGCGTCTAAGGTCGCTAAATAATACTGCAAAGATTATTCGAGTTTGGCTAAGCGTTGTTGATAGTCTTCAATCAGGTGCTGCATGATTTCTTCTGGCGCCGCATCGTCACAGCAATCGTCTAAAAAGATTTTAAAGGTGACTAAGGCATGGCCGTCATTTTTGAGTCTGTCACTCTGCATTGAGAAGTAAGCATCTTCATTTTCGGCTTTACGAACCACAAACTTATTCGTTTCGAAGGTTTTTTCCCCAGAAAGCTCGTGCCATTTAGTGATGCGATTTAACGCGATCTCACAGGACTGGTTCATTTCAATATGATTTAACCAAGTAACGGGATGTTCAGGATCTTTGTAATGTGGACATCTAACTGTGTAGTTATATACATGGGTGATTGCAGTCATAGCGTACCTACCTGTTCGAGGATATTGTTGCCATCATAGGCATCGTTTTTGAATTCGGTCAATCATTAATTAAGTCTATATAGCCTTGATGTTTTTTGACGGAGAAGGATAGTTACTGCATGAAAATTAACCATTTACTTAATCTGTCATGTCTCTATTTAGCATGAGTTTTATGCCAATAACTTTGTGCTAGATCTCAGTTTTGGGTGAAGTTTCGCTTTTGCTGAATTACTGATTAATAAAGCAACAACTTGGTCGTCAGTAAGTCTTATTGATAAAAAGAGCGAACAGCGGAGTAAATAGGTTAATTAAACTTTGATGGGAGCTATATGAGTAAGTGGCAGCATAAGTTGTCGCAGAGGAAATGCAGAAGGTAGAATGGACAGAGGCCCATTCGTTAGAACGGGCCTCTCAGCTGGCTTCATCTTTTGCAGGGAAAAAGCGAACTGGGGCCATCTTATCGGATCTGTAACAGTCTGTAACCCACAGAGATCACGTTTTTTATATCATTTTGCTATGAATATTTTAGGTTCAGATCCTTTCTTCTTGAATATGCTGATTTGTGAGTGTTTTGTCAGTGCAAAGGTGCATAGACACTGAGTTTTATGTTGGTTTTTGTTACTCAATTTTTAAGATAGTAACTTACCTCACCATCTTGTTGATACAGGTGTAAAAAAGGCCCCAATAGTGCAGCAATAATCTGTGCACTATTGGAGCCTAAAACGAATTCATTGGAGGATGAAGTCGTGTTTACGCACTAGCAGGACAATAAGTCGTTATCCAGCAAGTTAGCGCACGATTACAGTGCGATAACTTGCGATTGGTAAGGTATGGCGATTACTGCGCACAATTACAGCGCATTAGTGAAGATCTGACAGATCTCCGCATGGGTCGCTTGTTTTGGATTGGTGAATCCACAGGCATCTTTTAACGCGTTATCTGCAAGTGTTGGAATATCTTCCGCTTTCACGCCTAATAAGGTCAGGTTTTCAGGGATCTTAACCGCAACAGACAGTTTTTTGATTGCCGCTATCGCCGCTCTGGCACCTTGCTCATCTGTCATCGCAGACACATCGACACCCATAGCCTTGGCAATGTCTTTTAAGCGAGCAGGGACGACCTGGGCGTTGTATTCCTGCACATGGGGCAGCAGCAGGGCGTTACACACGCCGTGGGGCAGATCGTAGAAACCGCCTAATTGGTGCGCCATCGCATGCACATAACCTAAGCTGGCATTGTTAAACGCCATACCCGCTAAGAACTGGGCGTAGGCCATTTGTTCACGGGCGTTGATGTCTTGACCGTTTTCAACTGCGTTGACTAAGTTAGCTTGAATCAATTCCATGGCCTTGATCGCACAGGCGTCTGTGATCGGGTTAGCTGCAATAGACACATAGGCTTCAACTGCGTGAGTCAGTGCATCCATACCGGTTGCGGCCGTGAGGCTCGCAGGCTTTTTCAGCATTAACTCAGGGTCGTTGACCGACAGCAAAGGCGTGGTGTGCTTATCGACAATCGCCATTTTAATGTGGCGGGCTTCGTCGGTAATGATACAAAAGCGCGTCATTTCACTGGCAGTACCTGCCGTCGTATTAATGGCCACTAACGGCAACTGTGGTTTTGCGGATTGATCTAACCCTTCGTAATCCTTAATGCTGCCGCCATTGGTGGCAACAAGGGCGATACCCTTGGCGCAATCATGGGGTGATCCGCCGCCGAGTGAAATCACAAAGTCACACTTGTTGGCTTTTAACAGGGCTAAACCCGCTTCGACGTTCGTCACTGTTGGGTTAGGTTGTACACCATCATAGATGGTGGAGGTAATACCATTTTGACCGAGTTTTTCGGCCACTTCACCCACTAAGCCAATCTTGACTAAGGGTTTATCTGTCACTATGAGTGCGTGTTTAAAGCCTAAGGTTTTGATGTCACCGATAGCATCATCCACTGCGCCTTGGCCTAATACGTTGACAGAAGGAATAAAAAATTTAGCAGCCATAAAATCCACCTATTTGCTTGTAAAGATTAAGTTGTGTTCTTTTCTGGTGATCAAGCTACCAATTTGGAGGTAGTGAAAGTGTGAGCTTGATCGAGTTCGGCGCTTATCTGAGGGTAATTTCCCACTAAAGTTGGAACTGGGTAACTAAATTTCGGACTTTTATGACGGGTATTAGTGTTGGCGTACGATATGGTTTTTTTAGCGTTGTTAGCGCCCCTGGTGATGCATCATTTCTGTGCATTTTTCGTTTACTTTTTATCCCACTTTCTTATCCAGAGTTTGACGGCTCAATTGTTAAATCTAACAGAGGTTAAACCTCATGAATACTCTCATTTGTAGCATTAACTCCAATTAATTAGTTTGATATCTAATATTAATTTATGCGTGCTGCTGTGGTTGTGTTAGGGCCGCAAGTCAAAGAAATCTATACATTTATCTTGTTTTTACACATTAATTCTTTTTTACATAACTAACTTGTGAGCTTTGTCACTGTGCTATTTTAGGTTGATAGTTACATCACTAATCATTATCATGATTGTTAATTGAACGTTCAATTAACGTCGTTCAGAGTATTGAGAGAGTGGTTATTCCTTGAGTATTTATGCCTAAAGCCGCAATGAAATTGATACGCAGACAGCAGCTTATCGATGCGACATTAGCATCGGTTGCCTTGCATGGATTGCAGCACACGACTATCAACAGCATTAGTCAGTTGGCGGGGATGTCGTCGGGGATCATCAGTCATTATTTCAGTGGTAAGCAGGGCTTGATCCAAGCGACGCTGCGTCACTTACTCGAGCAGTTAAAGCAGGCGTTGCTCAATCGAATCCAAGGACAAGTGTTGGCGCCAACAGAGCGCTTAATGATGATAGTTGAAGCGAATTTTACCGAGTTACAGCGCTCACGAAATGTCACTCACACTTGGCTGAGTTTTTGGGCACAGGCCGTCCACGATCCCCAGTTAGCCCGTTTGCAGAATATCAATAGTCGCCGCTTATACAGCAACTTACATTTTTCCTTTCGGCACGTGTTGCCCAAAGAGTTTGCCCTGATTGCTGCTAAGCAAACGGCGGCGATGATCGATGGATTTTGGTTACGTAGCGCCTTAAGTGAAACCCCTGAGCAGGATTTTGTTCAGGCCGAAAAATTATGCAAAACCTTTATCCACAATGTGATAAAGCAGCATGGAGTCAATACATGTCAGTAGAAGTACAGTACAACTTTATTGCGGGTCAGTTGCTCGCTAACGACAGCGGCGAAACCTTCGACGTCGTCAATCCTGCCACTGGGCAATTGGCGTACCAAGTGCAAGTGGCCGATGAAAAAATTCAGCAAGCGGCCATCGAGAGCGCCAAAAAAGGCTTTGCGATTTGGTCTGCCATGAGTGCTACCGAACGCAGTCGTATTCTGTTAAACGCGGTCGCATTATTGCGGGCTCGTAATGATGAACTCGCGGCAATCGAAGTGTGCGACACAGGTAAACCTTGGCAAGAAGCCTCAGTGGTTGATGTGGTCACAGGCGCAGATGCTATCGAATTTTTTGCCCATATTGCCCCAGGGCTTGAAGGCGCGCAGCAGCAAGTCGGTGGGGATTTTTATTACACCCGCCGCGAGCCCTTAGGTATTTGTGCTGGCATTGGCGCGTGGAATTATCCATTGCAAATCGCCTGTTGGAAGGCCGCACCTGCCTTAGCTAGCGGCAATGTGATGATTTTTAAACCTTCGGAAGAAACGCCGCTTGGCGCACTGAAATTAGCGCAACTCTTTAGTGAGGCGGGTTTACCTGATGGCGTATTTAACGTCGTGATGGGTGACGGCAAGGTCGGCGCTTGGTTAACGGGACATCCGGATATTGCCAAAGTGTCCTTCACGGGGGAGGTCGGTACCGGTAAAAAAGTCATGGCCGCGGCAGCAAGTTCATTAAAAGACGTCACTATGGAACTCGGTGGTAAATCACCGCTTATCGTATTTGATGATGCCGATATCGATAATGCCGTTTCAGGTGCCATGCTCGGTAACTTCTATACCCAAGGTGAAGTCTGTACCAATGGGACGCGGGTGTTTGTCCATGAGTCAGTTTATCCACGCTTTATCGAAAAACTGCTTATGCGTACTCAAACCAATATTGTGGTGGGCGATCCTATGGCGCCAGAGACTAACTTTGGCGCCTTGATCTCCAAAGATCACCAGCAAAAAGTACTCGATTATATTCAGCAAGGTATCGATGACGGCGCAACTCTGCTCACCGGTGGCACAGCATTAACGCCTGATAATGCCCCCAATGGTTACTTTGTTGCCCCGACGATTTTCACCCATTGCACCGACGAGATGCGCATCTGTAAAGAAGAAATCTTTGGCCCTGTGATGTCGGTACTCACCTTTAAAGATGAAGCCGAAGTGATTGCTCGGGCAAACAATACCGCCATGGGTTTGGCCGCTGGGGTGTTTACCCAAGATATCAGCCGTGCTCATAGGGTCATTCATCAGTTACAGGCGGGTATTTGTTGGATCAATGCTTATGGTGCATCGCCAGCCGAAATGCCTGTGGGTGGCTATAAATTGTCGGGTATTGGCCGTGAAAACGGTAGCGAGACACTCAAGCATTACACCCAAGTCAAAGCCGTTTACGTGGGTCTACAGCCCTTAGAAAGCCCATTTTAAGGAGGCATTTTGGTCCATTCACTCCAGCAAAAATATTATAACTACATCATAGTCGGCGCAGGCTCAGCGGGTTGTGTGCTCGCCAATCGCTTGTCAAAGGATCCTAAAAACGAAGTACTGTTATTAGAAACCGGTGGCAGCGATAAGAGCATCTTTATTCAGATGCCGACAGCGTTATCAATTCCGATGAACAGCCCTAAATATGCTTGGCAGTTTGAAACTGAGCCTGAGCCATATTTAGATAATCGCAAGATGCATTGTCCTCGGGGTAAGGTGCTTGGCGGTTCATCGTCGATCAACGGCATGGTGTATGTCCGTGGTCATGCCAGGGACTTTGATGAGTGGCAGGCGCAAGGGGCGACCGATTGGGATTATAGCCACTGCTTACCGTACTTTAAGAAGGCGGAAACCTGGGCCTTTGGTGGTGATGAGTATCGCGGTGAGTCTGGGCCGTTAGGCGTGAATAACGGCAATCAAATGCAAAACCCCTTGTACCAAGCCTTTGTGGATGCGGGCATTGCGGCGGGGTATTTATCGACCGCCGATTATAATGCGGCGCAGCAAGAAGGTTTTGGCCCTATGCATATGACGGTCAAAAAAGGCGTACGCTGGTCGACCGCCAATGCCTATTTACGCCCAGCGATGGCTAGACGTAACCTCACGGTTGTGACCCACGCTTTAGTGCATAAAGTGTTATTGGAAGGACAAACGGCTGTTGGCGTTCGCATTGAACACAAAGGTAAAGTTGAAGATATTCGTTGTAACAAAGACGTGATTTTAGCTGCTGGCTCAATAGGTTCGCCGCATTTACTGCAATTATCAGGCATTGGCGATCCCCAAGTATTGGCCGATGCAGGGGTCGAGTTACAACATGAGTTGCCCGGTGTTGGTCAGAATTTACAGGATCATTTAGAGTTTTATTTCCAATTCAAATGCCTTAAACCGATTTCACTCAATGGCAAGTTAGATCCTTTCAGCAAGTTCTTAATCGGTGCTCGGTGGATTTTAGATAGATCCGGTTTAGGGGCTACGAATCACTTCGAGTCCTGTGGTTTTATTCGCTCAAAAGCGGGTCTGGAATGGCCAGATTTACAGTACCACTTTTTACCTGCGGCTATGCGTTACGATGGCAAAGAAGCCTTTGCGGGTCATGGGTTTCAGGTGCATGTGGGCCATAACAAGCCTAAAAGTCGTGGTGCCGTGACCTTAGTGTCGGCAGATCCAAAAGTGCCGCCCAAAATTCAGTTCAATTATTTACAGCATCCCGATGATATTGAAGGCTTTAGGGCCTGCGTGCGTTTGACTCGTGAGATCATCAATCAGGCACCATTCGATGAGTATCGCGGTGAGGAAATTCAACCCAGCATACAAGTGCAAACCGATGCACAAATCGATGCCTTTGTGCGCCAATCGGTTGAGAGTGCTTATCATCCTTCTTGCTCGTGCAAGATGGGCACAGATGCGATGGCGGTGGTGGATCCTGAAACCCGCGTGCACGGCTTGCAGAATTTACGGGTGGTGGATTCTTCTATTTTCCCGACTATCCTGAACGGCAATTTGAACGCGCCGACCATCATGTTGGCCGAGCGCGCCGCGGATATGATTTTAGAGGCTGAGATGTTAGTGCCAGCAGATTCCGCCGTTGTGGTTGCCGACGCTTGGCAAACCACACAAAGAAGTACTGCGACAAGTTAAAGCCATAAGTTAACAACACGCCTGCTCAGTCCGTCGTATCGACGGACTGGCGGCTTCAATTTTGAAGTGACTCATTAATTGATGGCTCAAAACTCATTAATTGATTACTCAAAAGGGTCATGATTCATTTTATCTAAAGGGTCGGTCAGCCCGCAGTGAGTGTGCAAATGACCGCTTTCACGACTGATCATCTATCAGGGTTTAACTATCGCGGAGTGTTTTTAAGTAGCGATATTTAAGGCTTGAGGGCAGAACGTTGCCTTTAAAAATGGTTCAGTTTTTATTATTAAATAAAAACATGGAGTTACATTTTATGGGTTTATATCCAGATGCCGACTTATACCCAGTATCGACTGGGACTGAGTGCTCATTATGACTTGGTTATTATCCGCAGGGATACTGTTCACTTTTACCGCGATTGCGTTTGTGATTTACCGTTGGGGCAATATTCGTTGTATCGGCGTGACGCCTGTGCGTACTTTTACCTTTATCGCGATTCTGTTTACCTCAGGCCTTGATGTTGGCTTGATCATGTTTCCGCTCACCGAGTTTGCGGGTTACGCCAATGTGGCGGCGAGTCCTGAATACGGCTTTAGTAATCCACTGGCGATTGAGTTTGGCTTCTGGGCCTTCTTGATTTGGAGCTTCTACTTTTTAACCTGTTTCTATTTTTGTGTCATCGAGCCTAGGGTGAAGTTTTTTGATATTCCTTGGGTTAAGTTCATTAATAATATCGTGATTATTGGCACCTGCGCCTTTACTGCCTATTTGCTATTGAGCAATTTACCTTGGTATTTACCCGAATTAGGTGATGGCGAAACTATAGTCGGTAGCTTCTATTTAATCGTATTTATGGTGATCGCCGCGGCTGTGTATTCCAGCACTAGCATACGTTATGTGCGTATCTTGAGTCTGGCGAGCACTTGGTTATTTTTAGGCTTGATTGCCATCATGTGGGCCAGTGCATTTTTATCGGCTGACTCGAGTGTGGGCGAGTTCTTTACGACCTTTGCCATGCTGGGTGACTACTTCGGCAATATTCAACATTTTGTGTTACCCATCAATGACTACCATGAGTTTTATCTGTTCTGGTGGTTTGCATGGAGCATTATGATAGGCCAATTTACCTCGCGCTTTGTCGGTGGCATGAAAACCTATCAAGTGCTGTTGGCCATGATGGTGTTTCCGTCTATCCCCATCGCGATTTGGTTCACCGTACTTTATTACTACAGCGCCAATGGCTTAGATACTTCGGGCTTCTATAATCTGGCGATGGTGATCGTGGGAATTACCTTTGTAATCAATTCCCTCGACTCACTGGTGCGCCTGTATACCGATAATCTTAATTTGACCATTGAGCGGTTAGGCAAGTTTCAATATGTCAGTTTTAACTTAGTCTTGCTCTGCAGTCTGACATTACTGTTTCAATTAGACTTTCTTCAAATTCAATGGGTTGGTGCAATCGCACTGGGCCTGATCTTTAGCTGTTTTGGTTACATCATGATGACGCAATTGCAAACTGTTCGTGCCATTGAGCGCTCGCCAAAAGAGAACAAAATCGACTTTACTAAAATTGAGCTAGCTAACTAATGGAAAAATTAATAATGAAATCAAAATGTTTTTATCTTGTCGCCAGTGGATTGTTATTGATGTCAACAGCGGCCAATGCCGGATTATCGGCCACTGTGACGGCAACTTCGGATTACACTTTTAACGGTGTCAGCCAAACGGACAGCGGCCCAGCACTGCAAGGCAGTCTGGATTACGGGTTTGATTCGGGATGGTATGTGGGTGGCTTTACGTCGAACGTCGACTTTGGGGGAAACGACAGCACTTGGTTGGAACTCGATGCCTATGCGGGTAAGTTTTATCAGCTCAATGAGCAACTGAGTTTCGATGTCGGACTGGCTTATTACACTTACCACGGCGAGTCGTTTTCCGATGAATACAACTATCCTGAGCTGTATAGCAAGTTAGGATATGATAGTTCACTGGGTCACTCTGAAGCTAAGTTAACCTACACATGGGATTACTTTGGTTTGGGTGGTGAGCATTACACTATGTTGCTTGGCCATACTGTTAGTGTCGCTGAAGGACATGATATTCGCTTTAGTGTCGATCGCTCGACATCACTCGATGAAGATAAATGGTCATGGGATGGTGGCAAATCCTTTAATCATTTCCGTATCGCCTATCTGACCAGCTGGAGTGGCTTTGATTTCAGTCTTGCCGCTGAAGATACTAGCATGAACTTAGATACCAGCGACGAGCGTCTAGTGTTGTCGGTATCACGTCAATTCATGTTGTAATCTAAGGGACTTTTACCATAAAAGTGCCTCCCGTGGGTGAGTTCAGTCGCGCTTTCTGGTAAGGTGCACTCGTTGCTTAGAATGGGGAGAATGAAAAGAACGATGGAAAAGTACGAACAACTGCTTATTTCGCTGCGCCGAGTGATACGCGCTATCGACATTCATTCTCGCCAGCTGAACAAACACTCAGGTTTAACTGGGCCGCAATTGATGGTGATGCAGAAAATCGCCCAATTGGATGCGCCATTGGCTAAAACCGTGGCGGAAGAAATTACGCTGAGCCCTGCAACTGTGACGACCATTATCGATCGACTCGAGGGCCGTGGTTTAGTGATCCGTCTGCGCAGTGAGACTGACAAACGTAAGGTGCATTTATACCTTAGCGATGCGGGCCGAGCGCTGTTACAGGACTCACCTAAACCGCTACAGGATCATTTTATTAAGCGTTATCAGAATCTTGAAGAATGGGAGCAGAGTCAATTGCTCTCAGCCGTTGAGCGTATAGCGACTATGATGGACGCCGATAAAATTGATGCGGCGCCTATGCTCTTGGTGGGGAAGATCCAAGGGGATGAGTAAGTTTCGTTTTTCAACGACTAAAGTTATAAGATAAAAAAAGCACTGAATTCTCAGTGCTTTTTTGCTTTTAGCCGATTAAGCGTTAGATCAGACAGCAGGGCAGCTTGTTTCTGTTACTGAATTGATGAGGATCTCTTGTACTGGTGTGTCTTGGAAGCCTTCGATATTTTTTGTTGGGACTATGCTGATTTGATCTACCACCTCTATGCCGTCAACCACTTTGCCAAATACTGCATAACCATAACTACTCGCTGACGCGTCTAGATGTGGATTATCTAATACATTGATAAAGAACTGAGAGGCAGCGGTATCAGGTGCATTTGCTCTTGCCATCGCAATAGTGCCACGTTTGTTGCTAATACCGACTGCGGCTTCATTCTTGATTGAGGCACTGGTCGGTTTGCTTTTGAGACCAGTGGTAAAACCGCCGCCTTGGATCATAAAGTTATTGATGGTTCTATGGAATAAGGTGCCGTTATAGAAAGACTTATCAACATACTGCTTAAAGTTTTTACCTGTGATTGGCATGTTAGTTAAGTCAATGGCAAGTGTGATATCGCCTTTCGTCGTTTTCATTAAATAACACACATCCGCAGCTAAGGCTGGCGGCGTGGGATCGGGCGTCGGTGGCGTCGGCGTTAAATCACCATCTGTACTTCCTTCACAACCCGTCAAGGCAATGCAGCCGACAAATAGTAATCCTGATAACTTCTTCATTTCATATCCTTATTCTCAATCATCATTGGGGTGTTTTTGCTTTAGCATTCCATGGGCTTGAGCCACTGGCGTATATGCGAGGGCATATCAGGTTCCATGAATTTAATGTTGTTATTATGTTTCTATGCTGTAGCGAGACGAGATGTTGACAGAGGAGAGATAGGCTGTTCAAGTTATAAAACGCAATTGATACAAAGTGTTGCACTGATATCTGTGGTTAATATGCCACCTGACGTATTTGTTAGTATTAGTCTGAACGCAATGACATAAAAATGACTTACGCTTGTCATGTTATTTCTATCCCTTTGCTCTTCACTTATTGCATGCTTTAGGAGCCATGCTTGCCCTCTTGCTGAACGCATGCCCCAATTTAGTGCATTCCACTCTTTATATCCTGATAGCTACTGAGCGCCAACTTAACTGAGTGCTTCTAGTAAGTTACTGATTTTTTGAAAATGTTTTTTGTTATTTCTCTGAAATATTTATGTCATCTTCTTGTTACTTTTCGTTGGCATGGTTACTGTATATCTAAAGCTATGGATGAGCGGTCGCGGGGGCGACAAAATATGGGGCTGGAAAAGTTGCTGTATTTGCGGGGAGTTGGAGCAGAATTTACTGATTGTTTTGGCCAAAATATCCATATTTCCGAGGTAGACAGGCAAGGTATCTTGACCTGTATGTTACAGGAAAAAAACAGCGTGGCAGGGACTGCCATTGATGCTCCTGCTACAGAAGCGTTATCGAGTGATGCTGGGCTGACCTGTGTCGATGCGGTATTGACCGAAGCACTGATCGCGTCGCAAATTGATCTACTGGATGCCCGTCCTTGGACTCAGGTGCTACCTGAATTCCATTGGTGTTTTGTGGATGAACCTTGGATAAGCCTTTGTTTACCGGAAACCTATACCTCAGATCTGAGTGTGGCGATTGAATGCGAACAGGGTGAGTCCATCGTATTCGATGTGCCTTTCTCGGCGCTTAAGTCCATTGGCGATTACCGCATTGAACAAACGCTTTATCTACACTATCGCCTTGATCTTACGCAACTGGGATTCGCACGCCTCGATTTAGCAGAGGCCAAGACCCAAGCTTTCCCTGACAACTTAATGCCCGCCGAGACTGAAGCGGTGAATTTAGCGTCCTATTTCCTGAGCAGCCAAGAGTTCACTAACAACCCTGCATTCACAAAAAACCAAGACTCATTTGTGCAAGTAGCAGACAAAAATGCGAGTGATTTCTCTGTGTTAGGTTTGGGCTTTCATCGTATAGCCTTAAGCTTAAAACATGCCCTATCGACAAGTACACAAGCGCCAAGCTCTGCGCTAGAGGGCTGTGTGACGGCAGAGGCTGATACTCGTACTTTGTTCTCTGGCACCTTAATGGTGGCGCCGCGGGCCGCTTACCAAGGCGTACTCACGGCTGTTGCCCAAGGTAAACGCCATAAACCTTGGGGGATTAGCGTCCAACTCTACAGTTTGCGCAGCGAGAGCCAATGGGGCATTGGCGACTTTGGTGATTTAGAACAACTGATCGGGCTGGTGGCGGCGCAAGGCGCGGATTTTATTCAACTCAATCCCTTGCATGCCCTCGATATCGCAGCGCCAGAGCATCCGAGTCCCTATAGTCCGTGCGATCGCCGCAGACTTAATCCTCTTTATATTCAATTACAAAGCGTTCCTGAATATCAAGCTCTTGCCACTGAATTTTCAAGCGCTACTTGGGTAGAGGCTATCGCCTTACTGAATCGTGATAATTGGCTCGATTATCCAAAGGTCAGTGAGCTGAAATACCGTGCCTTTGAGCAGTTATATCGCGTTTTTTGTGATACGCATCTGGCGAACGACACGCCCAGAGCGCAAAGATTCCATGAGTTTGTACGTGAGCAGGGCAGTGCACTACAAGAGTTTGCTCAAGCGGAATATTTACGTAGTCCTAAAGCGTTTGTGCAAGAGGAAGGTTTCTATCTTTACCTGCAATTTGTTGCTGAAAAGCAGTTACACCTCTGTCAGCTAAAAGCTAAAGAGGTGGGGATGGGGTTGGGATTGATCCGTGATTTGGCCGTTGGTGCAGCGCTGCAAGGCAGTGAAGTGCAGGCCAATGCCGAGCAGTTTTGTTTGAATGCCAGCATAGGTGCACCGCCCGATCCCTTTGCACCCCAAGGACAAAATTGGGGCTTAACGCCACTCGATCCTGTGAAGTTAAAACAACATCATTTCAGTCATTTTATCGCCTTGATCCGCGCCAATATGGAAAGCTGTGGTGCCTTGCGTATCGATCATGTGATGGGCTTACTGCGACTCTGGTGGTGGCCGCTGGATAAGCAACTCGGTCACGGTGCCTATGTTTATTATCCCGTCGAAACCTTGCTTGCCATCGTTTGCCTTGAGAGCCAACGTGCTCGCTGTGTGGTGATTGGCGAAGATTTAGGACTGGTGCCACCTGACATTATTCATCGTCTCTACACTTCTGGCATTTATTCCAACGAGTTGTTCTATTTCTGCAAAGACCATCAAGGCTTTAAATCACCGGATCAATATAAGTCCCAAAGCTTAATGATGCTGGCGAATCACGATGTGCCGACTTTAGTCGCTTGGTGGTGTGGCAGTGATTTACACCTGCGTCGGCAGTTATCCCTGTTTGAAACTGACGAGCAGCTAGGTGAGGCGCTTGCTGGGCGTGAACATGAAAAGCAGCAACTCATTTCACTGTTAGTCGCTCAAGGTCTTTTAGCCGATGTGACGATAGCCGAACTCGATATTCAAACCTTACTCACGGCTTGGATGACCTTAGGAGCTCGCGGCAATAGTGCGCTATACAGCGTGCAACTGTGCGATTTATTAGCCGATCGCCATGCGGTGAATATTCCCGGTACTTGGCTCGAATATCCAAATTGGCAGCGTCGCCTGCCGCTGAATTTAACGCAAGTGTCGACTTCGCCAGAGATACTGCAGCGATTACAAAATATCGCTGTGGCGAGACAGCTACCGAGCTAAATCTAGCACCAGCGAAAGGCTGCCTAAGTCGCACCACATTATGCCATCCCTAAAGATGAGATTATTAGGGGGGATGTGGGTAAAGAGTGCCAATTTGCAAGTTTAATTGACTGATAAACGGAAGAAAAATGATGACTCAAGCCAATGCCTATTTCTACGATGGTGCCGACGTCGCCCTACTTAATGGTCAATACACTGATGTTTTTTCGCTCTTGGGTATGCACAGTGCCAACGAGGGGAAGGCATTAATTGTTCGTTGTTTTTTACGCAATGCCCTCAGTGTAGATGTGATCAGCATTAAAGATGGCCGCAAAGTAGCGAGTCTGGACAAAGTCAACGAGCAGGGACTGTTCGCCGGCACTCTGGGACGACGCGTCAAGCCGTTTCTCTACTTGCTACGGGTGGAATATCCCCTGTGTCAGTTAGATATAGTCGACCCTTATCAGTTTGATTCCCTGCTCAATAGTGACGATATTTACCTGTTTGGTGAAGGCAGCGCCGAGCGCGCCTATGAATTTTTGGGGGCCAACTGGCGTCAAACCCAAGGCGTCGAAGGTGTGCATTTTTGTGTGTGGGCACCCAATGCTAAGCGGGTTTCAGTGGTGGGAGATTTTAACCATTGGGACGATACTCGCCATGTGATGCGCCAACATATTGCCAATGGTTTATGGGAGCTATTTTTACCCAATGTGGCTGAAGGTGCACACTATAAGTTTGATTTGGTTTATCAAAATGGTGAGCGCCATACTAAATCCGATCCTATGGCAACCCAAATGGAATGCGCGCCCCACAATGCTTCTATCGTGCCCCAAAAAGCTCACCATAGCTGGAATGATACCGCTTGGATGAGTAAGCGAGCGGCGACTGCTTGGCATAAAGCGCCCATGTCGGCCTACGAAGTGCACTTAGGTTCGTGGCGTCGTAAGGGAGAGCAAGGCGAGCAATATCTTGATTATCAAGACTTGATTGAACAGCTTATTCCCTATGTGAAGGAGCAAGGCTTTACCCACATCGAACTGATGCCGATCAGCGAGTTTCCCTTTGATGGTTCGTGGGGATATCAGCCTGTGGGTCTCTATGCGCCGACCCACAGATTTGGCGATGCCAATGGGTTAAAGGCCTTTGTGGATGCCTGCCATCAGGCGGGGCTTGGTATTATCCTCGATTGGGTGTCGGCGCATTTCCCTAAGGATCCCCACGGCTTAGTGCGTTTCGATGGCACTTGTCTGTATGAGCATGAAGATCCTCGCAAGGGTACACATCCCGATTGGGATACCCTAATTTATAACTATGATCGCGGTGAAGTGCGCAGCTTCTTGTTGAGTAATGCTTGTTATTGGCTGCGGGAGTTTCATTTTGATGGCCTGCGTCTCGATGCCGTGTCTTCTATGTTGTATCTCGATTACAGCCGCGAGCCGGGCCAATGGCTGCCTAATGCCTATGGTGGACGGGAGAATCTCGAGGCCATCAGTTTCTTACAAATTTTGAATCAACGCTTGTACCAAGCTTTCCCCGGCATTTGCATGATTGCCGAAGAGTCCACCGCCTTTGCGGGGGTGACTAAGCCGACGGATCAGCAAGGTCTCGGCTTTGGCTTTAAATGGAATATGGGCTGGATGAACGACAGCTTAAGCTACTTAGGCCGTGATCCGCTTTACCGCCAATTCCACCATCATCAATTGACCTTCAGTTTGATGTACGCTTATACCGAGCAATTTATGTTGTCCGTGAGTCACGATGAAGTGGTCCACGGCAAGGGCTCGTTGCTGCATAAAATTCCCGGTGATGATTGGCAGAAATTTGCAACTCTGCGTGCTTATTATGGTTTTATGTGGGGGCATCCAGGTAAGAAATTACTCTTTATGGGCTGCGAGTTTGGTCAGCGAAATGAGTGGAACCATAACCAGAGTTTAGATTGGCACTTATTGGCTTACGAGCCGCACCAAGGCGTCCAGCGTTGGCTTAAAGATCTCAATCACTTATATCAAAAAATGCCAGCCTTATCGGTTCAGGATTACGAGGGCGCAGGATTTAGTTGGCTAGATTGTGAGAATAGCCGCGACAGCATCTTTACCTTTGTGCGTTACGGTTTAGCAGGTGATGCGCCGTTAGTGTTTGTCATCAACATGACGCCTCAATTGCACACTGGGTTCCGTATTGGTTTGCCTTTGGCGGGGGATTACCGCGAATATCTTAATAGCGATAGCCAGATTTATGGTGGCAGTAATCAAGGTAATGCGGGCACTGTGGTTGCTGAGCCGCTGTCGTGGCAAGGAATGGCGCAGAGCGCGCTGATCACTGTGCCACCCTTGGGTTGCCTAGTGATAGGGCCTGCGTTAACCGGATTGGCTGAGGCGAACTAGCATGCAAAAGCCCACGGCTGATGATATTAAGCTCAACCCTGACGCTAAAAAACACCCATTTCAAAGCGAAAAATGGGCGTTAGGGGTAGGTGAGCCTTTTCCGCTCGGTGCTAATGTTGAGGGCGATGGCGTCAATTTTGCGTTATTTTCAGCTAACGCCACAGCGGTTGAGTTATGTTTATTTGATGACAATGGCGAGCAAGAAGTCGCGCGTATTGCGTTAACTGAACAAACCCAGCAAATCTGGCATGTGTTTGTGCAAGGGCTTAAGGCGGGGCAACTCTACGGTTATCGCGTTTATGGCTCCTATGAGCCTCAGCTTGGTCACAGATTTAACCCCAATAAATTATTGCTCGACCCCTATGCGCGCCAGCTCGTCGGTGAATATTGCGACCATGAGTCTAACTATGGTTACGAGCTGAACCACATGGATGAAGACTTATCTTTCAGCAAGTTAGATAACGCTGCCTATGTGCCAAAATGCAAGGTCGTGGACATTCGTCCATTAATCGAGATAGCTGCCAAGCAGTCGATTCAGCCCCTTGCGACGAGGTTTCAGCCCAAACCTCTAGAGCGCAGTATCATTTATGAGATGCATGTTAAAGGCTTTACGGCGGTGCATCCTGAGATTGAACCCCATAAACGTGCCACCTTTGCGGGCTTAGCGACTCAGCCGGCTATCGATTATTTGGCCGAACTTGGGGTGACGTGTGTCGAGTTACTTCCTGTACAGGCCTTTTTCACTGAGCCATTTTTGCTCGAGAAAAAGCTCACTAACTATTGGGGTTACAACAGTATCGGTTTTTTTGCTCCTGAGCCGAGTTATCTATCATCCGACAACATTGGTGAGTTTCGGGCCATGGTGGATGCACTTCACGGCGCAGGTATCGAAGTGATCCTCGATGTGGTCTATAACCACAGCGCCGAGGGGAGTCGACTTGGGCCGACCTTTAGTTTTCGTGGCATAGATAATCTCAGTTATTACCGTCTGCATCCGAATGATAAGCGTTTTTATATTAATGATACGGGTTGCGGAAACACCTTAAATATCAATCATCCACGCATGTTACAGCTCGTACTAGATTCGCTGCGTTATTGGGTAGAAATCATGGGCGTCGATGGGTTTCGCTTCGACTTGGCGGCTTGCTTAGGTCGCGAAGCCTATGGTTTTGATCCCGGCTCAGGTTTCTTCGATGCGCTGTTGCAAGACCCTGTTTTGTGCCGAGTGAAATTAATTGCTGAGCCTTGGGATATTGGCCCTGGCGGTTATCAATTGGGCAATTTCCCCGTGGCTTTTAGTGAATGGAACGACAGATATAGAGACACTATGCGCCGCTTTTGGCGCGGCGATCACAGCATGTTGCCCGAATTTGCTCGGCGTTTTCACGGCTCGGGGGATTTTTTTGAGCACAGTGGCCGTCCACCTGCGACCAGTCTTAATTTTTTAACCAGTCACGACGGTTTTACCCTTAAAGACTTAGTGAGTTATACCCAGCGCCATAACTTGGCAAATGGGGAGGATAACCGCGATGGTCACCAAGAAAACTTCAGCCATCATTATGGGATTGAAGGGGAAACCGAAGATAGCTCAATTCTAGAACTTCGCAGTCGTCAACAACGTAACTTATTGACTACGCTATTTTTATCTCAAGGTGTGCCTATGTTGTTGAGCGGTGATGAGACAGGCCGCACTCAGCAAGGCAACAATAATGCCTATTGCCAAGACAATGAACTGAACTGGTTTGATTGGTCGGCAAAGGGCATGGACACTGAGCTGTTGGCCTTTACTCAACAGCTTATTGCCCTGCGGAAACGTTTCCCGCTGTTATGTGCTAAGCGCTTCATTCACGAACAGTTATTGGCTGAATCCTTAGCCGATATTGGTACTCGATTAGATTGGTTTAGTCGCCAAGGTGAACAAATGACCAAGAGCTTGTGGACCGAATCTATGTGCCGCAGTTTGTCTGTGGTGCTTTCCGGTGATTTAGAAGATCAAGGCAAGCAGCAAGCTTTGCTGTTGATGGTTAATGCCGACGACAATCCTCTCGCTTTTACCCTGCCGACTTTCGAGCACTTGAGTCCGTGGCAATGCCTTATTCATACCCAAACTGAGCCGCTGGATGTTCAGATCTCTGCGACGCGATACTTACTGCAAGATCGTAGTCTCATGCTTTTTCATGCTGATTTTATAGGAAATGAAGGAATTAACTATGAGTGACAAAAGCGAGCTGAGCCCCAATACCAGCGAAAAACCAGTAACACTAGCTCAGTCAAAAGCAGCGAGCAAGAAGGCGCCCGCTAAGCGTCAGACTAAGTCTAAAGCCGCTGAGCCTTGTGAACCCTGCGATGCTTTGCCCGCTTCCTTTGAGCGCCATTTACGTTATGGACTCAGCCGTGGCGAAGGCGTGAGCTGCGAATTATTTCAAGCGTTAGCTTACAGCGTGAAAGAACAGATGCTAGATAATTGGCGTCAGACTCGAGTGGATGACAGCCATTTTAAGCGCAAGCAAGTGGCGTATTTATCCCTTGAATTTTTGATGGGCCGTGCACTAGGTAATGCACTACTGAGTTTAGATTTGCAACAAGATAGCCGTGATGCCTTGAGCAACTATGCGGTATCGTTAGAAGAGTTAGAAGAGGCCGAACATGATGCCGGTTTAGGCAACGGCGGCCTAGGTCGATTAGCCGCGTGTTTCCTCGATAGCTGCGCCAGCATGGACTTATCAGTGACAGGCTATGGCATACGTTACGAATATGGCATGTTCGCCCAGAAGATAGTCGACGGTTACCAAGTTGAACGCCCTGACCGTTGGTTGCGCGAAGGCAATCCGTGGGAAGTGCGTGTCCCTACCCACAACGTGATTGTGCCTTTTTTTGGCCACACTGAATCCTATGTCGATAAACAAGGCCGTCGGCACATTATTTGGGTTGAAACCCAAGATGTGCTCGCCGTCGCCTATGACATGCCAGTTCCTGGTTATCGCAATGGCCGAGTAAATACCTTGAGATTGTGGAAGGCTGAAGCGACCGATGATTTTGATTTAGCTGAGTTTAACCAAGGCGACTACACGGAAGCCGTGGCCCGTAAAAACTTGGCCGAGCAGATCACTATGGTGCTCTATCCTAATGATGCGAGCGAGAACGGCAAAGAGCTGCGATTACGTCAGCAATACTTTTTATCCTCCGCTAGCTTGCAGGATTTACTCAAACGTTGGGTGAGTCGTCATGGTCATGATTTTACGCAGTTTGCCGCTAAAAATGTCATGCAGTTGAATGACACTCACCCTAGCATTGCCGTGCCTGAGTTGATGCGATTATTGATCGACGAATACGGTTTGGAATGGGACAGTGCGTGGGCGATTACCAGCCAGACCATGGCTTACACTAACCATACCCTGTTGCCTGAAGCACTAGAGCGTTGGCCCGTGCGTATGATGGCACAAATGTTGCCACGCATCTTAGAAATCATTTATGAAATCAACGCCCGTTACTTAGATATTGTCGCCCACCATTGGCCTGGAAATAGTGAGAAATTGGCGAGTATGTCAATTATTCAAGATGGCCCACATCCCTATGTACGTATGGCGTATTTGGCGATTGTGGCGAGTTTCTCGGTCAACGGTGTCGCGGGTTTACATACGCAACTACTCAAATCTGGGTTGTTTAAGGATTTCTATGAGTTGTGGCCGCATAAGTTTAATAACCGCACTAATGGTGTGACGCCAAGACGTTGGCTTGCCCATTGTAACCCTGCCTTAGCTAAGTTACTGACCGCCCATTTAGGTCAAGAATGGGTGACAGACTTAAGCCAGTTAACGGCGCTCAATGCTCTCACACAGGACAATGCGTTTATCCAAAAATGGCGTGATGTGAAGCAAGCCAACAAGGCTTTGCTGGCTAAGATGATTGTTAAGGAATGTGGGGTTGAGTTCGATCCGGCTATGCTGTTTGACGTGCAAGTGAAGCGTATTCACGAATATAAACGTCAGTTACTCAATATCTTGCATGTGATCCATCTCTATCACCAGATCCAGCAAGGCCACACCGAAAACATGGTGCCACGTTGTGTATTGATCGGCGGTAAAGCGGCGCCCGGTTACTTTATGGCTAAGTTGATCATCAAGCTCGCCAGCAATGTTGCTCATATGGTCAATTCCGATCCTATGGTGACGCCTTACCTACGCTTTGCTTTCTTACCAAACTACAACGTCAGCGCCATGGAAAAAATCTGTCCGGGGACTGATTTGTCCGAGCAAATTTCAACCGCGGGCAAAGAGGCATCGGGCACGGGCAATATGAAGTTCATGATGAACGGCGCCCTGACAATCGGCACTATGGATGGCGCCAATATCGAGATGTTAGAGGAAGTGGGCTCTGAGAACTTCTTCCTGTTTGGACTCAATGCGGAGCAGGTCTCGCAGGTACGTAACCATTATCATCCGCGCAGCATTATTGACGATTCACCGGCGTTATCTGAGGTGATGAAGTTACTCAAAAGTGGTCACTTCAATCTGCTTGAGCCGGGGATTTTCGATCCCATTATTGCCGCCATCGAAAGCAGCGACGATCAATGGATGACGGCCGCCGACTTTGACAGTTACCGAGTCGTGCAAGAAGCCGTGGCGCGGGCCTATAAAGATCCGCAGGTGTGGACGCAGATGAGTATTCGCAATACCGCCGCCAGTGGACGTTTTTCGAGTGATGTGACGATCGCGGGTTATCGCGATGAAATTTGGAAACTGTAAGGGCTGGGCTCTGGGTTATAAGTCTTGTTATAGCGGTTGAGTATAAGTGTTTGAAAGGATTAAAGTAATCAATGGAAGGAATGGGGGATGCAAGTGAGAAATACTCAGGGGAGTACGGCAGTATCTGCCGTATCGATAAGCCATTTATGGGCAATCATTTTGCCGATTTCGGAGTAAGAGCCTATGTCTAATGTTCGTTATATCAGTAATTTAACTCGTGAAACCTATGCGTTGATTTTAGCTGGTGGGCGCGGGTCTCGCTTGCATGAACTCACGGATTGGCGTGCTAAACCTGCACTGTATTTCGGTGGTAAGTTTCGTATTATCGATTTCCCGCTCTCAAATTGTATCAACTCGGGTATTCGTCGAGTCGGGGTTGTGACTCAGTACAAGTCGCATTCTTTGATCCGCCATGTGATGCGGGGTTGGGGCCATTTTAAGAAGGAGCTGGGCGAGTCGGTGGAGATTTTACCCGCTTCACAACGCTATTCGGAAAACTGGTACCAAGGCACGGCCGATGCGGTATTTCAAAATATCGATATCATTCGCCACGAGCTGCCTAAATACGTGATGGTATTGTCTGGCGATCACGTGTATCGCATGGATTATGCTGGGTTATTAGCCGCCCATGCCGAGTCGGGTGCAGATATGACAGTTTCTTGCCTTGAAGTGCCGATTGCCGAAGCTGCGGGTTCGTTTGGGGTGATGGAAGTCGATGAAGAGATGCGCATTTTAGGCTTTGAAGAAAAGCCGCTGCAACCTAAGCATTCTCCGGGTAATCCTGAAATGTGTTTAGCATCTATGGGCAACTATGTGTTTAACACAGAGTTTTTGTTTGACCAGCTCAAGAAAGATGCCTTAAACGAAAGCTCAGATCGCGATTTTGGTAAGGATATTATTCCTGCGATCATCGAAAAACATAATGTGTTCGCCTATCCCTTTAAGAGCGCTTTCCCGAACGAGCAAGCCTATTGGCGCGATGTGGGTACGCTAGACTCTTTCTGGCAAGCGAATATGGAACTGTTATCGCCTACGCCAGCACTGAATTTGTACGATGCGAAATGGCCAATTTGGACTTTCCAAGAACAATTACCACCCGCTAAATTTGTGTTTGATGACGATGACAGACGCGGTATGGCGCTGGACTCGATTGTTTCGGGCGGTTGTATTATTTCGGGGGCGACAGTGCGCCGTAGCGTATTGTTTAACGAAGTACGCGTTTGTTCTTATTCGTTAGTTGAAGATTCAGTAGTGCTACCCGATGTAGTCGTGCTGCGCCATTGCAAAATCAAGAATGCGATACTTGACCGTGGCTGCATTATTCCCGAAGGCATGGTGATAGGTTATAACCATGATCACGACAGAGCTAAAGGCTTTAGGGTGTCCGAAAAAGGCGTGACTTTAGTGACCCGTGACATGCTAGGTTTGCCTGTAGGCTATGAATAGTGCTTTGATCATTAAAGTAAATTGATCATTAAAGTAAAAATGACTTAGGTATAGGCAGCTTAATAAAAGCTGCACAGTTGAAGTAGCGGGAGTATCCAATTAATTGAAACAACGCATTTTGATGGTCGCGGCTGAAAACGGTGCCCTTGCGGGCGCCAAGGTTGGCGGTATGGCGGATGTCATCCGTGATTTACCCGCCGCTTTGGCGGGTGTTGATTTGTGCGCCGATGTGATCATGCCAAGCTATGGCTTTTTGACTGCGGTAGCGAATCAACCCCAAGATCTGGGTGAGTTAACTGTGGCCTTTGGTGGTCGATTGGAGCGGGTGCATTTGTTTTCCATGCCCCATCCCCATGTGCCAGAGGCGATTATTTATTTGCTCGAACATGCATTATGGCAATCCGTACCTGGGCAGATTTATAGCCAAGGCAGTGCCGATCGTCCTTTCGCCGACGATGCGACTAAGTTTGCTTTCCTTTGCGCGAGCGTCGCGACAGCATTAGTTACTGGCCGAGTGCCTATGCCGACTGTGCTGCATTTACATGACTGGCATGCGGGCTGCTTAGCCATGTTAAGAGCATTCGTGCCTGAGTTCAGTGTTCTCAAAGAAATTGAGTGTGTGTTCTCTATCCACAATCTTGCACTGCAGGGGATACGTCCCTTAAGCCAAGATTCATCCTCCTTTGCGGCTTGGTTTCCCGAGCTGTTTGCCACTTTGACGCAGGGGCAAAAACAGTTAATTACCGATCCCCGTTATCCCTACTGTGTTAACCCTATGCGCATGGGCATAGTGCTGAGCGACAAAGTGCATTTAGTCTCACCCAGTTACGCCAAAGAAGTGTTGCAGCCCTCCAAACCCGAAGCGGGATTCTTTGGTGGCGAAGGGCTAGAACAAGACTTACAGGCCAAGGCCAATGACGGCAAAGTGGTGGGGATTTTAAATGGCTGTGTGTACTCAGCCGCAACCGATGTAAACCCTAAGCCAAAGGCGCGTATTCAAGTGGCGCAGTTCAAGCAACTGCTGAGTGCGGTTGAAACTGCGTTAGTGCAATGGCAGGGGCATCAAACGCAAGTGAGTGGCGTGGACATGATTGCTTTTGCCCGCACCCAAGCCCATTGGCGTCAAGCAATGGCGGAGCAAGTACCGAGTCTGCTATTGACTTCGGTGGGCCGCTTGACCGATCAAAAAGTCTTACTGCTGCGCCATCAATTGCCCTCGGGTTTATCTGTGCTTGAAACCTTACTTAAAGCATTGAAGCAAACAAAACCGACGGCGCTGCTGATTTTACTCGGCAGTGGCGATGCATCGATTGCTAAGTCTTTCCAAGCGTTAGGGGCTAAATACGATAACCTATTATTTTTGCAGGGATACAACGAGGCGTTATCCGAAGCGCTGTATCAGCATGGCGATCTATTTTTGATGCCAAGTTCCTTTGAGCCCTGTGGCATCAGTCAAATGTTGGCCATGCGCGCGGGGCAGCCATGTTTAGTGCATAGTGTAGGCGGTTTAAAGGATACTGTTGAGGATGGCGTTAATGGTTTTGCTTTTAACGGCAATAGCTTAAATGAGCAAGCCGAAGCGTTTCTGCAAAGGTTGATGCAAGCCATTGCTTGTTTCGAGGGGAAAACATGGTCACAAGTGCGTGCTGCGGCCATGGCACAGCGTTTTGACTGGCATTCTATTGCAGAGCAATATCGTCAACAACTCTATTGCAAAATGTAATGTGGTAAGTCCAAAGTGTGATGCGGCAAAGGGAATTAACGCATGATTTCTAAGTGATTCTGCTACACTTGTGGGGGAATGTTAAAATGGTATCAAGCCCCCTCATTTTTGGAGTCGCTCTCTGAGTTATGGATAAAGGTATTCTCTTTCCGTTAGTACAAAATGCGGCTTTATTGCTGGCGTTGGTCTTTTTGTACGACGTGATCCCTAAAAAACACCAGCGGCAGTATTTTTTACTGTGGCGCATCATTATTGGGATACTCATCGGTGGTATTGGTATCACTATTATGAGTACGCCTTGGGTATATTTGCCTGGCGTTTTCTTTGATACCCGTTCGGTTATTCTCTGTATTTCTGGTCTATTTTTCGGTGGTTTACCGACCTTAGTTGCTGTCGTGATGACGGCGCTGTATCGCATCAGTATCGGTGGCGCTGGTATATGGGTTGGCGTCGGCGTGATAGTGTCATCCGGTTTAATCGGGGTGATCTGGCGTCAATATCGTAAGTCTCTGTTAGCCAATATTTCAGGTGGAGAAATTTTTCTCTTTGCCTATACCGTTCATATCGTGATGTTGTTGTGGTTCTTATTTCTACCCGATGGCATAGCAATGCCATTACTCGCCAAAGTGACCCTCCCAGTATTGACCATTTTCCCGATTGCGACTTGGCTATTGAGCCGCTTGTTATCGCGACGTTTTGAATTAGAGCGTGATGAACAAATTCGTCTGCAGGATGATTTTCTTTTTAGGAGCCAATTCAACGCGGGCAATATTGGTATTGCAATAACGGGGATAGATCAAAAGTGGATAAAGGTGAATCCACGGTTATGTCAAATGCTCAAGTATTCAGAAGCTGAATTGCTACGGATGACGTGGGCACAAATTACTCATCCCGATGATTTAGAAGCGGATGCCCTGAAATTTGAGCTTATGCTGCGGGGGGATATCGATAATTACGAGATGGATAAACGTTTTATCGTTAAAGACGGTAGCGTGGTTTACACCCATATGACAGTCGCCTGTAAGCGTGGTGGTAATAATGCCGTGTTGCTTGTTATTGCTGGATATTTAGATATCACCTCACAGGCCATTGCTGACCAAGAGGTACTTGCTAGTCGTGAGCAACTCGAACTGGTGCTGAGCAGTAGCGATCTTGGGGTGTGGGATTGGGATATTCGCAATGATCGTATCGAACGTAACGCCCGCAGCGCCGATATTCTTGGCTGCGATGTTGATATGCTCAACGCTAATAGTCGCCAATGGATGGATGCGATAGTCGCCGAAGACAGGCCTAAAGTGCTGCATTCGATTGAGGCCCATATTCGTGGCGAAACGGCGCAACATAAGATGGAGTACCGCTTAAATACCGTAAACCGTAAGGTGCGGTGGATCCTTGATACGGGTAAAGTCGTGAGCAGAGATGCAAACAACAATGCTCTGCGTATGTGTGGAACCTATACCGATATTACCGACGCAAAACTTATCGAAGAATCCTTAAAGTTGTCGGCACTGGTTTACGATAACAGCTCAGAAGCCATGAGTGTCCTCGATGAAAAGGGTGTAATTATTACCGTCAATGCCGCCTTTAGTGTGATGACGGGTTATCGCGAATTTGAAGTGCGGGACCAACATATTCGGCTGCTTTATTGTGACCTCAATGGCCGTGATTTTTACACCAAAATGAATAATGATATCCGCGAGAAAGGCCAATGGCAGGGGGAAATGTGGCAGCGGCGCAAAAATGGCGAAGAATATGTCATCTGGTTAACCATCAATACGATTAATGATAAAGAAGGCCATCCCTATCGACGTGTTGCCCTGTTCTCAGACATTACCGATAAGAAGCAAAATGAGCATCTGATTTGGAAACAAGCCAACTACGATACGCTGACGGGGTTGCCCAATCGGCGCATGTTGTTGGAGTATTTAAGCAGTGAAGTGAAAAATGCCGACCGCAATCGCAACCACTTTGCCTTACTGTTCTTGGACTTAGATTTCTTTAAAGAAGTGAATGACACCTTAGGCCATGCCATGGGCGATTTACTGCTGATAGAAACCGCGAGTCGATTGAAATCCTGTGTGCGTGATGCTGACGTCGTGGCGCGTCTTGGCGGCGATGAATTTACTGTGGTGTTAAGTTCGATGGAAGACCATAAGGGGATTGAGCGCGTCGCCGAGAATATTTTGCGACGAATTGCCGAACCCTATGTGTTAGGGGAAGAAACCGCTTATATCAGCGTCAGTATCGGGATTACTTTATATCCCGATGATTCGACCAGTATTGAAGGGCTTCTCAAGCATGCGGATCAGGCTATGTATGCGGCGAAAGATCAAGGGCGTAATCGCTTCAACTATTTCACCCCATCGATGCAGGAATACGCCAAATACCGCATGCGCTTGATCCAAGACTTACGTCAAGCGGTCGTGAATAAAGAATTTGAACTGCATTATCAGCCGATTGTTGCCTTAGCAACGGGTGAAGTGACCAAGGCTGAAGCCTTGATCCGCTGGCATCATGCGGAGCATGGTGCTGTGTCGCCTGCTGAGTTTATTCCTGTGGCAGAAGACACCGGCTTGATTGTTGAAATCGGCAATTGGGTGTTCGAGCAAGCCGCTCGCCAGAGTGCGGCGTGGCGTCACGAATTAGGGGTTGAAATCCAAATCAGCGTCAATAAATCCCCAATTCAATTTCGTGATGAAGGCACGCTGCTCAATGATTGGTTGAAGTTATTGCAAGATCTTAATATTACAGGTGCGGGAGTCTGTGTTGAAATTACCGAAGGCCTGTTATTGGATGCCAGTATGGGTGTAACCGAAAAACTACTGGCCTACCGCGATGCGGGTGTGCAAGTGTCGCTGGACGATTTTGGTACTGGCTATTCGTCACTCGCCTATTTGAAAAAGTTTGACATTGATTATCTTAAAATTGATCAATCTTTTACCCGCCATATCGATACCGATTCAAACGATCAAATTCTCTGCGAGGCGATTATCGTGATGGCCCACAAGTTGGGAATGAAGGTGATTGCCGAAGGTGTCGAAACCGATGCGCAGCGGCTAGTCTTGTTGGCTGCAGGCTGTGACTACGGCCAAGGTTACTTGTTCTCAAGACCTGTTCCTGCGGGTGAATTTAGCCAAAAATACTTACAGGATCCGCTTTTAGTCTCCCATGTCTGAGGAGATATTAACTTAGTGGCGATAATTGCCTATAAAAACGCCGCGGATTTTGCTAGACTCCGCGGCCCCGCGTTGGGGCATTGAGTATCACCTCGCATCAAAGTTTTACTACTTAGCTAAAGAGTCCCTATGAAATTTGAAACACTCGGTTTATCTTCTCCTATTTTGAATGCGATAACTGAGTGTGGCTATCAGCAACTCACTCAAGTGCAAGAGAAAGTGATCCCGCTTGCCTTTGAAGGCAAAGACATTATGGCCTGCGCCCAAACGGGTACAGGTAAGACGGCTTCCTTTGCTCTGCCTGTACTTGAAAAGTTGGCGGCTGAGTCTTTAACAAGCGACAGCAATGATAAACCGATTTTACGCGCGTTGGTGATGACGCCAACCCGCGAACTCGCGATCCAAGTCTGCGAAAATATCCAGAAATACAGCCAGTTCCTGCCACTGAAAACCTTAGCGGTTTACGGCGGCGCCAATATGAATCCCCAGCGTAAAGGGGTAGAGCAGGGCGTTGATATTTTGGTGGCAACTCCTGGTCGCTTATTCGACATTATCGGCCAATTCCAGTTAGATTTGTCGAGCGTCACGACCTTAGTGATCGACGAAGCCGACCGTATGTTAGACATGGGTTTTGTGCGCGACATTGAAAAAGTGAAACGCTTAATTGCGCCGCAGCATCAAACCATGTTGTTTTCAGCGACCTATAGCGATGCCGTCAAACAACTCGCCGAGAAAATGCTGAATGAACCTCAGTGGGTGAATGTTGCTGACACGACTACCGCATCCACAGTTGTGCAGGAAGTCTATCGCGTTGATAAACGCCGCAAAGCCGAGCTGTTGTCAGAACTCGTTGGCCGCAACAATTGGCGCCAAGTGCTGGTGTTTGCCAGCACGAAAGAAAGCGCCGAGCATTTATTACAAGAATTAAAGCTGGATGGCATAGCCGCAGGTGTATTCCACGGCGATAAAACACAAGGCGCCCGTAATCGGGTGTTGGAAGAGTTTAAAGCCGGTAAATTGCGGGTGCTGGTGGCGACCGATGTGGCCGCTCGTGGTTTAGACATTCATGCCTTGCCTATGGTGATCAACCTTGAATTACCTTTCCTTGCCGAAGATTATATCCATCGTATTGGTCGTACAGGTCGTGCAGGATTAACGGGTCGCGCGATTTCGTTCGTGTCACCTTCTGACGATGAAATGCTCGCTGAAATTGAAGCCTTGATTGAGCAGAAACTGCCCGTGTCGGTACAACCGGGTTATGAAGAAGGCACGCCTTTGCCTGCCCGTTACCGTGATGCGCCTGCGGCACCGATTAAGCCGATTGGAAAGTGGAGCCATAAGGCGCCGCAGGATCGTACTATTGGTCAGTCTCGTCAGGGTAAGTACGCGAAAGGTAAAGCGCAGGATAGCAAAACCAGTGCCGATAAATCCTCTAGCCGTGCTAAGCCAGCTTCTGGCTTAGGTAAGCCGTTTAATGCGACTAAACCTAAGTCGAATTTGGTGAGCAATAAGTCAGGTTTTGGCTCTCGCACCAATAAGTCAAAATAGGCTAAGTCAAAATAAGCTAAGCCCAACAATCAAGGCTAATAAGTGCAAAGTGCCTATTAGTTTAGCCGTCTAACGGTTGCCTAGTTTGTTGATTTGACTGTTGAATAGTCAGTTGCATATTTTGCTACATAGCCTGTCGCGATTCTAAAAGCGCATCCTCACCGATGCGCTTTTTGTTGAGCTTCAAAGCCAATACTTCTACACTCGAGCGCTAAGCTTTCTATTCGAGCGAGTTTCCTTATGATTATCAAAGCGATTCCCACCAATATCATTACAGGTTTTTTAGGTGTAGGTAAAACCTCTCTGATTAAGCAATTGCTGGCGACTAAACCCGCGGATGAAATTTGGGCAGTGCTGGTCAATGAATTCGGTGAGGTCGGCATTGATGCGGGGTTACTTAATTCCTCCGATAACGGCATACAAATTCGTGAGGTTGCGGGTGGCTGTATGTGCTGCGCCGCGGGCGTACCGACACAAGTGGCCATCAATCAGTTGATTGCGAAAGCGAAACCTGACCGCTTATTGATTGAACCGACTGGGCTTGGGCATCCTAATGAAATCATTAAAGTACTGAGTGCGCCCCATTATCAGAATGTGATTTCACTGCGTAGCACCCTATGTTTGGTGGACGCGCGTAAGATCCACGATCCTCGCTATCGCGAACATGCAAATTTTATTCAACAGTTGCAAGTGGCCGATGTGATCATCGCAACTAAGTCTGACTTGTATGATGCTGAAAATACTAAGTTACTCTATGAATTGCAGACTTATTTAAGCCATATTGAACGTACTGATATTCCTGTAGTGAGCCACTCTAATCAACAGCCTTTACCTAGCGCTTTGCTGGACTATCTTAACCAACTAAGGCGCGTGTCACTCAATATAAATGGGCATGCTAGCGCTGGCCTAAAGCTGGGCAGCCTACCGACGACGGCCCCAAGCTTGTTTCGTGCTGGTGGTTCTCGCTTGAGTGAGTTGAGCCTCTTTGCCGAAGGTGCAATCGAAGCCGCACTTGATTTTGATGATCGCGGTATAGTGCGAAAGCAGAATCAAGGTGAAGGTTGTTTTAGCTGCGGCTGGGTGTTTGAACCGAGTCAAGAATTTGATTTTGATAAATTAATGAATTTTATTCAGCGGCAAGCTCAGTCATCCAACGTTGGGCAAGTGTTGCTTAGATTAAAGGCCGTGATGATCACTACTGATGGAATTGCGGGATTTAACTGGATTGACCATGAGTTTACTGTGGTTGAACTCGATGACACCTTAGATTCCAGACTAGAAATGATTACCATGGACGACGTCAATTGGAACGAGATTGAGCTGCAGTTGATTGCTTGTCTTAGCTAACAGAGTTCCCCATCACTCTTTATTACAGGTGTGAGCATAGGTAAGAGGGGTCAGATTTGGTGGGAATAGTAAGGCCGGCTCAGTAAGGCAAGGTCACGCGGTATTTTTGGCCGAGTGTCGTGAGTGTGCCATTTTGGATCATCTCCTCGAAGAAGCTGTCAAAACGAATTCTTAGCGGATCAAATTTAGCTTGTTTCGGAAAAGCCATAAAGCCGTCTCGCACATCGATTATCGGCATGATTGGCGTAATTGCTTTAGGGATTTTGATTTGGGCGAGCACTGCATTGGTATTGCGACTATTGGTGGCGAGTAAATCTAAATCACCCCGCGAAAGCCGTTCTATGCCACTTTTAATATCGACAAATTCATTGATATTTAATGATTTAGTTTGTTCAGTAAACCGTGTGCCATAACTCCAACCCTGCATTTTTCCAATCCGTTGCGTTTTAATACTGGCATAGTCGCCATTCCACACTATTTCATTGTCTGCCCGAGCATAAAACACCATATCATCGCGGTAAAATGCCTTCGCCGCAAAAACCAAGTTGGCATTACGTTCTGGGGTATCGTAGGGACCAATAAGAATATCCGCTTGGCCACGTTCAACCATAGAGATAGCGCGGCGCCATGGGGTAATTTGATAGTGAATGTTCACACTTTGCTGCTGGGCGAAGCGATTCAAAATATCGACACCTAAGCCGGTATATTCGCCATTGGCTTGTAGTTCAAAAATTTGACTGAAACTCGAACCCACTGCGAGCAGATCTTTGGCCTGTGCAGTCAAGCAAAGGCTGCTGAGCACCAAAAGGACGACTTGTGCAAAGCCTTTGCTGAGTATCATGGCATTCCTTGTGTGGTTTGAATGCGGAAGGTTAGAACACTGTCTCTCGTAAAAGCGGCGATATCGTTATGCAATTCACTAGGGTTAAGGTTAGCAAATTTTACTCAGATTTGATTGCACGTTAACATTTTAATGTTTTGAAATAAATGGAAGATTAATCGTAAGGGCATTAAGCCGTTGATCTTCAATCGATACATCATCCTATCCCTCAGCCTGCTTAGTTACGCCTAAAAGTTTCAATTTGTATCGTTTGTAAGTGAGAATGAGAAATGTATTTTCGTTATGCGTTTAAATCAGTTAAGGCCGAATAAAGGGGATTGCGGTATGCTCTGCCATTGATTGATTTATACGCCAATGCTGGGCGGTTTATTTGAGCGGGATGTTATGAAGCTGCAGGAAATAGATAAAACCTTGTATCGTAAAAATATGAATTTATTCATTGTGATTCTAGTTGTTAGCTTAGTCGTGTTATCGCTGATTTTTGGTACTGGACTCATTGCGCTGTTTGGGGCGACGCCTGTGCCAGGTGAGCCTACAGGTAATTTCCATTTGAATCTCTTAGGGGTGATTTTCAGTCTGGGTCTGTGTAGCGCAGTGATTTACAACTTGAAGGATAAATCCTTCTTCAGCGAAATTTATTATGTGTGGCAATTAAAGCAACTCCATAATCGTATCTATCGCAAGTTGATAAAGATTAAAGCCGCTGCGGCGCAAAATGATGTGAATGCTTTGATTATATTGCTGTTTTATTACACTAGTTTAAGGCAAGTGTATGAGCTCGATGACAATACGCTAACCTTGCCGGCGCTGACTCAAGATCTCAATCGTTTGAATGCACAAATCGAAAGCCTAGGCTTATTGCTGTCGCCCGAACAATTTACGCCTGAGTTGCTGACAAGATCTTTCTGATACTGATGAGGTAAGATGAGGATCGCTCCTCACCTTGCCATCATCTAGCCCTTATCTTGTCTTTGTCGTCCTTGCCCAGAATGAGGTCAGCGAGTTTCACTTAGGCGGCTTGCTGGGCTCTTTGTAGTGTGAGTAACCACTTACCATAGATGTAAATCCCTACCGCTGAGATAGTCCCTATGGCGGCGATGATGTACCACGCCATGCCAATGTTATGGCTGTGGTATAGCAGTTGGGTGAGATCGTGTGCGTTTTCACCTGTGTAACTCACCAAAGTGGTAAAGGCTTCACCTTGGGGAATGGCGCTGACCTCAGTGCTGTTCATGCCGCGCTCTAGCAATAAATCCCGCGAAAACAATTCCTTTGATGCATAAATCTCGTAGAGTTTAGGGCCAAAGTAGCCTTCTAATCCCCAGCCGATCCCTTGGGGCAACATCACAAATCCCAAGTACATGGCTTTTTTGCCTTCGGGAGCAATATTACCCATAAACTCGTTTTTCTTCGGGCTAATCATCATTTCGCCAATGGAGAACATGGCAATCGCGAATACGATAAACCATGCCGCATGGAAAGCACCGATAAACACAAAAGCTAAAATACTCAGCAAACAACCAATAAACATGGCGGTAGTGATACGGTATTTAGCCGTCAGTGCCGCGACGATAAAACAGCAGGTCATGATCAGGCCCGCATTAAGGTTGAGCATGCCTTCGGGCATCACCTTAGTGCCTTCGTTATTGAGGCCAAGCCAAAATTGCAGAATGCCGTTACTGGTGCCTTCGCTGCCAAAGAGGGAGGTGACGATTACGCTGGTATCGACCCATTCGGAAATATGGATAGGCAGCACATCGAATAAGGCATTGAACAAGAACCAAAATCCTGAAAAAACGAGCATATAGTAGATTACAATCGGCTTTTTCAACTCGCGCCAAGCATCACGCCACAGGGATTCTTGTTCGACTTCACCTGATTTTATTTGCTTATTGCGTTCCAGTCGCTCGGCTTTACCTGGCTCGGTATAGGTGAGTAAGAATAAGAAGTTGAGTGAAATAATCGCGGCGCAGGCGAAAAATACATTGTCCCACGACAATTGGCGCATATGCACGGCAACTAAGGGTCCGAGGAAACCGCCAATGTTTACAACTTGGTAAAAAATGCCCCAAGCCATTGAAGTGTTATTGCGATTAGTGGACAGCACTAAGGTGCCTTGAATGCCCGGTTTAAATATCCCTGTGCCTATGGCAAGGAGTAATGCACCGACAAGGAAGCCCCAAAAGCTGGGGAAGAATGCCATGACGAGATAGCCAAAGATTTTAATGATGGTGGAGCCGAAGATGGTTTCTTTGTAGCCCACTCGGTCAGACATGCCACCAGTGAACACGGGCACAAAGGTTTGCATGATCGCCCAGAGGGAAATAATAATGCCGTAGTCACTTAGGCTGATCCCAAGGCCGCCCGCAGACTCTGGCGCTTTAGCGTACAATCCAGCACTGGCTTTAACACCGTAGTAGGCGATACGCTCGACTAACTCCATACCACCAACTAACCAAAACACATAACCTAAGCTAGTAATGGAGGCCCACATGCCGAGCTGTTTGACTTCTCGCAGATCGTTGCCTGCATTTGGACTATTCTGACTCATGTCCTTCCCTTATTATTGTTATTGAATTTATTTCTGTTTAACCCATTAATTATCAAAAACTTAAATTTATAAAGTTAATGATTTCATCTTGCTTAAATACGTTAATGGGCTTGCTTGAACGGATACTTTACCTAATTCGGCCTTAAACACCAAAAAAGTAGCAGAAAATGATGAATTAACCCACATCTGTTATTGAACTGTACTGAGTTTGTCATTTGGCTGAAATTGGACTGTTTCTGCTTAAGTCATTGTGATGATTAATCTTTATTGTTAATTATTCACAATGAACATGCTTTGAGTTCTCGCTATTTTTAGGTACAATCCATTGTCGCATTTTTGTTCACCCGATCATTTTTCTAGATAGATACGACTCTAGCCCCCCTTTTTGTGAGAAACGCTAATGACAGCAACAACATCTAATCATGCTCCTGCGGATATGAGCTTGCTCGAGGAGCCGATTGCGAAGCTTTTTTGGCGCTATACCATACCCACCATAGCCTCTATGTTGGTCACGGGCGTATATGTGACAATTGATGGCATCTTTGTTGGCCACTATTTAGGTGAAACAGGGCTGGCGGGGATGATGCTAGCTTACCCTGTGGGCGCGATTTTATACGCTATTGGCGCCATGATAGGTATGGGTAGTGCGGCATTAGTGTCAATCAATCTTGGCCAAGGTAATGTAGTCAAGGCCCGTAAACTACTGGGTAATGCCTTTACGTTATGTTTATTAACGGGATGCTTTTTTGCCCTTGTTGGTGGGATATTTTCGCGAGATATTTTGGTTGCTCTCGGGGCGCAAGGGGAGATGCTCGAAAACGCTAACGAATACTTATTCTGGTATTTTGCACTGTGTCATTTTCCCATAATTTCAATGACCTTCACCACACTGCTGCGTAATGATGGCAGGCCATCCATGGTGACTTGGGTGCTGATTTTGGGTGGTGTATTAAACACTTTCTTAGACTGGCTGTTTATTGTGGTTTTCCCCTTTGGTTTAGCAGGTGCTGCGATTGCGACTATGTTGTCGCAGGCGGTAACGGGGCTTTTGTGTTTGCAGCATTTTTTCAGTCCGCGCACTCAGCTTAAAATCACTTTTGAGCAGATGAAGCTCAAGCTCGATAATTGCCTTAATATAGCCCGCGTTGGTTTCCCCAGCTTTTTGATGAATCTCTATTTATCGATAGTATTAACCCTACACAACACAGCTTTTTTATGGGTGGGCGGCCCCTTACACGTGGCAGCCTATGGTGTGGTGAGTTACACAGAAGCATTCTTCTATCTGATTTTTGAGGGCATTGCGCTTGGTACTCAACCTATTTATAGCTTTAACGCGGGAGCTGGGCGTTTTGACAGGGTTAAACAAGCGCGCAATATTGCTTTTGGTATGACGTTACTCACCGCAGCTTTAGGTTTAGCGCTGATTTATTCTCGCCCTGAATGGTTAGTGTATTTGTTTGCCGGTGATAATCCGAATTTAACACCAGTGGCGATTGAAGGTATGCGCTGGTATTTTTGGGGCTTGCCTATGGAAGGCTTAATCTTAGTCGGTGCGAGTTTCTTCCAAGCGATTAACTGTTCGAAACAAGCTTCTATGCTGACGGGCGCTAAGCTTATTCTTATCGCTGCGATCATCTACTGCTTTGCCTGGGCGTTCGGCGTGATTGGTGTGTGGGTGTCGCTCGCGACCTGTAGCACAATCTTGACCATATGGATGTTTTACGCCATGAAGCGAGTCGAGGCTCGTTTGCATTAATCCTTGCTTTGGGTTGTATTGGTTTCGCCTGATTTATTGACAAGACAAGGGACGAGGCAAGTAACCTGTAGCTGGGGCATAAGTGTTTAGTTTTACGTAAATTTTACAATTGGGGCGATTAATGGCCCCGATTGTAATTGCCCACATATCTTTCGTCGTTAAACATGACTTAGGGCTAGCGTGGGATGATGGCCTCTGGTACATTTCGCTGGTTTAATCTGCAATCAAAAATGACTTATCCAAGCGTGCTCTTAAGTCGAGGCTATAGTCCTCAATTAATAGACTGAGTTCGCTTAGGCTTTTGGGTCGATTGATCGTTGATATGACTGGGTATTGAGCTGAATGACTCGCTCGTTGATTTTAGTAATTTATGTTTTATGAGGCCCTTATGCGCACCACTGCAGTCATTTCTATGCTGTTGCTTGGCGTGTTAACGACAGTTAATGCCAGTGCCAAAGAGAATGAGTTAGTGTTTGCCAGCGACTTCGAAGGCAATCGTTTATCTCAACCTTGGTCGTGGATCATGGGTTGTCAATTTGAAGGCGCTGAACCTCACACAGGTGAAAGTGCGCTGCTTTGCGTCGAAGGCAATAGCAGTATCGTCAGTAAGTACCCTATTTCTGAAGCGGGTCTATTAGAGTTTTGGGTCAAAACCCAGAATACTCAAACCCAATATCGAATCAATGTATTGACCTCTCCGGTATTAAAGCTCGATGCCCAGTGGCAGCATGTTGCTTTAATCGATATCACCCCTGGGGCTAACGAATATTTAGCACACCGAGTGTCTATTGATGATCCGAGTCGCCAATATATCCGTCTTGATATTGAGGCCATTAATGGCCCTATCAGTTTGGACGATTTGAGCTTAGGTAAAATTCGCCTTGATATGGCCCTGCAAAAAAATGAGCAGAAAATTATCGGCGGGATTTTAGATAAGCTGAAAGCTGATAAGAATTACGAAGTGCAGTCTGAGTCATTTCGTACTTTAGGTAAAAATTATGCCGCTCAGCTCGAGAGCCAAAGACAATACCTCGAGTACTCGAATGCTATTTATTCAAGTATCACCTTTGTGTTGGCGACGTCTGAGCGCAATAAAATGTCTAACCCTATGGGATATAACACCTTTAGGTCGGTTTTAACTGACGCTAAACGTGTGGCATCGCCTCTCCAACAGGCGCGTTTAGGCTCTATGGTGAAACCCTTTGGTGACTTAGCTACTGCCACCTTAAACGTGGTCAGTGCCGGTGCGTATTCCGCCTTTGCCGAACCCTTTAAGTCATTCTTAGCTGCGACTTTTGATCGCTCTAATTATGACAACAGTGACTTAAGCCGTAGTGATAAAAAGTTTGCTGAAGAAAATGGCCTGAAAATTTATCAGCAGGCCGAACGGTTTATGTCTGAAATCGAAAAAGAACTGCAACAAGTCACTGCACTCGACAATGATTTAGTCAGTATGCAGAAGAACTTAGATAATTTCCGTAAGGATCTCGACAAGCATCTGCGCAGTTACTTACAGCATGCCAGTATTGCCCGTACACCTGAAAATTACAGCCGAGTGATGAGTAAAGACGAGCAGGCACGCGCGCTGGTGATTGCCGAGGCGAGTGCCAATATCAGTGCTAAAGCTGAAGCGCTATTGGCTTCGAACAGCAATGCAGAGTTAGTGCAGTACATGATTAAAACCACTGAGAAGATTGATGAATTTCAAGAGTTCAAGGAACGTTTTAATCAGATCACTTCGGCCATGCTGACCTTCTACGACAAATTTGAGCGCTCAATTGCCGCCGAGCAAAACCCCTTTACCGATCCTAGCGACCGCGCCGTGTGGGAGCAGCACGCCAAAAGCGCCCGTAACTACATTCGCCAGTCGAAAGAAGCATTCACCAAAGCGTTTATGTAGCTTATTTCGTTAGAGCTTGTTGATATGTCGGTGGGAGTTTTACTTAGCATTAAGTTAGGTATTAAAAGTCATCGTAATCAGCTTGAGCATTGAACTCTCACACTAAAATGGCAGCGTAGGTCTCTCTTCGCTGCCATTTTTAATCTCTATATGGGCTGTTTGTAGTGGTACAGTTAAACGCCAAAGGCAATTTGTCGATAATAATGGCGAAGAACAATTTAACGTTATGAATTCTATGATGAATAATACTAAATGGCGCGAATGTATGACGCTGTTAGCTTCTAGCTCTGTGTATTTGCAGCTGCAGTTGGTAGGTGAAGAGGATTTTCCTCTCGATTATGAAGTATCAAATCAAGTGTTATTCGAGATCATGGCTGCTGATTGTCTGTTTGTGCAAAGGCGTATTAGCTATAAATCCATTTATGCTATTAGAATTGCCAAAACCGTTTTTCCTTCCGGCTTGACTGATACCAATTTATTTCTCCTTACTGAGTTAAAAATCAGATTACAGCAACTTGGCCAGTTCCCCCTAACTGAAGACGATAAGTTTATTTTTATTCATGGTTATCATGACTTAATGATTTGTTGAACCCATAGAGTCTTCTAATGTTTGCTTCCTGTTAATTCTTTTTCTAAGCCACCCATCAATTCTTTCTCTGAGCCACCCATTATTAATTATTGTGAATTTGATGGTGCTTCTTGGTGAGTCACCAAATTAGCAACTAGGCTTAGTGTCTGTTTCCCCGCACAAGGAGTGTGATGATGCCACAGCCAAGGAGAACTCAAGTCAGTTTGGAAGATACGCCCTTTTATCACTGCTGTAGTCGAGTAGTCAGACGTGCCTATTTGTGTGGTGAAGACCTTTTCTCAGGTAAAAATTACGACCATAGACGCGAGTGGGTAGAGCAGCAATTACTTAAACTGGCTCAGGTCTTTGCTATTGATGTTGCAGCATATGCAGTGATGAGCAACCATCTGTACTTGGTACTCTGTGTGGATATTTACCAAGCCAATCAATGGAGTGATAGAGAAGTGCTTGAGCATTGGCATCAAGTATTTAAAGGCACTGAATTAACACAACAATTTGTCAAAGGGCACATTGTTGAAGCCCATGACGTGGCTAACCTTAAACACCATATCGCCCTATATCGCAGTCGCTTAAGTGATATCTCTTGGTTTATGCGAGCGTTAAATGAACCTATAGCCCGTAAGGCAAATCAAGAGGATAACTGCACAGGACGCTTCTGGGAGGGCCGTTTTAAATCCCAAGCCCTACTCGATGAGGCGGCAGTACTCGCATGTATGACCTATGTTGACCTCAACCCTATTCGCGCTCAACTAGCCACAACACCAGCAACCTCGGATTTCACCAGTATTCAACGGCGTATCCGCGCGGCACTCGCAGGCAAACAACCTCAAACATTATTGCCCTTTATCGGTAATGAGCGGGACAATATGTCTAAAGGGCTGCACTTTGATTTACAAGATTATCTGCAGCTGGTCGACGATACAGGCAGAATTATTCGCGATGATAAATGCGGGAGTATCAGTTCGAACAGTGCTAGCTTACTGAGTCGCCTTAATATTCCACCTGAGCATTGGCTTAAGCTCACTCACCATTTCGGGCAGCTATTTAAAGGTCCCGTGGGTACTTTGCAAGAGCTCACTTGTTACTGCGAACACCTTGAAAAGCGACGAAGGCATTATCGACACAGCTGCCAGCATTTAATGGCAAGCTGACCGAAGCAGAGATAATTTAGTGTTCAAATTGATTAATCCACCGCAGTGGAGAATATGGCTCGAACTTAATTCATCCAATTTCAGCTAACTATCGGCAAATTAATACAAAACGACCAAAAAACCTCGAAAATGTGACTTTCAACCTCAGTAAAAATACCTTTAGTAAATGCGACTTAGGTGTTGTAGGCTATGTTTTATATCATGGGTGGCTTGGAAATCCTGTCGCATCATGGGTAGCTTGGAAATCGGCTCCAAAATACAAACAGGCTTTAATAACGCAACCTTCTACTTCTAACGTCCATTAAAAATGGGATGATTACCTCCCCATGACAATTGGCTCAAGTCCACTACTGAGTTTGGAAAGTTAAAGGGTCTGAGGAAAGTTAACTCAGACCCTAATAAGTACTCGGTTAAAGCGGTGGCCAAATAGAGTTGACCGTTGAATGAGTCTATTTCGGAGGATAAGGGTTACACTGGCTTACAACACACACCATATCTTAAGTTCGCTCTGCGATGGAGTTCATAGACTTCACAACCTAACAATGGCTCAGTTCTATTAAGAACTGCGCCAAAACGCTCAAAGTAGTCTTCATTAACTTGTTTTGCACTGATAAGTGGTACTTCAATACTGACATCTACACGACCTTTACGTATCAACGCTGGGTCAAGATTATCAGGATGATTTGTGGTCATTATTACAAGGCAGTCATCAAGAGGAATGATTCCGTCTAACGCGTTTAGAACGCCACCTAAAGTGAGTGGTGGGTTATCTACATTGCTTTCAGCAGTTCGTGATACCGTAGCCTTTACACAGTCACAGTCCTCTATTAACAACATAGCTCTGGGCGGTACCTTTCTAATCGCCTTATGAATAGTGGCATCATTTACAGTCGAAAGATTCAATATGTATAGATCGCGATGATACTCAACAGCTAAGGCTCTCGCTATACCCGTCTTACCAGTACCCGTTTTTCCATGTAACAGTATGGTTAGCTTACTTACAACCGATTTCCCTCTACTTGCGAAGTTATCAACTTCTCCCATCAACTTCTGCTTAAACTCTTCATCTAGCACTAATTCACTAAAACCCGATGATTTCAATGTGCCATAGCGACACCATTCGGTTTCTTCGAAAATATTCACTTTTGGCTCAGTAGAGATGTCTCCACGAGTATCTTCTAAAAAACTGTATAGTTTATCTTTTGCCCACCATGGTGCACTTACAGTAATAGTATCGTATGCCATTGTACTATCGACCTTAGCTCGGGTAGCCAACATGAAACAACCAGCGTATTTAAACAGGTGTATACCGTAGCCGATAGACTTAACACTGACACGCCCGTCGTAACTCACACTATAGTCATAGTACACAGCCTCAGAGATAGAGCGTGAAAAAAACGGAATAGTAGTATTACTGATCAAAAAGGACAGTTTATTGAATACCTCTGTGCGCGCCTGATGACTATCGTCTATAGTGAGCCGCACAAACAGCAGACTACTGAGCCAACTTAACAGCTTCGCGGGGACATCTTTTAGCATATAGCCTACGAGTCCAATTAACGTTAATGTTAATACTCCAACAATGACAGCCGTCAATAAAGGATCACCATTGGTGAGCGCCTTTATTTGTAGTAATACCTCGTTCATTTACTCACCTTTACTATAAATGCCTCATGGACATAATCGAGAATACTATCAACTGAGTCGAGGATACTACCAAGGTATCCTCAGTATGTGCGCTATCGCACGTGGTTAAAGCGGATCCCCTGCTTATCACTAACGATTGCCTTAGAACGTAGTAATATCACAATTTAAATCAACATCTTAATGTTGGGTTTATATTTAAGCGTCACTAACGTACGCAGATAAATATCAGAGATGGCGCCGTTCATCAAAGAGCAGGACGGGGCGACCCTGCATCCACGGATTGACTTGAACAACATCCGTGTTTAACTGCCAGTTCGCCATCTGATAGGCAGGACGCCTGAATGTCGTGCAATGCAGGGATGCATGAGAACGACCATGGCTCTCGTTCATAAGCTTAAAACCCTAGGTTTCTATTCACCGAGTCGGCGAGTAAATGCCATGGCAAGCCTGTAAACTGTTAGTCAATAAACGTTAATTGGTAAGCTGTGTTAGTGGTTTATCAGCCTACAAATCATATATTATTCAGCGAAGTCTCAATAAGAAAGCCGCTAATGAAGGCGGCTTTTGTGTTTCGATTATTCCATAACCTTTGAATTTTCTTGGTTACATTAAATCTCGAGGCATTAGAGCAAATACACGTTCAAGCTGCAGGCGCCGTGGGCGCCGACGACGAGGGCTTGTTCGATATCGGCGGTTTTTGATGGACCCGCGATAAATACCCCGAACTCACCTGAGGCTAACGTGATTTCTTTAGCTGCCTGATGTAGGGTCGGCACAATCTTATTCGTTGGCAGGGCTAAGATCAGATTTTCACAGATAAAAGGTGTCACTCTGTGGCCTAGATTCTTATTGTTAACCCAAATGGCACCGTTTTCGGCAACGCCAATGTCACCTGGGATCACTGCATAATCTATGTTTTTGAGCTCGTGGGCAGTGGGTGGCATTTCACGGTTTGCCGTGACACCCTCTACAAGGGAGGTGACCTGTAACCCTTGGGCGATCAGTTCATCGACTTTGGCTTGCAGGGCTTTGATGCCGCCTTCTTTATGCAGCGTACCCGCGACAGTATTGAGGTTGGTCTCGAACTGGCCGACGAGATTTTCGACTCTTGGCGTCACATCTATGCTTGGCATAGGATGATTTGTTAAGGCCGACAGTTTGAGCGCATTGAGAATTTCAAGTTTACTAGACATCTTATAGGCTCCTGTGTTTCTTAAACCAAGCTTCGAAGCTGGAGTTCGGGGCAACGGGCAGTTCACGGTATTTACCCCATGCACCGCTAAAGGGTTTTAACAGACTACCCGGTAGAATGCGCAGCGCAGTTCTCGCCACACTCATAGAGCAGTTCAGCATGGTTTCGCTTGCCATAAATTTACCCACTAATGGCATGTAACTGTTTTTGCCATAGGGGAGTTTTCCGGCTTCAGCCTTAAGGCGTCTGTGGTGGAAAATAATCTTATCGAGCGGCACCTTAGTTGGGCAGATATAGGTACAGCTGCCACACAAGGTACAGGCCCAGGCAATCGAGTTAGTGTCATCAATCTTAGCGCCCACTGCGATACCAATTGGGCCAGGGATGGTGTAGTTGTAGCTGTAACCGCCGGAGCGACGATACACAGGACAGGTATTGAGGCAACCACCACAACGAATACACTTCAATGATTCTGCGAGGATTTTATCCTTGAGCATCTCAGTGCGGCCATTGTCGACGATAATAATGTGCATCTCACCTTCGGGCTGTGGGCCACGGTAAAAGGCGCTATAAGTCGTGACAGGTTGGCCTGTGGCGTTGCGTGCCAGTGTGCGCAGTAAAACGGCTGCGCTATCAATATCGGGCACCACTTTGTCGATCCCCATTGAATGCAACTGCAACTTAGGCAGGTTAGCACCCATGTCGGCATTGCCTTCGTTCGTGCAGACCACCACGGCGCCTTTATCGGCAATCGCCATGTTCACGCCTGTCATCGCGGCATCGGCGCTAAGGAACTGTTCACGCAGGTGGGCACGGGCGGCGCGGGTTAAATACAAGGGATCGGATCCCCCCGCTTTAGTGCCGAGTTTTTCATGGAAGAGTTCGCCGACTTCTTCTTTCTTCATATGGATCGCGGGCACGACTATGTGTGATGGCGGCATTTTAGCGAGCTGAATAATCCGCTCACCTAAGTCGGTATCTATGACCTCAATGCCACGTTGTTCTAAGTACGGATTGAGGTGACATTCTTCGGTCAGCATAGACTTAGACTTCACCAACTTTTTGACTTTATGGCGGGATAAAATGTCATGCACGATACGATTATGCTCTGCGCCATCTTTCGCCCAATGGACTTGTATGCCGTTGGCGATACAGTTTTGTTCAAAGGTTTCAAGATATTGAGCAAGATGGGTTAGCGTGTGGAGCTTAATTTCTGAGCCAAGCTGACGCAGTTGTTCCCATTCTGGGATGCTACCCGCGGCGCGGTCGCGTTTTTCTCTGAGCATCCATAGCGCTTTTGAATGCCAGTCGACACGGGTTTCGTCGCGGCAAAAAATATCGGCTTTATGGGCATGGACTTGGGAGCCATTAGCTCCGTGATTATGATTGTAAGCCATGGTGAGTCTCCTAGAGCGCGGCGTTTAGCACTTGCGCTATGTGGCGAATTTCAATCGGCAATTGCTGTCTGCGGATCATGCCATCGAGGTGCAACAGGCATGAAGGATCAAAACCCACCACATACTCAGCACCCGTTGCGGCGTGGGCTTGGGCCTTGTCTTTGCCCATTTTGGCTGACACTGCGCCTTCATCGACGGCGAAGGTGCCACCAAAGCCGCAGCATTCGTCACGGCGGTCTGGATACACTATGTCTATGCCTGCAATATTGGCCAATACAGCTTCGACTTTGTTGAATCTTGGCCCCATTTGCTCACTTGGGGTGGCAAGGCTTAACATGCGAATGCCATGGCAACTCAGTTGCAAGCTTACCTTGTGCGCGAAGGGCTTGGTAAAGGCGGGGATCGGCGCGATATCGTGTAAAAACTCTGTGAGTTCATAGAGTTTGTTGATCACAGCTTGTGCTTCTGGGCTGCTATCAAACTCGTGGAAGTTTTCTTTGGCGGCCACTAAACAAGAGGCGGCAGGGCAAACAATAGCGTCGCATTCCACTCCTTTAAAGGCGTTGAGCAATTTAAGGGTGGTACTGCGTGCTGCATCGAAGCAACCCGAGTTTGTCATCGGCTGGCCACAGCATGTTTGACCCGCGGGTAGAATCACTTGGTGCCCGAGTTTCTCTAATAATTCCAAGGTGGCGATCGCGACCTCTGGCATCATTTGATTGACTAGACACGGGATGAAAAGGGCGATTTTCATTGTGTTTTCTCTTTCTTGTTAGTGAACGACATTGCCTTGCTGTGCGACCCCAAAGTCCACACAAATGCTAAGGTAGTTGATCAAATATAGGCCTATCTATGCGGAATAAGTAGCCTTAATTTAGTAAATGAGCTTGTAGATTTTTGCAAAAATGAGAATATTTTAACTTGCTGATTAAATTGATTTTAAAATGTATTTATTCAGGTTTGAAATTCTCAAAAAATACTTAATGACAAATAAATGAGAATAGTTCGCTTATATAAACAAACGGGGCTAAAAATAGCCCCGTTGTTTACTACTGACATACCAGATTAGCGGCTGCACTCTTCGAGCAGATAAGCTAAGTGGCGGTAGGAAATGCCGCTGTGTTGGGTCAAACCGACTTCGCACATACGGTTGGCGTAATAGCCTTCCTTAATCTCGACAGGAATGAGCTTTTTGATATTACGCAGTGCGCTGGCGTTGATTTCAGGCTTATACAAGCCTTTTTCACCCGCGTAACCGCAGCAGTCAATTCCTGCAGGTTTGAGCACTTGCGCAGAGCAGGCATCGGCGATTGCTTGCATCTTAGGCTCGAGTTTCATCTTGCGTGCGCTACAACCTAAGTGCAGTGCCACATTGACTTTTTTGCTGATGTTGAGCTTAGTCAGTAGCTTGTCGTGCATAAACTCAACTAAGTCGATAATTTGTACTTTTGGATTACCTGACAAAGTGCGGTAGGTGCAAGACAAGGCATCGACGATCACTGGCAGCTTGCCACCATTGGTCATCTTGCTCACTGCATCGATAAGTTCTTGGCGTTTGGCATCGGCGTTTTTAAAGTCGCCCTTAGATTCCCACATCTGGCCGCAACATAAATCGCGGGTTTTTTCTGGCGTGATAACGTTATAGCCAGCACGTTCCAGCAGCGTGACGACCACCTCTGGCAAAGTGCGGTTATCGGGATCTTTTGGCGTCGGACCAAAGGTTCTGCCGCCGCAGGCTGGGAAGTAAACCACTGTTTCTTGGCCAACTTTAGCGGGGGATGGTTTTGGCAATTTGCCGCCTTTCGGGAAATCGGGGTTCCAATAAGGCACTTCTTTTGAAATCAAACGGCCGGTTTTCATTAGGGCACTGGTAATGTTGTCGCCAGTGATCTTGTGGATCACGCCAAGCATGTCAAAACCTGAACTGATAACCTGGTTAACTGCGCCAAAGTGTTTGGCTTGGAAATCTAAGACTTTTTGTTCAGTAGTGCTGATGTACGGCGTGCGCAGTTTACGCACCAGTTGGCCCATGCTGTTATCCACTGGGCAAGCAATAGTACAAAGCTGGCAGGCGGCACAGGTATCAACTACATCGTATTTAGCGGCGGCGCGCATTTCTGCTGCGGCGGCTTTATCACCGGATTGTTCTAAACGTTCGATTTCACGCAGAGTCGCAATACGCTGACGAGGTGAGAAGTTGAGTGCCGATGTTGGACAGGTTTTTTCACAGAAACCACATTCGATACACTTATCAACAAAATCATCGACCACAGGGCAGGGCTTGATGTTTTTAACGTGGACATTGCTATCGTCGTTAAGAATAACGCCTGGGTTTAGAATACCCTGTGGATCAAATACTTGTTTGATGCTCTTCATCAAAGTGTAAGCATCTTGTCCCCATTCTTTTTCGACGAACGGCGCGACAGCACGGCCAGTACCATGCTCGGCTTTCATTGAACCGTCGTACTTGTTAATCACCATGTCGGCAATATCATCCATAAAGGCATGGAAACGATCGATATCAGCTTGAGTCGAGAAGGTGGGGGTAATGATAAAGTGGAAGTTCCCCGCAAGAGCATGGCCATAAATACAGCCTTCAGGGTAACCATGTTTATGGAAAAGCTCAGTGATATCGTGCGCCGCAGCAGCAAGGTGCTCTAGTTCAAAGGCCACGTCTTCGATGATAACTGAGGTTCCCTTTGGACGCTCACCACCTACAATCGGGAACAAGCCTTTGCGCATTGCCCAGTATTTGTCATAAACCGCTGGATTAGTACTAAATTCCATTGGGCGGATAAAGTCAAAACCGGCGAGTTTCGCGGTGACATCTTGAGTATAATTTTCTAAGGTTTTGTCGTCATCAGCACGGGATTCTATCAGTAGAATTGCGGATAGGGCCGGTAATTCTGATAACCAATCTGGCATGCCTGGCTTGCCCGTTACTGCTTTGATTGATGGCCAATCAAGGAGTTCAGCAGCAGAAACGCTTTCACCGTTTATCAGTGGTATGGCTCGTGCGGCATCTTCCATATTATGGAATACGGCCATAGCAGAGGCTTTAAATTTAGCTTCATTCACTGTGTGATAAGTGACTTCATTAATAAAGGCTAAGGTGCCTTCCATCCCCACCATTAAGTGGTTGATGATGTCAAATGGGTCGGTAAAATCGAGTAACGAATTGATGCCGTAGCCGGTGGTATTTTTAATGGAATACTTTTTACGAATTCTGTCCGCTAACACTGTGTTATGGCGAGTCATGTGCGACAGTTCTGTCAGCGCATCCAGTATTTTTCCATGGGATTTAACAAAGGCAGCTTTTGATTTTTCACAGCCTGTATCGAGTTCAGTACCATCTGCAAAAAGAAGTTTCGCGGAAGCGATAGTTTGGTAACTGTTTTGCGCAGTACCACAGCACATTCCCGAAGCATTGTTTGCCACAATACCACCAATTTTGGCGGAGCCTATGGTGGCGGGATCGGGACCAATTTTGCGGTTAAGCGGCGCGAGTACGGCGTTAGCGTCGGAACCAATGACAGCAGCACCTAAGGTGATCTGTTTGGCATCGCTACTGACTTCAATCTTTCTAAAACCATCATGGCCAAGGATCAACAAAATACCTTCACCGATAGCTTGGCCAGATAAACTGGTTCCTGCGGCCCTAAACGTGACGGGTGCATCATGTTTACGGGCAACGGCTAATGTGAGCTTTACCTGTTCTAGGGTTTCTGCATGGACAACCACTTCTGGGACTATCCTGAAGTAGCTTGCATCGGTGGACCAGGCAAAACGGCGAACGGGATCATCCGTCACGGGATGATCACCTAATTGCGTTCTTAGATCATCGATGACCAGTTTATAGTTAATCGACATAGCATCACTCTCTTTATTAATAGATTAAAGCCGAAGTCACTGGGAGTGACTTCGGGCATTCAATAAAATAAAACGGCTTAGAATCCACCCCACAGGGTAGCTATTGTGCCCGCCAGTAAGGCATAACCAATGGCAACAGGCATTGTTTTACGGATAATTTCTGACTCTCTACCTGCCATACCCACTACCGTTGCAGCGGCAACCACGTTCATTACGCACATCATGTTACCGGCGTTTGCACCGATACCTTGTAGTGCCAATACCAGTGTGTGGTTCATGCCAATATTGTCGGCCACGCTGTATTGTAGGCTGGAGAACATCATGTTTGAGAAGGTGGCGGAACCCGATAAGAAGGCACCAAAAATCCCCACGATAGGCGCCATCCAAGCCCACACTGCGCCCATGGAACCTGCCAACATATCCGCTAAAGCGACAGGCATTGAGGCAAGACCTGCACCATTAGCGCCTGAGTTTAAGAAGATTTTCACCATAGGCACTGATGCGCCTAATGAAATAATGGTTGGCAACATGGACTTACATGAAACACCGACCGTTTGCTGAATCGCAGGGCTTTTCATTTTGAACAGGAAGAAACCTAAAATACACACGGCAACAAAGAAGGCACCTGGTGCATATAAGGTTGCGAAGCTGGCTTTAAGCTCAGTGCCCATTAGGCCTGTCCAGCTGATGTTAAAGCTTGATAACCATGCTTTTAACGGTGCCACTGTACGCGACAGCACCAAAAGCGCAGCCATGATGATGTAAGGTGTCCAAGCGGCAATTTGGGAAAACTTAGCCGTTGTTTCGACTTTTCCGCTTTCTTGACTGTCATTCTCTGCGAAATCATTCCATGGTGTTTTAGGCAGTAAGTAGCCTTTACGCGCAACCGGGATCACTAAGGCCATACCGATCAATGAACCGATAACCGAAGGGAATTCTGGGCCTGCAAGGTAGTTGATGATCCATGCGGGGACGGTAAAGGCAAGACCTGAGAAAATCGCAAATTTCCAAATTGCTAAGCCTTCCTTAAAGGATTTATTGCGACCAAAGAATCCAGTTAGCATGGTCACCATTACGAGAGGAATTAATGAACCTGTGATTAAGTCGATAGTGATCATATGCATGACGATATATCGAGCATAACCAGCATAGTTACCCCCATGGGCAGCAAATTGCTCCGCCGCCATGCTCACGCCACCTTGGATCAGACCCTGTTCCATCCCAAAAAGTACGGGTAGGCCAATTGCACCGAAGGATACACAGGCCGAGTCAGCAATCAAAGCCACGACAGCTGCGGCAACGGGTGGTACACCAAGCAATACCAGTAGTGGTGCGCCAATGGCTGCGGGAGTACCAAAACCAGCACTACCTTCAATAAAGGCACCGAATAACCAACAGATGATGATGACTTGTACACGGGCATCGGCACTGATGTTAGTAAACCCAGCACGGATAGTGTCCATGGCACCTGAGTATTTCAGGGTATTGAGTAGGAATACGGCGCCAAAAATGATGGTTAACGGTGTGATGGCTGAGAGCAGTCCTTCGAGGACCGATGCCGCCAGTAATGTGGTATCCATTTGCCAAATAAACACGGCGGCGAGCGCTGTGATTATCATGGAGATAGGCATAGCCTTAGATGCAGGCATTCTGAGTAACACTAGAAATAGCATTACACTGAGCACTGGCGTCAAGCTAGCGAGGAGTTGAAGTATTGTCATGCTTGCCTCTTCATAAAGTGGTCTGTCTTATTATTGATATTAGGATTTTTCATCTGCCTTCATGTCGACTTCCCAGACCAATAAATCAGCAGTTAATACTGCAAGTACTTACGGTCTCGACATTCTGTGTTGTGTACTAGACGCTATTGTGAGCTTGACTAATATGATCTAGATCATCTTGGCTGTTATATGAAATGCTAATTTACAGTGCTGCGGGGTGCTTCTCTCGGGGGATTTTCTTATATGTGACAATGATCACTTAGACTGTTGGGTGTATATCTACTTTGGTTATATTAAATTAAATTTGTTGTTTTTCTGGTTATTAAAAGTAGAGCTATCACTCATATTCATCGTCATTATTGCAATTAACTGATCCATTTATTTCATTAATAGTCTGTTATTGGTTTTTTCAGTCATTTTTAAGGTGTGATTAAGGTCGCATAGATTGTTGTGGCTGGATTAACTCATTTACTTCTATTTTCATCAAGCTATTGTAATGCTTGCCTAATATTTCCATTTTGGAATGGTTTTTTATAGTGATCTAGAGCACGTTTTAAAATGGTGGGATTTTATTGTGATGGATATCACTTAATGAATTTTACTTTAATATGAAATTTAATAACCATTATTTAATTTAATTTAATTTCAGTTTATTTGAGCGAACAGCCAGCCAAAATATTCAAGTATATTGAGAGAACAACATAAAAGTTGAAATAAAAAGTGACCGCTTCTAATGGGTTAAGAGGGGAAATTGAGAGAACAGGGTGAAATTGAAGCAGAAATTTTAAGTAACAAAACTAAAAAATACTGTTTGAACTTTTATCAAACTGGTTAGTGTCATTAATGCTTAAACGTCATTAATGCGAATATTAGTTGTTTGTGAGAAGTGCTAAAAAGTTCACCAAAGACAGTGCAGGGGAAAAGATAAGGCTTTAATGGCAACCTTTTAGGTTAAATTTACAAAATAAAAAAGAGACGTGATATGTCTCTTTTATTGGTGATTTAGCCCAAAGATACAGACTTAAAACAACTTGCTGCCCCAGCCTAATTTGGTCCGCAGCACGTGGAAATAGTTGTGTCCTTTAGGATGAATAAGCCGTAAACGTTCAGAGCTGCGGCGAACTATAATTTCATCGCCGGGTAACACGGCTAAATGCACGTGGCCATCACAGCTGACTTCGAGGTTTTCGCCATTTTCAGGTGACACAACCATTTTTATCGTGCTGCACGCATCGACAACAATCGGGCGGCACGACAAAGTGTGCGGGAACATAGGTACTAAGATTAGGGCCTGTAAATTAGGCGTCAGGATAGCACCGCCAGCGGAGAGGGCGTAGGCCGTTGAACCGGTAGGCGTTGACACTATCATGCCGTCGGCACGTTGGCTGTACATGAACTGATCGTCAATATAGACCTCAAACTCAATCATGTGGGCAATTTTACCCGGATGGAGTACGGCTTCGTTGACGGCGGTGTTGCTCGCCTTGAGCATACCGTGGCGATAGACTTCGGCTTCGAGTAAGAATCTATGCTCGGTATCGAACTCTCCATCGAGTACCTTGGCGAGCGCCTCTTCGAAGGCATCGGGCGGCAGATCGGTTAAAAAGCCTAAATTGCCGCGGTTAACCCCAATCACGCCTAAATCGAAGCGGGCTAATACCCTTGCCGCGCCGAGCATGTTACCGTCACCACCGACGACTATGGCTAAGTCGCAACGCGCGCCAATTTCTAGTAAATCGACCGCTATGATATTGGGTCCTAATTCGGTAGCAACACGCTCTTCCACTAAGACTTCAAAGCCCTGCATTGTCAGCCAATAATGCAGACGCTTTAAGGTTTGGTTGGTCCCTTGGTGGTGAGGTTTGCCGATAAGGCCGATAGTATGAAACTTTGTGGTCATATTTATGCTAGATCTGGCCTTAGGCCTTGAAACGTCAAAATTGATCCCCATAATATGCCCAGAGTATTTCAGAAACAAAGCATTTTTAGCTGGAGTGAAAATGAGCAACGAATCGATTAAAGCAGAACAGGATCTGATCCAAGAGGGTGTAGAGTCTGAAGTATCTACCGCAGAAGCAAGTCTGATCGATGAGCTTACCCAGGCCAATTTCCGTATTGAAGAGCTGGAACAGTTACTCGCTGAAGCTTTGGCGAAAGTTGAAGAGCAGAAGGATTCAGTCATCCGCGCCGCAGCCGAGGTCGATAACATTCGTCGTCGTGCCGCAATGGATGTAGAAAAGGCGAACAAGTTTGCCTTGGAAAAGTTCGCCAATGAGCTTTTGCCTGTGCTTGATAACATGGAGCGCGCGCTAATGGGTACAAACCCAGAAGATGAAGCGACGAAAGCGATTTATCAAGGTGTTGAGTTAACTCAAAAAAGCTTACTCACTGCGGTGGCTAAATTTGGTGTTAAGCAAATTGATCCACAAGGTCAGTCATTTAACCCTGACCAACATCAAGCGATTGGCATGCAGCCAAGCGCCGAGTTCCCTGCGAACACTGTGATGTTGGTGATGCAAAAGGGTTATGAGCTGAACAGTCGCTTGCTGCGCCCTGCTATGGTGATGGTGTCACAGGGTGGCCCTAACCAAGAAAGCGCAACGATAGATATCGAAGCTTAAGCTTTATTGGATCAGCCGCTGTTATAAAAGACAGCAACAAAAAAGGACTGCAATTGCAGTCCTTTTTTTATGGGCGGAATTTTTTATTGATAACATTTAGCGTCTTAACGAGATAAGCAAGTTCAGCCTATTGCGCTAGATAAGCATTGATTTGCGCCAGTATGCCTTCGGCATCCAGTTGCAAGTCGTGGATGACTTCCTCTGGCGAGCCATGTTTAATGAACTCGTCTGGCAAACCAATTTGGAGTACGGCTTTAGGCATTTTTAGCTTTTGAAGCTGTTCAAGCACTCCGGCACCCGCACCGCCTATGATGGCATTTTCCTCCACAGTGACTAACACTTCATGGGTTAGTGCCATTTCTTTTACCAGATCAACATCAAGTGGTTTCACAAAGCGCATATCGACAACCGTCGCATCTAAGCTTTCGGCAGCGGTTAATGTCGATGCGAGCAAGGTACCAAAGTTAAGTATGGCAATACGCTTACCTATGCGCTTAATGACACCTTTACCAATTGGCAACGCAGTCATGGACTCGACTTGCATCGCTCCCGTGGCACTACCCCTTGGGTAACGCACCGCACTTGGGCCCGCATCATAGCAATAGCCTGTGTAGAGCATTTGACGACATTCGTTTTCATCGGACGGCGCCATGATCACCATATTAGGGATACAACGCATAAAACTTAAATCGAATGCACCTTGGTGGGTTGGACCATCGGCACCGACGATGCCGCCACGGTCAATGGCAAATAACACGGGTAATTGTTGTAGTGCGACATCGTGAATAAGCTGATCATAGGCGCGTTGCAGGAAGGTCGAGTAAATCGCGACTACAGGCTTGAAACCTTCGCAGGCAAAACCCGCCGCTAAGGTGACTGCATGCTGCTCGGCAATCGCTGCATCGAAATATTGTTTCGGGAAGCGCTGGGAAAACTCCACCATGCCAGAACCCTCACGCATCGCAGGAGTAATCGCTAACACTTTCTCATCTTGTTCGGCAATGTCGCACAACCATTTACCGAAGACTTGAGAAAAGGTCGGTAAACCGGGTTTGGTGGCCGGCTTTTTAAAGAGTGATGGGTCAAATTTAGGCACAGCATGCCAACCGATAGGATCTTTTTCAGCAGGTTCATAACCACGACCTTTTTTGGTCATGATGTGCAGCACCTGTGGACCTTTCAGATTACGCATATTGCGCATGGTCTCGACCAGAGCGTCTACGTCGTGGCCATCGATAGGACCTATGTAGTTGAAACCTAACTCTTCAAATAGAGTGCCAGGAACGACCATACCTTTGAGGTGTTCCTCAGTGCGCTTGGCCATTTCTTTGATGACAGGCATACCTTTCAACACTTTTTTGCCGCCTTCGCGCAGTGTGGTGTAGAAACGGCCTGACATCAGTTGTGCTAAATGATTGTTGAGGGCGCCGACATTTTCTGAAATCGACATTTCGTTGTCGTTCAGTACCACGAGCATGTCATTGTGCAAGTCGCCCGCGTGGTTCATGGCTTCAAACACCATGCCGCCGGTCATAGCGCCATCGCCGATGACAGCGACCACTTTACGACCTGCTTGTTCTTTTTCTGCAGCTATCGCCATCGCCAGCGCGGCGCTAATCGACGTGCCAGAATGGCCAACACTGAAAGTGTCGTATTCACTTTCTTCACGCCATGGGAAAGGATGTAAGCCATCTTTTTGCCGAATGGTGTGCATCTTGTCACGTCGACCCGTGAGAATTTTATGGGGGTAGGCTTGATGGCCTACGTCCCAGATCAGTCGATCAAAGGGGGTATTGTAGACATAGTGCAGTGCCACAGTGAGTTCTACTGTGCCGAGCCCAGAGGCAAAATGTCCGCTGGACATGCCAACAGACTTAAGAAGGAACTCGCGCAGTTCATCGGCTACTTGTGGTAAAAGTGCCTGAGGAAGCTGGCGGAGCTCATTGGGGGTGTTGGCCTGCGCCAACACGGGAAACTGAGAAATGTCCAAACTCATAGCGAGATACTTCGACTCTTATTATATTCTTCGCTCAATGATATAGCGGGCGAAGTCTGCAATTAACTGGCTATTGTATGGCAATTTAGCCAGCGCTGATAGTGCCTCTTGGATCAGTTGTTTGGCGGTGTCTTGTGCACCTTGTAGTCCAAGTAGTTGTGGAAACGTACTCTTATTCGATTCAGTATCAGAGCCTTGCGGTTTACCTAGCTCTTCGGTGGTGGCTACTATGTCAAGGATATCGTCTTGTACTTGGAAGGCGAGTCCTACCGCACGGGCAAAATCCATCATAGCAGCATACTGATCTTTTGGCGCGTTTGCGGCGATTAAAGCCAACTCAACAGCGCAGCTGATAAGGGCGCCAGTTTTCATATTATGTAGCTGAGTTAACGCTTTAAGATCAATATGTTTATCGGTCGAGGCTAAGTCTATCGCTTGGCCTCCACACATACCACGATAACCTGAGGCTTTAGCTAATACTCTTACCATAGCAATATGTTGTTCGCTGCTGATCCCTGGTACCGCTTCGGTGACAATTTCAAAGGCTAAGGTTTGCAGAGCATCCCCCGCTAAAATGGCCGTCGCTTCATCAAAGGCGATATGCACTGTCGGCTGGCCACGGCGGAGCTCGTCATCGTCCATGGCGGGTAAATCGTCGTGGATTAATGAATAAGCATGGATACATTCAATGGCTGCGGCGCAAGCATCTAACTTTTCAAGTTCGACCCCAAACATGCGCCCTACACTGTATACGAGGAACGGTCGAATGCGTTTCCCTCCCAATAAGGCACCGTAAGTCATAGCGGCTTTTAATTGGGGAGCGGTATCTTCAAGCGTACTAAAACGCTGTTTTAATTGATCATCAACTCGTTGTTGATATTCTTGAATGGTACTGACTAACACGCTTATTCGCCCTCAACGGCATAGGGGGATAGGGGCGCATTTTCGTCTTGTTTCAGTAAAATGGCCACTTTTTGTTGGGCTTGTTCGAGTTTTGCTTGGCTATTTCGAACGAGATTAATGCCACGTTCAAATTGTTTTAACGCGTCATCGAGGGAGATATCGCCTTGTTCTAGATCAGCAACGATGCGTTCAAGTTCGCCAAGGGATTCTTCAAAACTAAGATTTTCGGGTTTCTTCGCCACGTTCAGGTTTCCTTTGATTTAGCGGACACAAGGTATATCAGGGCGGCGTAAGGGTCAAATTCAGACTAAAGATATTTGCTCAATAGCACGCTTTGTTACTGAAATTTTTCCAGAAAATATAAATTGTCGCTAAACTTGCTTAGTGTGTGTCCGATAACTGACAATAGTATCATCATTTGTATGGTAATTTTTAACTGGATAAACAAGGCTCGTATGTGTGTCGGTGGGATTATCTTATTCGGTAGAATAACTGAGTGTTCTTGCTTACCCAGAGTAAGTATTATGTCGTTTATTACGAAAATTGAGGAGCCGTTGTGGATTTAGCAACAATAATCGGAATTGTGGGAGCCTTTGGTTTTATTCTCGGCGCTATGGTGACCAGTGGCGGCTTGATGATTTTCGTTGATGTGCCCTCGATCCTGATTGTGTTCGGTGGGTCCTTCTTCGTGGTAATGATGAAGTTCACTCTTAAACAGTTTTTAAGCGCCGTTAAAATTGCTTTGAAAGCTTTTGTATTTAAGATTGATAAACCAGAAGATTTGATTGAACAGTCAGTCACTATGGCGGATGCTGCCCGTAAAGGGGGGTTTTTGGCATTAGAAGAAGCGCAAATTAGCAATACTTTTATGCAAAAGGCTGTCGATATGTTAGTCGATGGTCATGATGGTGAAGTAGTGCGTGCAGCTCTAGAGAAGGATATCGCTCTAACGGAAGAACGTCATCGTACGGGGATTGGCATATTTAGAGCCTTTGGTGATGTTGGGCCAGCGATGGGGATGATAGGTACACTCGTTGGTCTCGTGGCCATGTTATCAAATATGGCGGATCCTAAATCTATTGGTCCTTCGATGGCCGTTGCGTTGTTAACCACATTATACGGCGCTATGGTCGCTAACATGGTTTGTCTTCCTATCGCGGATAAGCTAACGCTTAGGATGGGGGAGGAAATGCTCAATCGTAACCTTATTATGGATGCGGTATTGGCGATTCAAGACGGACAAAACCCGCGGGTGATTGAAGGCTTTTTGAAAAATTATCTCGCTGAAAAAAATCGTAAAATCGATACAACGGACGGAGAGTAGCCCATGGCTAAGTGCAATTGTCCACCGCCCGGAGCACCGCTCTGGTTGGCAACATTTGCCGACTTGATGTCGCTGTTGATGTGTTTCTTCGTATTGTTATTGTCATTTTCTGAAATGGACGTGATGAAGTTTAAGCAGATCGCGGGCTCAATGAAGTATGCCTTTGGTGTGCAAAATAAGGTGGAAGTTAAAGATATCCCGAAAGGGACTTCTGTCATTGCCTTAGAATTTAGACCCGGTCGCCCCGATCCGACTCCGATTGAAATCATTAACCAGCAAACGAATGAAATGACTGAACCTGTATTGGATTTCCAAGCGGGTGAAGACGATAGTGCTGGCGGCGTGCAGCAGCAAAATGGTTCTCAGCGGGGTGGCGAAGCGAGTGCTACGGCGCAAGAAGTGGCCGATGCGGTTAAAGCGGAAGCAGCAGCGGCGCAAGAAAAGATCAATCAGCAAGTGAAGAAGATGGCGCAGGAGCTCAATAAAGAGATCACCGATGGAGCGATTGAAATTGAGTCATTAGGTCAGCAGATTATTATTCGTATACGTGAGAAGGGGTCATTTGCTTCTGGCTCAGGTTTCTTACAGCCTCGATTTAAACCTGTGGTGCGCTCAGTCGGCGAATTGTTAAAAGATGTGCCAGGTGTCATCACAGTGTCAGGTTACACGGATGATATGCAAATAAGCGATGAGCTCTATAGTTCTAATTGGGATTTATCCAGCAAACGTGCCGTAGCAGTGGCCCATGAGTTAGTACAGGTCAGCGGCTTTGATTCTAATCGAATGAAAGTGGTTGGTATGGCGTCTAACAATCCGATTGTGCCTAACGATTCTCCGGAAAATCGTGCCCGTAACCGCAGGGTTGAAATTGCTATTGAGCAAGGTAAAGCGAAGGAGTCTGAAGAAATTCAGATCGGTAATTCGCCTTAAGTGTTTAGATACTCCCAATCTAAAGCCGCAATAATCTTGCGGCTTTTTTATCGAGCTAATGTGGACTTTTCCCTTTTTAGTTAACGTGTTATGCATCAAATCGCTGTGGTTGATTTAAATCCATTTGGGCTTTACGTTAATCACATTGAGTGTGTAATCCCTAAGTTTCCTTAACCATCCCTCAACGACTTATTGTTAATGATTCATCTCAAATCACTTATTTTAAGCAGAGCAATTCAAACCACTCGAATAGGCTTTAGTAACATTATTTCAGCCTAATTAGCTGCCGTGATTTAGTCATTAATACGCAATGAATACGCCACAAATATGGCCTGTGTCGCTGTTGGCTATGTGCGCTGAAACTCGCCTTTTTAGGTTGCTTGGGTATATAATCCCCCGATTATTCTTTTAACCAATTTTGCTGTTTTAAAATTGCCCGCGGAAATCCCATGAAGTTTATTGTAAAGCTGTATCCAGAAATCATGATGAAGAGCAAGCCTGTACGCATGCGCTTCACCAAAATGCTCGAAACTAACATCCGTAATGTGCTTAAAAAAGTTGACGAAGATGCAAAAGTGCAGCGTCAATGGGACCGCATTATGGTGATGGTACCAAAGGATAAGCCTGAATTGGCACAAGCTTTCGGTGAGCGTCTGGCGTGTATTCCTGGCATTGCACACGTAGTGCAAGTGGATGAGTACAGCTTTGAATCTGTTGATGATATTTATCAGCAAGTCTTGCCTGTTTACCGTGACCAACTCGCGGGTAAAACCTTCTGCGTGCGAGTAAAGCGTACTGGCGATCATGATTTTAATTCTATTGAAGTTGAGCGTTATGTCGGTGGTGGCTTAAACCAGTTTACAGATGCGCTGGGCGTGCGTTTAAAGAATCCGGACATTACCGTTAATTTAGAGATTGAGCGCGATAATCTTTATATGGTGACTAAGCGTATTGAAGGTCTAGGCGGTTTTCCGATGGCAACACAGGAAGATGTATTGTCCTTGATTTCGGGTGGTTTTGACTCTGGCGTCTCTAGCTATCAATTTATCAAAAAAGGCGCTCGTACCCACTTCTGCTTCTTCAATCTGGGCGGTGCACAGCACGAAATTGGTGTTAAACAAGTGGCTTACCATTTGTGGAAAACCTACGGTGAATCCCACAAAGTGAAGTTTATCTCTGTGCCTTTTGAGCCTGTGGTTGCTGAGATTTTAGAGCGTATCGATAACGGTCAAATGGGCGTTGTATTGAAACGCATGATGATGCGTACCGCGGCGCGTATCGCCGAGCGTATGGGCATTCAAGCCTTAGTTACCGGTGAAAGTTTAGGCCAAGTGTCTAGCCAGACCCTGACCAACTTAAACGTCATCGACCGTTGTACTGAGTTATTGATTCTACGTCCCTTAATCGCCATGGATAAGCAAGACATTATCAACGAGAGCCGTAAAATCGGCACCGAAGATTTTGCTAAATCAATGCCTGAATATTGCGGCGTAATTTCGCAAAAGCCGACGGTAAAAGCGGTATTAGCTAAGGTTGAAGCGGAAGAGAAAAAGTTCTCTGAGGATTTGATTGATCAGATCATCGCCCAATCTGTCACTATCGATATCAGGGAGATCGCAGAACAAATGGATACTCGGATTACTGAGACAGAAACAGTTGCCAGTATCGATACCAACCAAGTGGTCATTGATATTCGTGCCCCTGAAGAAGAGGAAAGCAAACCGCTGCAAATTGAAGGTATTGAGATAAAGCGCATCCCATTCTTCAAGTTAGCGACTCAGTTTGCCGATCTCGATAAGCAAAAGACTTATTTGCTCTATTGTGAGCGTGGGGTGATGAGTAAATTGCAGGCATTGTATTTAATCGAGCAAGGTTACACGAACGTGAAAGTGTATCGTCCATAAGTCGGGCGAAAACCTGCCCATTGCCGTATATCGTCAGTGGGATTGATTTGCTATTCAAGTACAAAAAAGCCGCATATTAATGCGGCTTTTTCTTTGCTCTTACTGATCGTGACCTGAATTTCAATGTCGTTTAGGTTATTCGGCTTTAACGACTTGCTGATGAGATGCGACATCGTCAGTGGCAATCAACAGAGTGGCTTCTTGTAGCACTTCTTGGTGCATTTTATTCATTGCAGCGGTTAAATCTGCAGTGATATTGGCTTGCAAGTCGCTTGTGTCGATGACGATTTCGTCAACGAGTACATTTGCACTGGCATTAAAGCTGAGTGCTGAGACTAATATTAACGCAAATGCCGATTTTAAATTGAACATAGTCGCCTCCGGGCTGACAAATTAACGCTGTCAGACATTCCCATCATCAACTTTGAGATTGTCTAACTTAGGTATTTCATAGCTATGGATGTTTCATCGCTATTGGTGTTTCGTTGATAAGCTGTTTCATTGGCGCAAAATTTAACCAAAAATGCTGGCCTTTACAAACGATTAAATGTAACAATACGGATTAGAAAAACTAATTAAAAAACGAGACTGAGATCACTATGTCGAGACGATTACCACCGCTTAATGCGGTTAAAGCTTTTGAGGCAGCCGCGCGGCATTTGAGCTTTACGCGGGCAGCGGAAGAATTGTTTGTTACACAGGCTGCGGTGAGCCATCAAATAAAGGCATTAGAAGATTTCCTCGGATTAAAATTATTTCGTCGAAAGAACCGTTCTTTGCTATTAACTGAAGAAGGGCAGAGCTATTTTCTCGACATCAAAGATATCTTTATTCAGCTTGCCGATGCTACCGACAGATTACTCGCCCGTAGTGCGATTGGTTCGCTGACGGTCAGTATGTCCCCCAGTTTTGCGATTCAATGGCTAGTGCCACGCTTGGCTAAATTCAGTGAGAAAAATCCCGATATCGATGTGCGAATTAAGGCCGTTGATACCGAAGCGAGTTCATTAACCGATGATGTGGATGTGGCTATTTATTATGGCTTAGGTAATTGGCCTGGGCTACGTGCAGATAAGCTCAGAAACGAAGTGCTTATTCCCGTGTGTTCGCCCATGTTGCTCAACGGTCCTAAACCACTCTCAAAACCGAGCGATTTAAAGTATCACACGCTATTACATGATATGAATCGTCACGATTGGCAGGCGTGGTTTAGGCAATGTGGCATTACCGATATTAATGTGAATCAAGGACCTATTTTCAGTCATTCGTCTTTGGTATTGCAGGCGGCGGCCCACGGTCAAGGGGTTGCTCTGGGTTACAGCGTGCTGGCTCGCCCCGATATCAAAGCTGGGCGACTTGTGTGCCCATTTCAAGAAGTCTTGGTCAGTAAAGATGCTTACTACTTAGTTTGCCAGCAAAACCATGCTGAGCTGGGTAAAGTGGTGGCGTTTCGTGAATGGATGTTAGACATGTTTGCCGAGGAGTCTCGCAGTGAGTTGTTGCCCGGATAAGCCGAGTTATGTATTAGAAGGGGAGCCTGCGAGTACTTTGATTTTATTGGCCCACGGTGCGGGTGCTAACATGGATTCTGATTTTATGCAGGCCATGTCGGCGGGATTCGTTGCTCAGGGCTTCCGAGTGATGCGCTTTAATTTTCCTTATATGCAGGCGAATGCAGTCGATGGCAAATGGCGTCCACCGGACCGTGCGCCTAAATTGCTCGCGTGTTTTACACAGATGCTCGATATCGCCCACTCACAACCACAAGTTGAACGTGTGGTGTTAATGGGGAAATCTATGGGCGGTCGTATGGCGGCCCTATTAGCCTGCGATCCTGCATTAGCGGCGCGCATCGATAGGGTGATTTGTTTAGGTTATCCTTTTGTGCCACTCAAAGGCGGCGAGCCTAGATTGGAACCTTTGAATGAATGCCAAGTCCCAGTATTAGTCGTACAGGGGGAGCGGGATAAGTTTGGTGGCAAAGCGCAGATCCCAAGCTGGCCCTTGAAAGCTGAGATAGGATTGGCTTGGATAACCGACGGCGATCATAGTTTTGTCCCAAGAAAGTCGTCAGGCACCAGTGAAGCCGCTAACCTTGCACGTGCTATTGATTTATCAAGTGATTTTATTCGTGAGCTTGATGTTGAGCGAATAAATGTTGAATGAGTTAATCCCATTCCAGCAGGAGCGTTAAATGCGTAAAGGTTTATTGTTACTCGCCGCCGTGAGCGGATTCTTAGCCGTCGCTTTAGGGGCTTTTGGTGCCCATGGTTTAAAAGCGGTCGCGCCACCAAACTTAATTGAAGTCTTTAACTTAGGCGTGCAATATCATTTCTACCATACCTTTGCCCTCGTCATGGTTGCCTTCTCGGGCCAATGGTTAACCTCGCGTTTACTGGACTGGTCGGCATATCTCTTTGTCGCAGGCATAGTACTATTTTCGGGCTCACTATATGGACTGGCCTTGTTTGGGACTAAGTGGTTAGGTCCTATTACGCCTATGGGTGGTGGTTGTTTCTTACTCGGTTGGTTATTATTTGCCGCCGCGGTATGGCGTCACAAAGTTATCGATGGTCATGAGTCTTAATCGCTGATGCTTATGTGAGTTAATAGGCTTAGGGTGCACCTAAGCCTTTTTTATTTCTCTAATCGCAATTCAAGGTTCAGCAGTAGGCAAATAGGGCATTTGTGGATTGAAATTGGTATACTGGCGCCCAAATCGATAGTCAGCCAATGCTTTGGCTTGGATTTCTCAGGGATCCCCATGAAAAACCTATTTTTATTTTGCCGCGCAGGCTTTGAAAAAGAATGCGCTGCAGAAATCCAACAGCGAGCCGGTGAGCTCAATGTGGGTGGCTTTGTTAAGGCCAACAATAACGACGCTTATGTTGTATACCAATGTTTTGAAGACGACGCTGCCGATACGTTAGTCAAACAACTACCTTTAGACTCGCTCATTTTCGCCCGCCAGATGTTTGCTGCTAGCGACTTGTTAGTCGACTTGCCTGAAAATGACAGAATAAGCCCAATCGTTGCGGCGCTCAGTGACGTCAGCAAAGCGGGTGAAGTGCGGGTTGAAACACCTGACACTAACGAAGCGAAAGAGCTCTCGGCTTTTTGCCGTAAGTTCACTGTGCCTTTACGCCAGCATTTGAAAAAATCGGGCAGTTTGCTCGCGCAGGAAAATCCCAAACGTCCGATTATCCACGTGTGTTTTATTGGACCCGGCCGTGCCTATGTGGGTTATTCCTACAGTAATAACAGTTCGCCACATTTTATGGGCATTCCACGCCTTAAAATGGCGGCGGATGCACCGAGTCGTTCTAGTTTGAAACTCGACGAAGCCTTTGGCCAATTCGTGCCTAAGGAAGAGCAAGAAGAGCGTATTCGCAGTGGCATGAACTCAGTGGATTTGGGCGCTTGCCCTGGTGGCTGGACTTATCAACTGGTGCGTCGCGGCATGTTTGTGTCGGCAGTTGATAATGGCCCTATGGATGAAAAACTGATGGAAACGGGCCAAGTGAAACATTACCGTGAAGACGGTTTCCGTTTCGAACCGCAACGTAAAAATATCTATTGGCTGGTGTGCGACATGGTTGAGAAACCTGCGCGTGTTGCCGAACTGATTGAAGCTTGGGCGATTAACGGTTGGTTTAAGGAAGCGATTTTTAACCTTAAATTACCGATGAAGAGCCGTTATAAAGAAGTGACAGCTATCCTTGAGACAATGCAGACGATTCTTAAAGAGAATGGTGTGACCGATTTTAAAATACAGTGTAAGCATCTTTATCACGACCGTGATGAAGTGACAGTGCATTTATGGCTACGTCCTAATACCGCGTGGAATTAATTGCTGCGCTAACCCTGCGGTGATCTTGTTGTCGCTAGAATGGTAATAGTCATGCGGGTTTAAAGCCACGCAGGTTTAAAAGCTAGATAACAAAAAGCCCCAAAGGAAACTTTGGGGCTTTTTTGTGTTTACTCATTTGAGTTTCAAGCGCTTGCTTCTTTATAAGCTTTTGCTTGAACACGCGCGTTATAGGCTCGTCTTAAACGCGCTCAGCATTGAGATCACAGACGCTCAAGCACCGCTTGCGTGAAGTCAGTCGTGCCGTGAGTGCCGCCTAAATCGCGAGTCGTACGGTCGCCTTCTTCGATCACTGCTGATACCGCTTTACGGATTTGCTCAGCTTTGTCAGCCATACCTAAGTATTCTAGCATTTGGATAGACGCTAAAATCACTGAGGTTGGGTTTGCGAGGTTTTTGCCAGCGATATCAGGCGCACTACCGTGAACGGCTTCGAAAATCGCAGCATCACGGCCAATGTTTGCACCTGGCGCCATACCTAAACCACCCACTAAACCAGCACACAGATCCGATAAAATGTCACCGAATAGGTTAGTCGTTACGATCACATCGAAGTTTTCTGGGTTCATAACTAACTTCATGCACGTTGCATCGACGATCATTTCTTCTGTTTTGATGTCTGGGTAACGTAGGCTCACTTCGCGGGCCACTTTCAGGAACAGGCCAGAAGTTGACTTCATAATGTTGGCTTTGTGTACAATAGTGACTTTCTTACGGTTTTCTTTGCGAGCTAGTTCGTAGGCGAAAGTGGCGATTTGCTCAGCACCTTGGCGAGTGACGATACTGGTTGCTTCTGCCGTTAAACCATCTTCAGACACTTTTTGACCATGGCCAGAATACATGCCTTCGGTGTTTTCACGTACTGTGATGATATCGATATTTTCGTAACGGGCTTGGGTACCTTTGAAAGACAGTACTGGGCGTACGTTAGCATACAGACCGAATTTCTTGCGCAAGGTTACGTTGATAGAAGTAAAGCCTTCACCAACGGGAGTCGTCAGCGGCCCTTTCAGCGTGATACGGTTTTTTTCAATGAGTTCTAAAGTGCGAGCTGGCAGTAACTCGCCTTGCTTTTCAAGTGCAGTCAGGCCGGCATCGGCAAATTCATATTCAAAATCACAGCCCGCTTTATCAAGAATTTTTAAGGCTGAATCAATAATACTTGGGCCAATTCCATCACCTGGAATTACGGTTATCGTTCTTTTTGACATGGAGAAGTCCTTCCACGGTTCGTCGTTACTGCAATTGTCTGCCCCAGTGCTAACTGGATAGCAGGACTATGAATTTGGTATTTTTTCTGCCTATTATTTTAACCATCTTTGGTCAAACTTCACAGGAAATAGTGAGCAATATCACGATTTTTTATGTGGTATAACTTGTAAAAATACTGGGTTCTCACCATGATGGAGAGCCAATGGTTAAAAAAGTCTACTTTAGTCTAACAAATATATAAAAGAGGAAGACATTGAAGTTAATCCCTATCACATCTCTGGTTTTGTTATCCCTTGGAATATTGCCAGCAGTGCAGGCTGAAACCAGCACTAAACCGCTCACCCTAACAGACATTATGCATTTTGAATCCCTTGAAAAGCCGGTTATTGCAGACAAGGGGCAAGTCATCGCGGTCGAGTCTGCGCCCGATCGCGGGGATAGTCACGTCATTGTGAAAAATGTCCTGTCGCAGCAAAGCTATCAAATTGCGGGTGGGTCAGATCCTTTAGTGAGTCACGATGGCCGCTTTGTGGCTGTGGTGGTCAAACCGAGTTTGCTCACGCGGGAAACGAGTGATGCCAAGGCGAAGAAAAAACTCAAATCTGACATGGTATTACTCGATACCCAAACGGGCACTCAAACCCGCTTTGAGCGCGTGAAGGAATTCGTGTTCAGTGATGACGGTAAGCATTTGGCGATTTGGTTTGAGGCTGATGAAGAGTCCAAAAAAGATGCTGAGCCTAAAGCCAGCGAAAAACTCGCTGAAGCAGGCACACAAACCCCAGCGAAAGCGGATAAGCCAAAGGTTGATAAGTTTGACCAAGGCCGCCGTTTTAGTTTGATCAGTTTAGACGATCAAACTAAGCGCATCGATGTTGAGCAAGTGACAGGTTATGTGTTTGATAAGGCGAGCCGCCGACTTGCGTTAGCGGTGAATGATATCGCCAATAAACAGCATCAATTGCAATTAGTGGATTTACATACCCACCAAAAAACTGTCGTTTTTGATTCGCCTAGCCAACAGGTTGGTGCGTTAGCGCTGGCTAAAAATGGTCGTTGGCTGGCGTTTACGCAGGGCAAAGATAGCGAGTTGCCCTATGGTCGAAGCTATCAGTTATCGCTGGTCGATTTGCAATCGGGTAAAATCAGCAAAACTCCTGAGTCACCTGAGTGGAAACTTAATCGCCACACAAGTTTAAGCTTCTCATTGGACAGCGAACGGCTGTTCTTCGGCCGTGTGCCAGAGGTGAGTCAGCTGCTCAGTTTGCAGAAAATCACCGAAGAAAATGACCTGTTCGATACAAATATTGTCACCGGACAGCGTGGGCTTAAGGTGTGGCATGGGGATGATCCTCGTATTAAGCCTAATGAAATCAAGCAATATGAGGATGAGCAAAAACGCACTTACCTTGCGGTATTGCATGTAGGTTCGAACAACGTGGTGCAGCTTGGCGATAAAACTGTTCCAGATGTGACGATTTCACAACATAAACGCTTTATGTTGGCCAGTTCAGATTTGCCCTATCGCAAGATGGCGACGTGGGCAGGGTTCTACCAAGATTATTATCTGGTCGATATTAATACTGGCAGTAAAGTGCCATTTTTGACACAACAGCCGAGTGATGCCGAGCCTACGCTGTCGGGAAATGGCAAGTATGTGGCTTATTATCAGCAAGGTAATGTGTATCTCTATGATATTGCACAGGATCGTCGTACTAATCTTACAAAATCCCTAAAGGTCAGTTTTGCCGATGAAGACCACGATTATCCATCCAGTGCTCCAGGATATGGTTTTGGTCCTTGGCTTAAAAATGATGTGGGTTTCTTGGTTTACGACAAATACGATGTTTGGCAGTTTAATACCGAATCTAAGGCGGGTTTTGCCTTAACCGCAGGTAAAGGGCGTACCCAGAAAATTCAATATCGCCTTGAGGGCTTAGTCGATAATCCCGATGAGCCGGTAGAGCTTGCCTATAACGGCACTGTGTTACTCCACGGTTATAGTGATAAAACCAAGGCCGATGGTTTTTATCAAGCCACCTTGGGCGAAGCAGGCGTGAAGACGTTGATGCAAGGTGAGTATAAGCTGACAGTATTGGGACGCAGTAAAGACGCCGATACTATAGTGTTTTCTAAGGAACGTTTTGACTTATTCCCTGACTTGTATACGGCCAGCTATAGCGCACCGCAAAATGCAGTTAAGCAAACCGATTTAGATAAGCAGCGTCAAGCCTTCAACTGGAGCCAATCCGAGTTAGTTCACTGGACAAATGGCGATGGTAAACCGTTAGATGGCGTGCTGATCAAGCCGACGAATTATCAAGCGGGTAAGCGCTATCCTGTACTGGTTTATTACTATCGCTTTATGACGGATAGACTGCATGCCTTCCCGCAGATGAACATTAACCACAGACCTAACTTTGCTTGGTACATCAATAATGGCTATGCGGTGTTCCTACCGGACATTCGCTTTGAAATTGGTTACCCAGGGGCGAGTTCAGTACAAGCGCTCACGTCTGGCGTGCAAAAGCTGATTGAGATAGGAATTGCTGATCCCGATGCTATTGGTTTGCAAGGTCATTCTTGGAGTGGCTATCAAACGGCGTTTGCCATTACTCAAACTAAGATGTTTAAGGCGGCGGTTGCAGGTGCTCCAGTATCGAACATGACCAGTGCCTATAGCGGTATTCGCCACGGCACAGGTATTGCGCGTCAGTTCCAATATGAAACCGGACAGAGTCGTATTGGGGCAAGTTTGTTTGCCGCGCCGCAAAAGTACATTGAAAATTCGCCAGTATTTTATGCTGACCGTATTCAAACGCCTTTGATGATCATGTTTGGTGATAAGGACGATGCAGTGCCTTGGGAACAAGGTGTTGAAATGTACTTAGCCATGCGCCGTGCGGGTAAAGAGGTGGTGTTCTTGCAATACGAGGATGAGCCGCATCACTTGAAAAAGTACCCGAACAAGCTCGATTACAGCATTCGCATGATGCAATATTTCGACCATTATCTGAAGGGAAAACCTGCGCCAGAATGGCTCAGCAAAGGTGAAGCCTATGTCGAGTATAAGGCCGATGATGAATAGGCAATTGGCTTAGTTGTTTTACAATTGAGCCAATTCGTTGATTGTCAAAATAAAAACGCCACCGAATCGGTGGCGTTTTTATTTAACTGTCAGTCGTATTTATTTACTGGTTAATGTCTCTTGGGCAGAGCTGAGGGCTGTGTCAGTATCTGCATCGAGATATTGCTTATAGGTATCTTGGCCCCAAGCAATCAATTGATCATTTTCAAAAATAAGTGGAGTACATTCCTCTTTCGTGGTTACACCGTCTGATTTTTCATGGTGAGTGCGATAAAAGAGCACCTGTAGCTTGGTTTCTTTTACGGCTTTGGCCTCTGAAAAGTCAGCTTTACCTAGTAACTGTTTTACTGAAACGATATTTTGCCCTAGCGCTAACTCGTTCATTTTTTGGCTGTTATAGGACTGTCGGTCCTCCCAACTCATGTCATCTGGCGTAGGTTCATAAACGAGTACCACCACAGCGACAAAGGCGACGTAGGCGGCGAAAATGCTACCGATGATTACCGAAACTTTTGATTTCATTTACAGTTATTCCTTTACCTCATTAAATGAGTCACGTTATTACGTCCATAAAATACGCTTTTGTTGTTCTAAGGTAAATGCGTTAATTGCAACTTTATATTAACAGATGTTTAGGCAGGATTGATTGGGGTTTTCAGGCAGATAGTTATTATCAGGCAAGGAGTTCATCACGCGAAAATTTTTTAAATTAATATTGAGTGGCAGGTCTGTTTGTAACTGCGCGAGCTTATAGCTGAGTCTTGCCATCTCCTTACCTTCGGCAAGTTTTTTGGCTTGTTTAGCGCCTAAGTTAGATAGCGATGAAAACAAGGTTGGTAAGCTTCTAAAGGTTTTCAATAATTCGGCGGCTGATTTAGGGCCTATGCCTGCAATACCGGGAATTTTATTACCGCTATCGCCCGCTAATGCCATCAAGTCGAGAAATTGACTGCGTTCGACACCGAGTTTTTGTTCTAATGCAGCGATATCTAAGTACTGCTGATTAAAGTGATCCCACTGGCTGATTTGGCGATGATTGAGCTGACTAAAACCTTTGTCGGTGGACACTATAATGGCTTCACCCTGCGCTTTGGCGGTTTTTATCGCTAGAGTGGCAATCACATCATCGGCTTCAGCCGCCGCATAAATAGAGCCAATGTTCATCATGGTTAAGTGATCTTGCAGCGCAGCAAGGCCTTTTGCCAGCGGCTCCGGCATAGGTTTACGGCCTTTCTTATAATCGGGGTAAAGCTGTTTACGCCATGAGACTTCATCCCCATCCCACACGATAGCTACATGGGTTGGGCGATGCACACGCAGCAGTTTAGTGCACGCCAAACTGACGCGCTCTGTGAGGCTTTGCATATCGGATTCATCGGGGATCGCCGCATAGATGCGGCGAACCAAGTTGAGACCATCGATGATTAAAAACTTGTTCATGGGGTGTTGTTGCTTCGCTCTCTATTTCACTATTTGATAGCAAGGAATATAGGCGCTTCCTGGAAGCTTCATTCTTTGTTGTTGTACAAATGCACTTAAGAGTTTATCCATCATATCCATGAGCTTAGGATCGCCTTTTAATTGGAAGGGGCCATCACGCTCTATGTGCTTGATTGTTTCCGACTTGACGTTACCCGCCACTATACCCGAAAACGCTTTACGCAGGTTGGCGGCAAGTTCGGCTTTATTGGTTTGGAAGTGTAGATCTAAGTTTGCCATCACTTCGTGGCTTGGGATAAAAGGTAACTGAAACTCAGACTCTATCTTCAGTGCCCACTGATATTGGTAAGCATCACCCGTTGAGCGGCGATAGGCTTTTACTTGCTCCATTCCTTGCTTCATGATGCGTGCCACTTCAGTGGGATTATCTATGATAATTTGGTACTTTTTCTGAGCTTCGGGTCCTAAGGTTGAGGCAATAAACTCATCAATCTTAATGAAGTAATCTGCGCTCTCCGTTGGGCCTGTGAGTATCAGGGGGAAAGGCGTTTGTTGGTTTTCTTCGTTAAGTAAAATACCCAATATATAGAGCAATTCTTCAGCCGTGCCAGCACCGCCAGGGAAGATAATAATGCCGTGGCCTAAGCGCACGAAAGCTTCGAGGCGCTTTTCAATATCGGGTAAGATCACCAGTTCATTGACTATTTGATTCGGTGGCTCGGCGGCAATAATACTTGGTTCAGTTAAACCAATATATCGTGCATTTTTAATCCGTTGCTTGGCATGACCTATCGCCGCACCTTTCATCGGACCTTCCATCGCACCAGGACCACAGCCTGTACAAATATCTAATTCCCTCAGGCCAAGTTGATAACCTACCTCACGTGTGTACTGGTATTCAATGGCATTAATACTGTGTCCGCCCCAACAGACGACTACATTAGGGTCTTTCATTGGTGCTATTGCCCGCGCATTACGCAGAATATCAAACACCACATTGGTGATATGGTGGGCATTGGTCAGATTAATGTGTTTTAGTGAGTCATATCTATCACTGATATAAAGGATATCGCGTAAGACTGAGAACAGATGCTCTTGAATTCCCGTGATAATTTGACCATCGACAAAGGCTTGTTCGGGGGGATTGATCAGTTCTAATTTTACACCACGCTCCCGTTGTAGAACGTTGATGTCGAAATCATGGTATTGCTCGAATAGGGCTTTAGAGTTGTCGGTTTTTAAACCCGCGGCAAGCACTGCTAAGGAGCAGTTGCGGTACAGTTGGTATAGGGCACTTTTGGCACTATTTTTGAGTCGATCAACTTCAAGTTGCGAAAGCTGATCCATGCTGCCTTTTGGGCTGACTTTTACTATCATTTACCACTCCTTCGTCATGACAGGAGTGATTAGAGGAGGCGTATAGTGGGGCTTAATTATACGTCAATCACAACCCTGTCTCTGCTTTCGTGTTTCGCTTTGTAGAGTGCTGCATCGGCGCGTTCAAAGGTCTCATGTATGAGTTCACTTCCCATAACTTGCGCAGCCCCTATAGATACTGTAACTGTAATTCTCTGATTTTTAAATTTAAATGGAATATTTTTTACTTTCTCGCGCACTCTGTTTAAAAGTTGAGCGATATCAGCAGGGGCCACATCAGGTAATAGCAGTACAAATTCTTCGCCGCCATAGCGGGCTACAAATTCTGTATCTCGCAGGGAGTTTTTCAATGCCATTGCTATAACTTGCAAGGTTTTATCACCTGTGCTGTGGCCAAAACTGTCGTTGATAGTTTTGAAGTGATCGATATCGGCAACGGCAACCCACAACGGGGACTTATGCCGTTGATAGTTACGGTATTCTAGCTCCATGCGCTCTTCTAATGCCGCACGGTTAGGCAATTGAGTTAAGCTGTCGAGTAAGTTGAGTTTTTGTTGTTCAAACAAACGCTCTTTGTAGGTGTTAGCCTCACTACTTAACTCATTAAGCTCTTTGCGCATTGTCTCCATCGACTTGCGCAGCAGAGCTTGCTCTCTTTGCTCTAGGGCTTCTTTACGGGCTAATGCCGAGCGGATAGAGTTAAGTTGCTCTGTTAGTTGAGCTTTAAGGTCAACGACGTCTTCCACATCGATAATGATTTCACCGGCGTTGTCGACGCGGGTGTTAATCTCACGATTCAGCTGGGTTTTTAATTGGAAGCTACGTTGATTGTGATTGTAAGACTCGCTCACCACCTCACGTACCGCGGCTAAGGCATCATTGAGTGCAAACAAAAACTCTTGGGATGCCGATTTCTCGCGGGCGATGTTATCAAGCAATAACGCTAAAATGGTTTGGTAGGCTTCGAGCAAGCTATCAACTTCAATCTCAGAAGAGAGTACTTCTTTGATCACTAATACTTGGTCACGTTGATCTTTACGGAACTCGATTTCTGAAATCATCTGCGCCAGCTCATGGGCTAGTTGCCTGTGCTTTGGTAAGACATCGAGTTTTTCAGATTCGCTAAATTGTAGCTGTAATATGGTTTCGTAGAAGCCAATGATTTGCTTAACTTTGGGTATATATTCCCACACAGTATGAAAAGGTTTCGCCAGATCTTGCTTGAAGTAATTGACTTCTTTTTTGAGCTTTTCAGGTGCAGAGTTAACACGTTGGATCTGACGGATCACCTGTGATAAACCAGTACGACTCTCTTCGAGTTGTACCATCACATGGTGATATTGGCCTTTTAGCAGGCGCTCGACATCAACTAATTCTGGCAATGCCTCATCGACTCGCTCAAACGTATTTAAGTTATGGCGCAGTTTGGCGAGTTTATTATCCAGCTCAAGATTTTGCCCTTTACAGGCGAGGCTTAAGTGACCAATAAATTGGAGTAATGTCTGTAACTTTGCATTTCTATCTTCATTAACTTCATCAAGGGCAAGTTTGGCCGAATGGAGTTTCTGTTGCAGCAAGGCAAGTTGTGAAACTGTAGCGCTTGAATCCTTCATCCTGAGTATTGTCCTAACTCTGCAAGGCTAAAAAACATGACAATCCTATGTCCAGATTAGCTGTTAACTCATATGATACTAATGTTATAACACTGGGCGTAGAGTGCAAATGCGATTTGCCTGTGACTCTGTGATTAATTACCGATATTGATCAAATATTTTCCAATAATTGCCTATCTTGGTTATTTTCCCCGCAAGGCCAGCGAATATCTTCTTTATTGCCGTTGGTCTCTAATCTGATTAATCCACGCTCAATGCCTTTTTCAAGGTGTAAAAATAACGGATTTGCAAATAAGCTCAAAGGAACAAAGTCGAGGGCTCTGAGAGCGACATAATAGTCGTTATTGCCACCTAAACTACGGGCACAGGCAAGCGCCATCTGCACTGTTTCAAATTTTAATTTCGCGGCCATTTTAATTTCTGATTTCGCTAAAAGTGGCAAATGCGCAAAGCCAAGACGGAAATGATGTGTGATTTGCTGTTCATCGAGTTTCAGGCGTACTTGGCTGAGTATTTGTGTCGGCTCAATAGGTTGCGTGAACCGAACCGCAAATACCCCTTGGCGTACCACATAAACAGATGCTGCGAGTGCATCCGTTAGATGATTGGCAATTTGCGCTGTTACTGCATCACTAAAATATTGGCCGTAGTCCAGATCCGCCGTAAGTTGGGTGGGGAAGGCGATAATCGCGAGTGCCGTTGTGGATTCCTGACTTTGATTATGGCTTAAGTGCGCTAATAATGCGGCATACCCTAAATTGTGAGTGAAGGGCTCCTGTAGCGTTAATTGAGTTAATGCCGCGTTTTTAGCCGTTATTTTGCGGCGATTTTGTAGCATGAAAATAATCACTAGCAGCAAGAGTCCGGCAATAAGGCTGCAAATGAGCAGTAGCGTGTGAGTGTTGTTGCTTTCTTTCACTGTCTCAACGAGTTTTCCCTGTAGCATGTTGAGCTCAAGTTTAAGCTGTTGCTCTGCAAGGGCAGAGGCCGACACTGGGGAGTCTTTATCTGTCTCCGCAGGCTTTTTACTTAGCTCAATGATACGGGCTTGGGCATCGATGGTTTTTGATAATTCACCTAATTTTTGCGCCGCCGAGGCGATAAGGGTGAGTGCGGATTTTTGTTCATCGACCAGTTTTAAATCGACCGCGAGTGCTAATGCGATATCGGCATGGGCCATCATCAGCGGCCAATCTTGGTTGGTTTGGGCGATTTCACCAATTAAGAGTTCGTTATAAACTTGATAGTGATGGCTTTGTTTTTCTTTGAATATTTGATTGGCCATCAGTAAATATTTTAGGGCGTTAACATTGTCTTTAATATTTGAGTAGGCTTGTCCTAAATTATGGAAATTAAGCCCCTGTGCGATGTAGTTACCGCGTTTTGCATCTAATTGCTGGGCATTTAGGTAGTAATCAATCGCTTTATGCCAATCCCCTTGTTCGCCATAGACCATAGCGATCACTGTCATACAACTTGAAAGATAAGTGTCATTGCCCATTTTTTTAAAGCCAGCCGCGGCTTCATGAGCGTTTTTAAGCGCTTCATCCCACTGCTTTAAATCACGGTATACCTTTGAAAGTTGTAATTGCAGATTGGTTTTCATTGATGGGTAATTAGAACGATTGGAGATCCGAATCGCTTCACTATAATGCTGTAATGATTTTGTAAGCTGCTGATTAAAGTTGTAATAAAAGCCAAGCCTCGCTTCAGCCGCCGCGATTAAATAATCGTTTCTGAGTTTATAGGCAATGTCGCGGTATGTGTGGAAGTGCATCAGTGCTGGCACTTCTTGGCGGATCAATAAATGTAAGCCACCTAGATGTTCATGAATATTGTGTTTAAGAATTAATGCTTCGATGTCATAGCTGTCGTTGATGCGGGTGAGCGCTTCATTATAAAGACCAATCGCTTCTTGATATTTCTGTTCCGTACGGCCAAGGTAACGGCCATTTAACATGGCGACCATGGCAAGTTCGTAGGGCGATTGCGCCGCAGTCGATAGGAGTTCAATCAAGCTTTTTGCGTTTTGAAAATCGACCTTGGTTTTAACGTTTGGCTCCATATTGAGGCGGGCCAGTAAATACAAAATCTGTTCAAATTCGAGTGGATTGTAGCCTTGCTCTTGGGCTGCGCGCTCAAATTGGTCACGGTTTTGAAATGCGAGGGGAAAGGAAATCGTTTTGTTGAGTGCATCATACATTTGCTGCGGTGATTCTCTTAACTCAACCTCATCCGCTTCCAGATCTCGGCTTTGGACTGTAAAAGGCAGTGACAGCAACAGAGTAAATAAAATAACCGTGAGTTTTTGCATTTGAACTGTGATTCCTCATTCCTTTAGTCAAGGAACTTATTTTGTTAGCTTTTGTTAGCGCCTAATGAGGATGCTACATCGACTTGTTATACTTGGAAAAATCATAAGAAGCATAATAACAGAAGGAAGCAAGAGTGAAACCCAACAGACTATCAATCTTGATATTGAGCGCATTATTTTCGGGTCAAGTATTGGCCGATGTGAAATACCAAATCGACCTTATTAAACCCGAACACCATATTCCCCAAGTGAGTGTCACTTTTCCTGAAGTGAAGACGAACGATTTTACGGTGAATCTCCCTGTGTGGCGGACGGGCAAATATCAAGTATTGCCTTTGGCCGATGGTGTGCGCTTATTTAGTGCTAAAGATAGTCAAGGTCATGAACTGCGATGGAAGCGCACCGCGAGCGGTGAATGGCAAGTGGCGCTCACGCAGCCAACCCGTGTTACCGTCAGTTATCAATTGTACGCTAATGAATTAGGCCAAAGGGTGCGCCATATTGACGCGAGCCATGCCTATTTGGATGCTAGCGGTGTGTTCATGTACAGTCCGCAATTTCGCTCTGAACCAATATCCGTAGAATTAAAAGTGCCTAAAAATTGGCAAAGTTACTCTGGGATGTCATCGGGTAAGGCCGCTCATTCCTTTATTGCCCCTAATTATGATGTGTTGATCGACTCCCCGATTGAAACTGGTGTGAGTACTCATAAACAATTTAGTGCTAATGGTAAAAACTATGAATTGGTGTTTTGGGGGGAAGGTAACTATGACACGGACAAAATAGTAAAAGATCTTAAAGCCTTAAGCGGTCAAGCTAAGGTGATTTGGGATGATTATCCTTTTGATCGTTACGTTTATATGGTGCATGCAACGAGTGGTGCCAGTGGCGCGACAGAACATTTAAACTCTACTGTCATTCAACTGCCGCGCTTTAGTTTCCGTGAACGCAAGGACTACCTGCGCTTTATTAGCACTGCATCCCATGAGTTTATCCATACCTGGAACGTGAAGGCTTATCGCCCCGAGGGATTAGTTCCCTATGATTATCAACATGAAAATATGACGGAATTACTGTGGATGGCTGAAGGTTCTACCAGTTATTTTCAAGATCAGTTGCTGTTGCGGGCTGGAGTGATAACAGCTAAAGAGTTCCTCGAAGATTTAGCCAAGCGCGTCGAGAAAAACCAACTCAATCCGGGTCGTGAAACTCAATCTGTGGCAGAGGCGAGTGCTGGGGAGTGGAGCAGTATCAGTGGCGATTATGCCATTAACCACAGTGTAAATATTTACTCAGAGGGTTACTTAACCTCTTTAGCCTTAGATTTTTCATTGCTTCAAGACTCCGAGCTTAAGTATTCATATCGCGATGTGCACCGTCGTTTATATCAAGAACATCGCGTACCAAAAGGCTATGGTGTTAGTGATGTTCAGTACATTCTTAAAGACTTATCTGGCAAAGATTATGCGTCTTGGTGGCAAGCCAATGTGAATAGTCCCATGAGTTTAGATTTCCCAGAATTATTATCACAGGCAGGGTTAAATCTGTCCTATGGTAAAGATTCAAAAGCTGAGGCATTTGCGGGAATGACCTTGAGCAGTACCCATGGCTCTTTAGTGTTAGACCAAGTGTTGCGTAATGGTCCTGCTTGGCAAGCGGGCATAGTTGCGGGGGATGAAGTATTAGCGATTAATGGTCTCAAGGTGACTGCTGCGGGTTTCTATAAGCGCATCAAAGACTTTAAGGTTGGCGATAGTGTAGAGGTGATATTATTTAGCAACGATAAAATCAAGCAAGTACAGCTCACCCTTGGCGAGCAGCAAAGCGGTAAGCTAGTGCTCAAGGGGGATGCAAAAGCGACTAAACAGCAAAAAGCTTTCTTCAAGACTTGGTTAGGCATTGATTGGCCATTTGACAATAAAGGCGAGTTAGCGACTAAAGCTTAATGTGGTTAGGACTTCATCTTTAGCATCTAAATGCCTTTGTCTTAAAGCCACCTAAAGTAAAATCGTCATAAAAAAGGCGCAACCATTATTTTGATGGGGGCGCCTTTTCTTATCTTGTACGGCTCAGTCTAACAAGCGAATTGCAGATCTCGTCTGCTTAACGATTTCTGCTTAAACTTGTGCGTCTTCGAGTCCACCAAGGGCGGCCACGAGTGCATGCATCAAGGCGACTAACTCGCTGCCCATTAGGGCAAAGTCTGCATCTAAACGGGCCATAGGATCGTCAGTGCCGACTTCATCGTTCCCTGCTCTAAATTCTTCAGAGAATTTAAGGCGTTTCACGCTGGCATCTGATTGCAATAATAGTGCAATCGATTGGCCGAAATGCAGCGCTAACTTGTGTACTTGCTTACCTGTTGCTAAGTGAGCTAACACTTCGTCTTCTTTCAAATCCTGCTGTTTAAAGCGCACAATTCCGCCTTCATCAGCTTCAGATTTGAGCTCGGCTTCGTCTTGCATTTCAAAGGGTAATGGCGCGCTGCCAAGTTTTAACCATTCAGTTAAATTGGATTCGACTGGCGCTTTAAAGCTTAGTGGGATCACAGGTAAACTGCCGAGAGCTTTACGTAATAACGCTAATAATTCTTCGGCCTTAGTGGCACTTGAACTATCAACGAGGATCATTTCTAGTTCAGGCAAAATCAAGGCGTGGGTTTGGCTTCGGCGCGAAAAAGCGCGTGGCAGTAGGCTAGTGATGATTTCATCTTTTAGCGCATCTTTTTCTTTTTTCGCCAGTTTACGATTTTCTTCATCTTCAATGAGAGCCACTTTTTCTTCTAAGGCTTCTTTGATGACTTGGCCTGGCAGAATTTTCTCTTCTTTAGTCACGCAGATCAGATGGCGATTGTCAGCGCTATGGACCAAAGAACTGCCTTTTTTGCCTAACGCATTTGAGAAACCAAATTTACTGACATCTTGGCTTGAGCAGGGGGAGAAAGTGAAATCGGCCAACGCAGTTTCTAGCGCTTCGGTTTCGACGGCAAAAGGTTTATTGAAACGATAAAGAGTAAGATTTTTAAACCACATAAGAGGCGCCCATTGAAAATTAAAGTGGCAGTTTACGGCATAGTTTGGGCGGGGTAAACCTGTGTTCAATAGCTGATTTTTAACTGAGGATCAGAATTCATTAAACTGTAACATAATAATTAGCTTAGCTGCAGCCCGCATTTTTACTGGGTTTTATGCCTGGCTTCGCGTCAGCTTTTTTGCACGCCAACGTTAATGGTCACAATTGAAATAAAATTGAAACACATTCATTGCAAACTTTCGGTCGTTCCAAACCAATAACCAAGACGAACATAACGTCGAAAGGATTAAATGATGAACGTTTTTTGTAAAACTCTACTTGCTTCTGCGCTAGCTTCTGCAACTCTGGCTTCAGCTAATGCCGCTGAGCCACTGACTGTTTATGGTAAGTTGAATGTCACTGCTCAATCAAATGATGAGAAAGGTGATGCTACAACAACTATTCAAAGTAATGCTTCTCGTTTTGGTGTGAAGGGTGATTTTGCGCTGTCTAGCTCGCTGGAAGCTTTCTACACAGTGGAATATCAAGTTGATACAGGTGCAGCATCAAGCGATAACTTTACTGCACGTAACCAATTTGTTGGTTTGAAAGGCGCATTTGGTTCGTTCTCTGTGGGTCGTAATGATACCTTATTGAAAATTTCTCAAGGTGATGTTGATCAGTTTAACGACCTTTCAGGTGACTTAGGTAAGCTGTTCAAGGGTGAAGTTCGCGCTGCTCAAACGGCGACTTACCTTACGCCTTCCTTTGGTGATTTTGTATTCGGTGTTACCTATGTTGCCGAAGGAAATGATGTAAAAGGTCAATTTGCTCAAGATGGTTTTAGCTTAGCTGCCATGTATGGTGATGCGAAACTGAAGAAAACACCCGTTTATGCATCTCTTGCCTATGACTCAGATGTGTCTGGATATGAGATTGTTCGTGCCAGCTTACAAGCTAAGTTAGCCGGAATTAAACTGGGTGGTATGTACCAGCAACAAGAGCAAACCTATAAATTTGATTCTGTAACGTCTATGCCAGTTGAAGTCACTGCAGAAAGTGCTAACGGCTATCTATTAAGCGCAGCCTATGATATCGATGCTGTTACTTTAAAAGCTCAGTTCCAAGATATGGAAGAACTTGGTGATTCATGGTCGGTAGGTGCAGACTACAGCTTAGGTAAGCCAACTAAACTATTCGCTTTCTACACGAACCGTTCATTAGAAGCGTCTACAGATGATGACAAATACATTGGTGTTGGCTTAGAACACAAATTCTAAATCCAGCATTAAAACTCAATTAAGGAGGCATATAGCCTCCTTTTTTATTGCTATAAACAAACAGTTATATAAACTTATTATGACAAATATTACTACTATATGGCTCAAGCGGCGTGTTTATTCATAAATCTGTAATAAAAATGACTAATAATAGCCGTGTTGACATTCACTGACAGAAAATCACTTATGACTGCAAGGATATTGATAGTAGAAGACGAGTTGGCCATCCGCGAGATGCTGACTTTTGTAATGGAACAGCATGGGTTTACAACCTCTGCGGCGGAAGATTTTGATTCGGCCATTGCGCTGCTAAAGGAGCCTTACCCCGATCTGATTTTATTGGATTGGATGTTTCCTGGCGGAAGTGGTATTCAATTGGCGAAACGCTTAAAGCAAGATGAGTTTACGCGCCAAATTCCGATCATTATGTTAACCGCCCGCGGTGAAGAGGAAGATAAAGTCAAAGGCCTCGAAGTTGGCGCCGATGATTACATCACTAAACCTTTTTCCCCTAAAGAGCTGGTCGCACGTATTAAAGCCGTATTGCGTCGCAGTGCACCGACTCGTTTAGAAGAAACCATTGATGTACAGGGCTTAATGCTCGATCCTGTGAGTCACAGGGTGAGTGTGGGTGAAACTGTATTAGATATGGGCCCAACCGAATTTCGTTTATTACACTTTTTCATGACCCATCCTGAGCGTGTTTACAGCCGTGAACAGCTGCTCGATAATGTGTGGGGCACCAATGTGTATGTTGAAGACAGAACCGTTGACGTGCATATCAGACGCCTTCGTAAAGCCGTTGAAGAGTCTGGTCATGATCGCTTGATCCAAACGGTTCGTGGCGCTGGTTATCGTTTCTCTACACGCATTTAGTGCTGAATAACTGTTAGGCACAAGTTAGCTTTTACGCTATCTTGTGCTCCTCTTATTTAGCCTGATGTTTGGGTTTATTTATGTCTGACTCTTATTCAGGGTATCGGTTGTTTACGCGCTTAGGTTTATATCTACTGCTTTGCGCGCTAATAGGTTTATTGGTAGGGAAACTTCTCTGGATACTCTTTATCGGCACGCTAGGGTTAGTTTGCTGGCATTACCGACAATTATCACGGCTTAACTTTTGGTTATGGCGGGATAGGAAACTCACGCCGCCGCAGGGCAGTGGGAGCTGGGAAGGTGTATTTAACGGTATTTATCGCCTTCAAGGGAAGAATCGTCGACGTGTCGGTCAACTGGCCGCACTGCTGGCACGATTTCGTCAAGGTGCTGAGGCGTTACCCGATGCCGCTGTCGTGCTTGATTCAGAGCATAATATTTTATGGTGTAACAAGTTAGCGCAACTCATTCTCGGTTTTGTGTGGCCACAGGATAATGGTCAACGAATCGATAATTTAATCCGTCATCCTGATTTTTCTGCTTACATTAAATCCGCACAATACAAAGAGCCGCTGGAGTTACCTTCGCCAGTATCGGATAGGCGTTTGCTTGAAATCCGTATCATGGCTTACGGTGACAGGCAGTTACTGTTAATTGCGCGGGATATCACTCGTATACGTCAGCTTGAGGGAATGCGTAAAGAGTTTGTCGCCAATGTGTCGCATGAATTAAAAACGCCGCTCACTGTGTTACAGGGTTACCTCGAAATGATGCAAAGCATGGCTGAGCCTGATTCGATGAACGTCAAGCCGTTAGCATTGATGCAGCAGCAGACGCGACGAATGCAATCTATGGTGGAACAGCTATTGATGTTATCGCGAATTGAAGATGCGGCTGATATTAACCTCGAAAACACTGTGAATATGACGCAGTTGATGGAGGTGCTCAAGGAGGAAGCTAAGGCGCTGGCACAAGATAAGTATGAATTGAGTTTCTATTGTGAGCCTGGACTTGATTCTCACGGCAATGAATTACAGCTGAGAAGTGCCTGTTCTAACTTGATTTCTAATGCGATTCGTTACACAGAACCTGGCGGGAAAATTACAGTGCAGTGGTGCAGTGTGGCTACGGGTGCCATCTTTAGCGTAACGGATACGGGTGAAGGTATTGCGGCTCAGCATATTGGTCGATTAACGGAACGCTTTTATCGGGTAGACAGTGCGCGCTCAAGGCAAACCGGTGGTAGTGGTTTAGGTTTAGCGATAGTAAAACATGCGCTTAACCACCATCACAGTAAGCTTAAAATCAGCAGTGAAGTCGGTAAAGGCAGTACTTTTAGCTTTATTATCCCTTTGCATCTTATCGAACGTAAGAAATAGTATGTGTGAGTGAAATATTTACAATAAATAATAAAAACAGGCCATTAGGGCCTGTTTTTATTTCTAGGTTTATTGAGTCTTTATTATACCAATAGTATTAAATATCTGTTCATTCAGCGGGGATTCAACGCGCTTTAGACAAGGCGAAGGCTTGAAGGCAGAGTGGTGCTCTGTCGAAAGCCTTTAACGCAGTATAAAGCGCGTTGCCATGCCGTTAACATCACCCGCCCTTCGGGAGCCACACAGGCATCCCACTCCGGTGTTGCATGAATGACCATTTCTGCGTCAATGCGCCTTGGATTGAAATGCCTGTGAGGCTCTGAACTGATTAGATATTTAATGTGATTGGTATTAATGACAGAAAAAAGCGATAAATAGTGCATTGTCATTTAAGTGTCATATCACGGACATAGAATTGTCATTGTAGCGATTGATACTGGCTGCGTCTGAAGAAACTTAAGTTACAAATTAGTTAGCTTACTACTGGAGCACATAATGAAACTGAAAAAGCTTGTCGGCGCGATTACTCTAACAGCCGCTGGTGTATTCTCTGCCACTGCGATGGCATCGATTGATCCATCTCTGCCTACTTATGAAAAAGCGAGCGGTGTATCTGGCAACTTATCATCTGTAGGGTCAGATACTTTAGCCAACATGATGACACTTTGGGCAGAAGAATTTAAACAAATGTACCCTAACGTCAACATTCAGATCCAAGCGGCGGGTTCTTCTACTGCGCCACCAGCGTTGACTGAAGGCACTTCACAGTTCGGTCCTATGAGCCGTAAGATGAAGCCTAATGAAGTTGAAGCGTTCGAAAAGCATTTTGGTTATAAACCAACTGCGATTCGTGTAGCTATCGATGCTTTAGCCGTATTCGTGCACAAAGATAACCCAATCAAAGGCTTAAGCGTTGAGCAAGTTGATGGCATTTTTTCTTCAACTCACAAATGTGGTAGCAGTGACATCCAACGTTGGGGCGATTTAGGCTTAGACGGTAACTGGTCTGCCAAAGACGTTCAACTTTACGGTCGCAACTCAGTATCGGGCACTTACGGTTACTTTAAAGAGCACGCGCTTTGTAAAGGTGACTTTAAAGCTAACGTAAACGAGCAACCTGGTTCAGCTTCTGTTGTGCAATCTGTTTCTCAATCTCTGAATGCGATTGGCTACTCAGGTATCGGTTACAAAACTGCAGGTGTTAAAGCTGTTGCCATCGCTAAGAAAGGCAATGAGTTTATCGAAGCTACAGCTGAAAACGCGGCTAATGGTACTTACCCACTATCACGTTACTTATACGTTTACGTGAACAAGCAACCAAACAAAGACTTAGCACCAATGGAAAAAGAATTCCTGCGTTATGTGTTGTCTAAGCAAGGTCAGCAAGTGGTAGAAAAAGACGGTTATGTACCTGTGCCTAATAGCGTAGTTGCTAAAGATTTAGAGCAAGTAGGTATTCGCTTGTAAGCCAAACGGCTTGTTAATCAAGGACCTCTCAGGAGGTCCTTTTTGTTTTTGTGGTTTTAAATGTGTGATGATGTCAGGTTTAGACCAAATTAAAGACATAAAAAAAGCAACCTAAGTAGGTTGCTGTAAATTCCAATTCGGAATCTTGGGACGGTCGCGCTAGAAACCATCTAAAGGAGAATGATGATGAACGAAGAAACTCATTACAAAGATTCGGTTCATAATATCTGACTCAGCATCATCAAATTAGTTCAGGGAAAGTGCGAAATATTTTAAATAATTTTGCATTTTGTTTTTATAAAAAGAGGCTGACTCGATTTTTGCCAAGTTTGCACGTCTCAATTTTAGCTGCTTCTACTGTGACTACCGATAAATCCAGCAAGCTAGAGATAGCCTATTGCAAACTCGGTACCTACACCTAAAGATGAACTGTTACAAAAAACTTGTTCCTAAGGATCTTTAAAGCTCAGTTACGATTTGCCTCTGAGTAAATTTGCAGTCGATAATACCTCCCAATGATTAGTGATAAGTTATCAAGCCCGTCACCACAGCAAGGTAACTCATAACTCACTATTTAGAACATACCGCTCAAAACTTGAATATCGAGGCGACAGTGTTGCAACCAACTAAGAGTACATTAGCTGATGTAGCCCCTTGGGATTTAACCCGAGATTACCATTCTTTTGCGAATACCGAACAAGTGCAAGTGACCCATGTCTCTTTGGATGTCATGGTGGATTTTGACGCGCAGCGTCTTTTCGCTAAAGCGACGCTGTCCTTGGATTTTCTTGAGTGTGATGTAACAGAGCTTTGGCTTGATAGTCGAGATCTAACCATACTTGCTGTGACTTGCTTTAATGCTACAGAGGGGGTGAATGCATTAACAGAAATGGATGAAGAACCGCTCGACTTTGTGCTTAATGAAGCTGACCCCATACTCGGGCAAAAATTGTGTATCACTTTACCTGCATTTCTTTGCAGGCAGGTTTGTATTCACTATCAAACTTCGCCGTCTGCCCAAGGATTACAGTGGCTAGCGCCTGAGCAAACCGCGGGTAAACAGTTACCTTACCTCTTTAGTCAATCGCAACCGATCAATGCCCGCAGTTGGATCCCATTACAAGATACGCCTAAGGCGCGGATCACTTTTGATGCTAAGGTGCAAGTGCCCAAAGGTATGCGCGCCGTTATGAGCGCGATGAATCATCCCGATACGCCACTTAATGGTGTGTTTCACTTTGAGATGGAACAGCCTATTCCGACCCATTTAATGGCCTTGGCTGTGGGTGATATTGCCTTTCAAGCGATAGGTCCAAGATGCGGCGTGTATACCGAGCCGAGCATGCTAGCGGCCGCCGCAAAAGAGTTTGAAGATACTGAACACATGCTCGACGTTGCCGAGTCATTGTTAGGTCCTTACGTATGGGGCCGCTATGACATGATTATCTTGCCGCCGAGTTTCCCATTCGGTGGAATGGAAAATCCGCGTTTAGCCTTTTTAACGCCCACACTCATTGCTGGTGATAAAAGCTTAGTGTCAACCGTTGCCCATGAGTTAGCGCATTCATGGACGGGCAATTTGGTCAGTAATGCAACTTGGCGTGATCTCTGGTTAAACGAAGGTTTCACGACCTATTTTACTAACCGTATTGTCGAGGCTGTCTATGGAAAAGAACAGGCAGAATTAGAATGGGTAATAGAGTTTGGTCGCTTAAAAGAAGAAATCGCGTCTTTGCCTACGGGTAAGCAAACTTTACCCGCTAATGTGCAGCAGGACGATCCTAATCTTGCCTTTAATCGTTTTACTTATGATAAGGCTTCGATGTTTGTCCATGATTTAGAGCGCAGGCTAGGGCGAGTAGAATTTGATAAATTTTTACTCACTTATGTGAATCATTTTGCGTTTAAAGCCATTACCACCGAAGTGTTTGTCGAGTACGCAAAACAAACTTTACTGCAATTACACGCAGATAAAATCACTGAAGCTGAACTATTAACGTGGATTTATGGTGAAGGCTTACCTGAGGGCTATTGCGGACCAACATCCATGAGTTTAGATAAAGTCGATGATGCGCTGGCGTGTTTTTTACAGGGAACAGCAGCGGGCCGATTAAGCGTTAAAGATTGGCGAGTGCACCATTGGCAATATTTTCTGACCCAATTACCTGAAGTCGTTAGTCAAGTTCAATTGATGGATCTGGATGAAACCTTCCAATTAACCCAATCGACTAATGCAGAAATTGCCTGTGATTGGTTTCGAGTCGCGATTCGTAATCATTATGATCCTGTGTTGCCGGCATTAAGTGCCTATTTAGTGCGTATTGGACGCGGTAAATTTGTGCGGCCACTCTATGCTGAGTTACAAATTGCGGGATATCACTCTGAATTAAAAGACATCTATACAAAGGCTCGTGCAGGCTATCATCCTTCGATTCAAGTTCAATTGGACAAATCACTCAGCTTATAGAAATTTAGGTAAAAAAAATGGCAACCTATGGGTTGCCACAAAGAAATCAGTGTGAGATACAAATAGAATTCAATGCGCTAGCGTGTTTTCTATTGTGTCCCAAAAGGGAGATGATGATGAACGACCAACCAATTCGACTCAATGCGATAAAACAGAAACTGTGTCATTTGAGGGTATGAAACTGCGACTTCACATATTTCATTCTCAAGGTGCATTTAATCTTATCTGTTAATCCTTACCTATACTCAGAGTCGCCATTTTTAATTAAGTTCACTGATATCAGAAAAAAATCCCAAAAAGTTTAAAAAAGATTTTATGGGACATTTTTCTGGGGAATACTGAGTACTCACACTTAAGTGTTACATTTTTTCTACATTAAAATCATGGGGGATAAAAAATTAAACGCGTGTCAGTTTATTAATCTATAAGCTAGCGTTAGCGCTTGTTGAAATTTGAGTAAAAAAATGGCAACCTAACCTAAGGTTGCCACAAGGAAATCAGTGCGGGATACAAATAGAATTCAGTGCGCTAGCGTGTTTTCTATTGCGTCCCAAAAGGGAGATGATGATGAACGACCAACCAATTCGACTCAATGCGATAAAACAGAAACTGTGTCATTTGAGGGTATGAAACTGCGACTTCACATATTTCATTCTCAAGGTGCATTTAATCTTATCCGTTAATCCTTACCTATACTCAGAGTCGCCATTTTTAATTAAGTGTAGTGGTCAACTAAATTTGGCCACGGCTTTAGAATCTTCCCAAAATCTTCGCTCTGATTCATTTGGGCTTAATCCTGCATTATAATGATGTGGCCTGACTTGGCTGTAATAGCCAATAATATAATCAGTCACATCTTGTTTAGCTTCAACAAAACTCTTATAGCCTTGCGTTGGCACCCATTCCGTTTTTAAACTCCTGAAAAATCGCTCCATTGGCGCATTATCCCAGCAGTTACCTCGGCGACTC